>JBDHVB010000173.1:0-11913 GCA_039809465.1 Myxococcota bacterium
CCGGCGACAGCTCGGCTTTCGTCCGTCTCACCTTCGCTGGCGCGCCGTTCACCGGCGACCGCGTGGTCTTCGTCGATGCCGCCTCGGGCGAGGTCATGCGGCCGGTGACACCGCCCTACGCGCAGGTGGCAAACGGCCTGCACGACTTCCACTATGCTCGCTATGGCGGACTCACGGCTAGGCTCGCGCACGCGCTGCTCGCCCTCATGGGTCTGCTCGTCATCGTCACCGGCAACATCGTGTGGGTGGCGCGGCGGGACCCGCGGCGGCTGCGCGCCGGCCACCGCTTCATCGAGGCCGCGACCGTCGGCGTGTGCTGCGGCCTGGTCGCGGCGTCGGCGGTCTATTGCCTCGCGAACCGCTTGGGCATGGCGAACGAGCGTGGCCTCTTCTACGGCGCCTGGACGTTGTTCGCCACCGGCGCGCTCGTCCTACGGCCGCGGCCGCGCCCTGCGATCGGCGCCCTGCTTGGCCTCGCGGGCCTGCTCTTCCTCGTGGTGCTCGGCCTGGATCTCGTCTCCGCGGCGCGCGTCCACGCGGTGCTGGTCGCCGATGGGCTCTTTGCCGGGCTCGCCGCCTGCACGCTTGGCAGCGCCGCGGCTTCGCTTTGGGGCTTCCGGAAAGTATAGCCGGTGCTATACTAGTTAGCCTAAGCCATGTGGAGAATCGCCAGCCTCGCGCTCTGCGCCACCGCCTGCTTTCCCGGCGCGCCCGACGACACCACCGTGCTCGACGGCCCCATCGACGGCCTCACCGCCACCGAGCGCAACGCCCACGCCCGTGGTGACGCGCAGTTCAGCCGCCGCTTCACGGTCAGCGAAGGCCTGGGGCCGACGTTCGTCGCCGCCTCCTGCGACAGCTGCCACCCTGGCGACGGCCGCTCGCATCCGGAGCTCGCCTTGGTGCGCTTCGGGCGCATGACCGGCGACGGCACGTTCGATCCCATGGCCGCCGAAGGTGGTCCGCAATTGCAGTCACGGGCCATCGCGGGCTACGCGGCCGAAGTGCTCCCCACGGGCGCCACCGGCGTCACGCGGCTGCTCGCGCCGCAGGTCGGGGGCCTGGGCCTCATCGAAGCCGTGAGCGACGCGACGCTGCTGGCGCTCGAGGATCCCGACGACCGCGATGGCGACGGCATCTCGGGCCGCGCCCAGCGCCTCACGCCGACCACCGCCCTCGCCGATATGTTCGCGCGCGACGTCGCGCTCCCCGGGGGCGTCGGCCACGCCACGCCTTACGTCGGCCGCTTCGGCCGCAAGGCGTCGGCGGCGAGCCTGCTGCACCAGACGCTGACCGCATACGTCCAGGACATGGGCATCACCACGCCGTTCACCGGCGTCTCGCTGCTCGCGGGCTCCGAAGTGCTCGACGCGGGCTTCGAGGTAGGCGTGGCCGAGCTCGCCGACGTCACCGTCTACCTGCGCACCTTGAAGGCCCCGCCGCGCCGCAACGCGGGCGATGCCGAAGTCATCCGGGGCGAGGCGTCGTTCAGCGCCGCCGGCTGCGCGGCGTGTCACGTCGCGGAGCTGACGACCGGCCCGTCCGTCATCGCGGCGCTCGCCAACGTCACCTTCGCGCCCTACTCCGACTTGCTCCTCCACGACATGGGCTTGGAGCTCGACGACGGCTACACCGAGGGGATCGCCACGACCTCCGAATGGCGCACCCCACCGCTCTGGGGCCTTGGGCTCGCGGCGGCTTCGCAGGGCGGCGAAGGCTTCTACCTGCACGACGGCCGCGCCCGCTCGTTCGCCGAGGCGATCGCCTTCCATGGTGGTGAGGCCGCGGCCGCGCGCGCCGCCTTCGAGGCCATGACCCACGGCGAGCGCCACGCTCTCTTCGCGTTCCTGGAGTCGCTATGACGGACTTGTGCCGCCGCACCATCTTGCTCGCTCCGCTTGGTTACCTGGCCGCCTGCTCGGCGACGCGCTGGTATCGGGCCAAGCCAGGCGCCGACGGCATCGTGCGCGTCCCCTTGAGCGAGCTCGAGCCCGCGGGCTTCGTGCAAGTGGAGCTGGGCAGCAACGGCTTCCTGCTGCATCGCGACGCGGCAGGCGCGCTGGCCGCCGTGACCCTCACCTGCACGCATCAGGGCTGCGGCATCAGCAAGCGGCGCGATGAGCTGATCTGTCCGTGTCATGGCAGCCGCTTCGACTTGCAGGGCGCGGTGCTGAACGGCCCCGCCACCGAGCCGCTGCCGCGCTACGAGGTCGAGGTCGCTGGCGACACCGCGCTGGTCCACGTGGGGAACGCGTGAGCTACGGGCTGCTGCTGACGCTCCTGGTGGCCGTGGAAGAACCCGAGCCGGTGGCCACGGAAGAGCCCACGGTGGCGGCCGAGGAGCCCGGGCCGATGGCCAAGGAGCCCGCGCCCAAGCCCGCCGAGGAGCCCGCCCCTCCGCAGTCCCCGAGCCAGATCAGCGGCACCGCTAAATCGGACGCGGTCTTCTCCCGCCCCTTCATGCTCGGCGGCGCCAACGCCTCGATTGGCGGCTACACGGAGATGAGCTTCAACTACGCCCGCGAGGACGGCGTCAACGACGGCCCATCGTTCGAATTCCAGCGCTTCAACCTGTTCGTCTACTCGCCCATCAACCGCTTCATCCGCTTCGTCGCCGAAGTGGAGTTCGAGCACGGCACGCGGGAGATCAACCTCGAGACCGCGACCGTCGACATCGAAGCGGCGCCCGAGCTGGTCTTCCGCGCCGGCATCCTCCTCACGCCCTTGGGCGCCTTCAACCAGGCACATGACGGTCCGCTCTGGGACTTCGTCGAGCGGCCCTTGGTGTCGACCACCCTCATCCCCGCGACCTTCTCCGAGCTGGGCGCCGGCGTGCACGGCACCTTCCTCGCCGGTGAGCTCGACCTCGACTACCAGGCCTACGTGGTCCAGGGCCTGGGCGACGGCGTCCTCGACAATCCGCTCGGGCGGACAAGCATCCCCGCCGGCCGCAGCAACCGGGTCTTCGAGCAAGACAACAACGCGGGCCCCGCCTTCACCGGCCGGACGGCGCTGCGCTACAGACGCCTCGCGGAGCTCGGTGTCTCGGCCTACCACGGCGCCTTCAACACCTACGTGGTCGACGGCCTGCGCATCGACAGCCGCCGCGATCTCACCATCGTCGCCGCGGACTACCGCGTGTCGCTCGCCTTTCTCGAGGTGCGCGGCGAGGCCGCCTGCGCCGCCATCGACGTGCCCGCGAGCCTGCGCTCGACCTTCGGTAACCGCCAATGGGGCACGTTCACCGACGTCATCGCCCCGCTCTATCGCTTCGCCGCGTTGGGATACGACGCCACGCAGATCGAAGCAGGCGTGCGCTTCGAGTACGTCGACTACAACGTCGGCGACCTGCCCGCGACCCGCACGCCGGCGGCGCAAGACATCACGCAGCTCACCGCCTCACTCGCCTGGCGCCTCTCGGCGAGCACCGTGCTCCGCGCCAACTACCGCTACGCCTGGTCACGCGACCTCGTGCGCTCCGCGACGACCCACCTCGGCGCCGCGCAGCTGGGCTTCGCCACCTATTTCTAGCGGCTGCGAAGCGCTGGCAACGCTTCACGCGGGCGCACGAGCCCGCGCTGCGCTCGCAAGCCCCTAACCTTGGCCGCAGCGGGCGGCGCGATCGCGTAGGAGCTTCTTCTCGCGGTCGTTTTGCGCCAAGCGCGCCGCGCGCGTCAGCTCCTCCCGCGCTTCGGCGAAGCGGCCGAGCTTTTGCAGAAAGTCACCGCGCACCGCCGGCAAGAGGGGGTAGCTCGCCAAAGCGGACATATCGCACGCATCGAGGTGCGCAAGCCCGGCGGCGGGGCCCGAGGCCATGCCAATGGCGACGCCGCGGTTGAGCTCGACGACGGGCGAGCCGGTGAGAGCCGCGAGCCGGCCATAGAGCGCGGCGATGCGGCTCCAGTCGGTGGCCTCGGCGGTGCGGGCGCGGGCATGGCAGGCCGCGATGGCGGCTTGCAGCGCGTAGGGTCCGAGGTCCGCATCGAGCTCCTCGGCGCGCTCGAGCGCCTTCAAGCCGTAGCCGATCAGCGTGTAGTCCCAGCGGGCGCGGTTCTGGTCGGCGAGCAGCACGGGCTCGCCGTCGGCGTCGGTGCGCGCCGCGATGCGCGAGGCTTGCAAGGCCATGAGCGCGCTCGCGCCGTGCACCTCCGGCTCATCGGGCATGAGCGTCGACAAGATGCGCGACAGGCGCAGCGCGTCTTGGCAAAGCTCGGGGCGCACCCAGTCCTCGCCGCTGGTCGCGGAGTAGCCTTCGTTGAAGATCAAATAGATGACCGTTAGAACGGACGCGAGCCGAGCCTTGCGCTCCTCGCCGCGCGGCAGCTCGAACGGCACTTGCTTGTCGCTGAGCGTCTTCTTGGCGCGCACGATGCGCTGGCCGATGGTCGCCTCGGGGACGAGAAAGGCGCGGGCGATCTCGCCGGTGGTGAGCCCCGCGAGCAGGCGCAAGGTGAGCGCCACCTGTGCCTCGGTCGAGAGCACCGGGTGACACGCGATGAACACCAGGCGCAGCAGATCGTCGCCAACGTCGTCGTCCACGGCCGCCTCCAGGTCGGGCACGGTCTTCGTGAGCTCGGTGGTGTAGCCCAGCTCGTCCTGCTTCTTGTCGCGGACCTTCAGGTGGCGCATGCCGTCGATGGCGCGCCGCTTGGCGGTCTGCATGAGCCAGGCCGCCGGGTTGTCGGGCACGCCGCTCACCGGCCACTGCTCGAGCGCCGCGAGGAGCGCGCTCTGCGCAAGCTCCTCCGCCGCGCCGACGTCACGCGTGAGCCGCGTGAGCCGCGCGATGAGCTTCGCCGACTCCATGCGGTAGACTGCGTCGATGGTGCGGTGCGTCGCCTCGGTGCTCACGACCCGAGGGCTTACGCGCGCCGTCTACCGCATGGCAAGCCGCGGGCTCAGCCGCGCGCGGCGGCCTGCTGGCGGAGCGCTTCTTCCTTGGCCCGCAGCTCGGGCGTGAGCGCGTCGCCGAAGTCGGCCGCGTCGAAGATCTGGCGCACCTCGATCTCACCGCGCTTGCCGGCGCCAGCGACGTTCGGGCAGCGCTTGGCCCAGGCGATGGCCTCCTCACGCGACTTCACCTCCCAGATCCAGTAGCCCGCGATGAGCTCCTTGGTCTCGGCGAAGGGTCCGTCGACGAGGGTGCGCTTGGCGCCGTCCATCTGGACGCGGAAACCCTTCGCGGTGGGTTGCAAGCCCTCGCCCGCGAGCATGACGCCCGCCTTCACCAGCTCTTCGTTGTACTTCATCATCTCTTCGAGCTCGGCGGTGGTCGGCATGACGCCGGCTTCGGACTCCGCGGTGGCTTTGACGATGACCATGAAACGCATTGGACTCTCCTCGTGTGAATCGTGGGCTCGAACATGCGTCGATCGACGCGGCACGATTTCGACACGCCACCCGAAAATTTTTACTGCGCCTTGGTCGTGTCCAAAAACTCAATGACGGCAGCCCGTTGCATGGGGTCTTTGATCGCGGTGACCATCATGCTGCCGGGAACCTTCGCCATCGGGCTCTCGAGAAAGGCGTTCAAGGTCGCCTTGTCCCAGGTGAGCCCGCTCTCACGCATGGCCTTGGTGTACGGGAAACCAGCGACGCTCGCGGCAGGCCGCCCCACGACGCCGTTCAGTGACGGCCCCTGCAAGCGACTGCCATCGAGCGCGTGGCAGAGCGCGCACTGCTGTTGGAAGACGAGCTTGCCGGGATGATCGGCCTCGCCCGCCTTCTTGGCTTCGGAGCAGGCTGCGGCAGCGAGGAGGACGAACGCGAGGAGCACTCTCATTGCTCGCCAGCCTTAGCAAACATCCGAAGAGCGTGGCCATGGGTTGCGCCGCGCATGGGTCTGCCGTTACCTGTGAGGACGATGGAAGCGGTCACGCGCTCACCTCTTTGGCTCGTCGCCGAAGAGCCGATGATCGAGGAGCTGATCACCTCGCTCGACGCTTCGCGCAAACGCATCATGGCGGACCCGAACGCCGAGCACGCGCTGTCCTTCTCGCGCGCCCGCCTCGAGACCTGCCGCAACGCTTTCGCGGCCATGATCCGGCGTGGCGAGGCGAAGCTCCACAAGCTCTGCGAGCTCCTGGGTGAGCGCTTCCTCTCCGAGACCTTCGACATGGACAGCATCGTCGTCGGCGAGGTGCCCACGACGCGCGAGCGCTTCACGCTGAGCCACCGCATCTCCGCGGCCGACCTCTACTCGTACACCGACTTGGACTTGGGGACGCGTCAGCTGCAGCGCTTTCGTGTCCACGATGGCGTACGCCTGCAGACCCCGACCCTCGTCGCCAACGTCGTCGAGTATCAGCCGCTGTCGATGGGCCGCTTCTCGGTGCACAAGGTGATCTCGCGCATCAAGGCGGAAGAAGAGCTCTGGAACAAGGTCGCCGACGAAATCTTCGGCCTCGACACGCTCGTGAACCGCGACAAGCAGCTGCGCGAGCTCTCGCGCTTCGTCAAGGACGTCTTCGGCATCAAGTTCGTCGTCGACGAGGTCGCCGACGTGCAGCGCCTGCACGACGCCTTGAAGGACCTCGAGCTCCAGGACAGCGACCTCGCGCGCTACGACGTGCCGGCCAACGCCGACACGCGCCGCTTCGGCTTCGTCGAGGTGAAGAGCTACATGGACGAAGGCGAAAAGCGCAGCGGCTGGGGCGCCATGAAGAGCGTCGTGTCCTGGTGGGACAAGCTCTTCGAAATTCAGATCCTCACCTTGGCGACCCACCACAACGAGCGCGAGCACCTGACGCGCGAGAGCCACACCGGCCACAAGAGCCGCCGCGAGGCCGTCCGCGACCAGGTGGCCGAGGGCATCCCACTCTTCAAGTTCTACAGGGACTTACTGCGCTGGTTGTTCATCGCCGCGCCCAACGAGGCCGCGCCAACTTTTCCAGGTGTCTCGATTCTCGTGGATGCTTAGCTTAGGCAGTACAACCACCCATAGGATGCACAAGGGGAACAGACAGAATGAATCCGACCAAGAACGACATGAGCCGTGACCTGCGCGGCAAGATGGTGAAGCTCTTGAACGACCGCCTGGTCGACACCATCGACCTCTTCAATCAGCTCAAGCAGGCCCACTGGAACGTGAAGGGCCCCAACTTCATCGCCATTCACGAGCTCTTCGATCAAGTCGCCGAGCACATCGAAGGCTGGAGCGACGACATCGCCGAGCGCGCGGTCGCCATGGGGGGCCTCGTGGACGGCACGTCGCAGGCCGTTGGGCAACGCACCTCGCTGCCGCCGTACGACCCCAGCATCACGGACGGCCTCGCCCACATCGACGCGGTCACCACGTCGCTCGCGCGCTACGCGCAGCTCGTCCGCAAGGCCATCGACACCGCCGACAACGCGGGCGATGCCGGCACGGCCGACTTGTTCACCGGCATCTCGCGCGCCGTCGACAAGGACCTCTGGTTCGTCGAAGCGCACCTGCAGAACGCCGACATGGATCTGTCGCACGCGAGCGACAAGCACGCGGGTGGCAAGGCGAACGGCAAGCACGACGCCAAAGCCGTCAAGGCGCAAGCCAAGGACCGCGCAAAGAACAGGCACGCGCTGTCGTAACCAGCTGCTGGTAAGCATCGTCGCGATCGGTGGGCATTCGCGTGCCCACCGTGACCACGTCCGTGAAAGCGGTGCGCCAGAGCTCGGGTGAGAGTCGTGACGCGCCGGTCATCAAGATCACGGGCCGGCCGATCGCGCGCGCGCGCTGAGCGAGGGCCCAAGTGCCCTTTCCCTGCGTCGACTGCGCATCGAGGCGGCCCTCGGCGGTGATGACGAGGCTGCAACGCTCGAGCGCGCCGTCGAGGTCCACGGCCTCGGCCACCGCCGCAAAGCCCGAGACCTGGGTGGCGTTGCAGAGCACGCGCAAGGCCCAGCCGAGCCCGCCACCCGCGCCATCACCGGCTCGGCTCGCGATTCCGCCACGCGTCAGCCGCCCGGCTTGCCCTTCGAGCTCGGGCATCTGCGCCGCCTCGACGCCTTTCTGTCCGCCGTAGCGGTACACGAAGCCGTCCGGACCCAGCAGCGGCGCCTGAACGTCGAGCCACGCCGACAGCTCGACCTCGTCCAAGCGTGGGTCGCGTCCGGCGCGGTCGATCATCATGATGCGCGGGAAGCTCCGGGGGACGGGGTCGGTGACCAGCCGCGCCTCGCTGTCGAAATAGCGGACACCCAGTGCCTGCGCCGCGCCCAAGCCCAGATCGACGGTGGCGCTGCCGCCAATACCGACCGCGATGTCCCGGGCGCCCTTGTCGAGCGCCGCCCTGATGAGCTCACCGACGCCGTGGCTCGTGAACGCCATCGGCGTCTTGGCGGGGAAGCGCGTGAGGCCGACCGCTTCGGCGGACTCGATGATGGCGTGCTCGCCATGGCGGAGCCAGCGCGCGGCGATCGGCTTGCCATCGGCGCCGCGCACATGGGTGATCTCCACCGACGCGGTCTTGCGGGCGCGCCCGATGGCCGCCAAGGTTCCTGGTCCACCGTCGGCGAGCGGCAGCAGTTCGAGCTCGACGCCAGGGTGCGCCGCCCGTAAGCCATCGGCGATGGCTTGCGCGGCATCGCCGGCATCGAGTGTCCCCTTGAGCTCGAGGGGTGCGACCAAAATGCGCATGGGTTCGCTTGCAGTATGCTGTCGCTTGCGCCCAACGTCATCTGCTATGCAGCCGCGCATGAAGCGTACCGTTGCCGCTCTCCTGCCCTTGCTCTTTGCTTGCGCGCACCACGCCCCCGAGCTCCCGCCCCCCAATTACGCCGGCCTCATCGCCGAAGCCGACCGCACCGACGAGGACAAGGCCCTGGACGCCGGCCGTAAGCCCATTCAGCTCCTCGAGCTCGCTGGCGTGCGGCCGGGCATGAACGTCGCCGAGCTCGCGGCCGGCAGCGGTTACACCACCGAGCTTCTCGCCCGCGCCGTAGCCCCCACCGGCAAAGTCTACGCCCAGAACCCCGACGCCTTCGTGAAGTTCGTCGGCGAGCGCTGGACCGAGCGCCTCGCCCGCCCGGTCAACCAGAACGTCGTGCGCGTCGACCGTGAGATGGAATCGCCGCTGCCGATCGACTTGAAGGACCTGGACGTCGTCATCGCGAACCTCGTCTATCACGACTTCGTCTGGCTCGAGGCCGACCGCCCCACCATGAACCGCGCGGTCTTCGACGCCCTCAAGCCGGGCGGCGTGTACGTCATCCTCGACCACTCGGCCCCCAAGGGTCACGGCGTCGGCGACGTAAAGGCCACCCACCGCATCGAGGAAGAGACGGTCATCGCCGAGGTCACCGCCGCGGGCTTCAAGCTCGACAAGACCGCTGACTTCTTGCGCAACCCCGAGGACACCCGCGACTGGAACGCCTCGCCCTCGGCAGCCGCGGAGAAGCGCGGAGAGAGCGACCGCTTCGCTTTGCGCTTCGTGAAGCCGTAACCCATGGCACGCACCGAAGAGCTCACCCGCGAGCGCCAGGAGCTCGACCAGAAGCTCGTAGGCCTCTCGGCCGAGCAACGCCGCGTCGCCTGGGGCAGCATCGTCGCCGTCGCCGCGATCCCCGTGGGCATTTTCTGGGGCGGCCTTGCCGCGCTGGCCGCCCTGGGGCTGACCGTCACGGTGGTGGGCGTCGCCATCTACATCATCCACGGCCACCGCTATGAGTACGAGACGCGCCTGCGGGTCATCGACGAAGAGCTGAAAAGACTAAGCCGCGCGGACAGTTGAACCCGTCGCAACCTGCCCCGCCGGCTCGCCGATAAGGTCTCATGGCGCGGGGACTCTGCGGCGGCTCGGGCCGCCTGGCCACCTTGGCTTTCGCGGTCGCGCTCTCGGCTTGCGGCGGCTCTTCGTTGGATCCGGCGAACCGCGCGGGCGGCGGTGACGGGACGAGCGGTGGCGACGGCCGTGGCAACGGCGACAGCGACACCAGCAATCAGCCCTTGGACATCCCGGAGCTCGCGCACAGCACCGGCGGCCGCTCCTGGACCGTCCTGGTCTACATGGTCGCGGACAACGACCTCGAGCCCTTCGCCCTGCAGGACCTCACCGAGATGATGGCGGTGGGAGGCAGCGATGACTTCAACATCATCGTTCAGGTCGACCGCGCCACCGGCTACACCAACGGCGCCATCGGCGGCCTGCCCGATTGGACCGGCACCCTGCGCGTCCGCGTCGACTCCGGGAAGCTCACCAAGCTCCAGGACATCGGCGAGAAGAACATGGGCGACCCCACGGTGCTCGCCGACTTTCTCACCTGGGGCATCGAAAACTATCCGGCCGACAAGATCGCCCTCGTCTTCTGGGATCACGGCAGCGCCTGGCCGGGCTTCGGCGCGGACATGTCGCACAACTGGGACGGTCTCACCTTGGCGGAGCTCCAGACCGGCATGGCGGCGGGGCTGTCGGGCGCGGGGCGCGACCGCGTCACGCTGGTCGGCTTCGATGCCTGCCTGATGGGCTCGCTCGAGTCGGCGCTCGCGCTGCGTGACTACGCCGAGTATCTGCTCGCCTCGGAAGAGCTCGAGCCGGGTCACGGCTGGGACTACGCGGCGTTCGCGGACGCGGCGGAGAATCCATCACTGGACGCTATCGCGGTGTCCAAGGCGATGATGGCCGGGTTCCGGGCGCAGTCCATCAGCCAGAACACCAGCTACAACATCACGCTGTCCCTCGTGGACCTATACAACTTGCGGGCCGTGGAGCGCGCTTTGTCCGCGATGGGAGACGCGTTCGACCCAACGACGCCGAGCCTCGTCACCCTCTTCGGGCGGGCCCGGGGTGGCGCGCTGGAGTTTGGCCGGCAGGCGTCGGTGCAAGACTCGGCGCTGATGGTCGACCTCGCCGGCGTCGCGTCCGTCATCGCGGACGCAGGCGGCCCGATCGCGGCGGCCGCCGAGACCTTGATTGAAGCGCTCGATGCCGCCGTGCTGGATTTGACCAACGGCACGGCGACCGCTGCCGCGACAGGCATCTCTGTTTACTGGCCGCCGTACCGCACGCTGTACGACACCGACTACGACGCGGTGCCCGCTATCGCGGTGTGGCGGACGCTGCTGACGTCGGTGCAGAGCGCGACGGGCGGCTCGGGCGGTGGGCAGTTCACGAGCCCGACCGCGGCGAAGACGGCAATCGCCGGCGGCGGCGTACGCCTGTCGGGGACGCTATCGAACGCCGGCGGCGTGGTGGCCGAGGGCATGTACTACGGCCTCAAGGTCGGCAGCCGCTATTTCGTCCTGGGCGACACGTTCGGCACCATCAGCGGCTCGACCGTCTCGGCCGACTGGGACGCCAAGGCATTGCTCGTGAGCCAAGGCGCGGTCAGCGACTACTGCTATTTCAGCTACCAGCAAGGCGACAACGGAACGATGGTCGCCACAATCCCGTTTGGCTACAGCGCCACGGGGAACGCGAACGCCCTCGACACCGCGCTGCTGATGATCGTCTACGGCAGCAGCGGCAACGTGCAGCAACAAACGATGTATCTGTCGACAGCCGCGGGTTACGGGCAGCTCACGCCAGCATACGGGTCGAAGCTGTACCCGGTGTACGCAGAGATGACCGGGAGCGAGATGAGCTGGGGCGCGACGACGACCGAGCTCGACGCAACCTCCACCATCTCGATGTCATTCGAGAAGGTGTCGACCTCCCCTGCCGATCGCGTAGCGTTCGGCGTACTCTACGCCACGGACTACTCCGGCGATGAAGCCTGGGCCATCTGGGAAGGCGATTTGTAGCTCGAGAGAGAGCCGCCACCGCCGCGCCGCTTCGCAAGCGCGCCAGAGAGCCGCACCGCCACGCCGTGCTTCGCAAAGGCGAGAGAGAGCCGCACCGCCGCGTCGTGCTTCGCAAACGCAAGAGAGAGCCGCACCGCCGCGTCGTGCTTCGCAAACGCAAGAGAGAGCCGCACCGCCGCGTCGTGCTTCGCAAACGC
>JBDHVB010000174.1:0-11726 GCA_039809465.1 Myxococcota bacterium
AGATGCGATAGGGCATGGCTCTGCGGGGGTTCCGTTAAGGTTTAGGCCTAGACACCCAAAGCCTAACGAGACCGAGCCGGGTCATGCCCGTTTCAAGCCGCTACCCACCCTCAACCGAGAAGAACCCGTGTTTTCGCCTGCGGCGACGTTTTCGTGCGCCGTCCCTGGCGGGACGGCTAGACGCCTTTGGCGTCGACGGGTTCGATTCGGCGATGGGGAATGCGCGTTTTCGTCGCGCGGAGACGCCTCCATGGGGACGTCGCCTCCACGGAGACGGTCAGTTGGCGGTGACGTTGGTGACCGAGGTGGTGGGGTTGAAGGTGGCGCGGAGGGAGCCGCCTGTGTAGCTCGTGCCGGCGTAGACGCCGTCCTTGGGCTCGCCGGTGACGGCGCCGCCGGTGAAGACGCTGTAGGTCGTGCCCGAGCTGAGCAGGTTCGAGGAGAAGACGAGGGAGCGGTAGACCTTCGCGGGGGCGAACGTCACCACGTTGTTGCCGGCGTCGTCTTCGATGCGGACGAGCTGGTGGGCGCTCTGGGTGGGGCCGAAGGTGATGCGCACCGAGCGCTGCGTCGACGTCGTGCTGGGAGCCTGGCCCATGCCGGCGCTGCCCGCGGCGATGATGGTGCCGCCGCTCACCACGAAGGTTTGGTCGTAATCGAGGGCGCCGTTGTCGTTGTCGGTGGGGCCGTCGACGATGATGGTGCCGCCGGTCATGGTGATGCTGCCGTTCACGTCGACGCCGTCGCCTTGCGCGTTCACGTACACGTAGCCGCCGCTCATGTGCATGGTCGCCGGGCTGCCGTCGTCGGTCGCGCCGTTCACGCCATCGTCGGTCGAGGTGAGATGCATCGTGCCGCCGGTGATGGTGAGGCTCGCGCCTTCCATGCCTTCCTCCGAGCCCGTCACCGTGATGTCGCCATCGCGGACAGTGAGGGCGAAGTCCGCGTGAACGCCGTCGTTACCCGCGGTCAGCACGTAGGTGCCGCCGTTGATGGTGAGGTCGGCGTTGCTCTTGAGCGCGGAGTCCGCCGCCACGACGTCGAGGGCGACTTCGTCGAGGGTGAAGTCGCCGTCGGTCACGATGCCGCCGCCACTCTCGGCGCTGACCGCGATGGCGCCGCTGCCGGCGATGGTGAGCGCCGCCGCCGAGTAGATTGCTCCTTCGACGTCGGCACCGGCGCCGTTCGCGAACGTGTTGACCGAGTCGGGCGTCGCGTACAGCAAGACGTGCGCGGCCGCGGCAACGTACACCGCCATGTCCGCTCCAGCGTCCAGAACGACGCCTTCGAGGCTCACCGTGACGTCCGCTCCCGCCGCGTCGATGCGCAGCTTGCCGCTGCCCGAGGCGCCCGTGACCACGTAGGTGCCGGCGCTCGTGATGGTCGCGGTCGTCCCATCGATGCCGACGCCAGCGCCGCTCGCCGTGACGGTGGTGTCGGCATAGAGGATGCGCACCGCGCCGCTGGTGTCTGGAGGCTCGACGGTGGTGTCCGTGTCAGCGTCCGTGCTGGTGTCGGTGCCGTCGGGAGCCGTGCCGGTGTCGCCATCCTCCGTGTCGTTCACGGACGCCCCATCCCCGCCCGGGTCGGACGAGCAGTGCGTGGTGCAGAATGACAGGGCGGCGCAGAGCAAAATTCGTTTCATCTCACCAATTCTGCCGGCGAGATCTTACGAGAATCTGAAGCAGCTAGAGCCTCGTCCCCTGCGATTCGTCGTAGAGGTGCCGCCGCTCGCTCATGCCGAGGCCGATGCGGAAGGCGCTGTTCGAGACGTCGTAGCGCGAGAGCATCTCGCCGTAGCCCGTGAAGAACTGGACGTAGAGGTAGATGTTACCGGGCCAGAAGGAGCTCGCGAGGCTGCTGCGGCTGGGGTGCCAGCGGGCGTCGATCTGCAAGGCGCCTTTGTCGAGGCCACCCTTGAAGCCCTTGCGCAGCATCACGTTCACGTCACCGTAGCCGTACCAGCGGCCGGTGTCCTCGCGGCCGGCGGTGAGGGTGAGCTCGCCCGGGCCCGTGAAGCCGGATTGACGTGGGTTCTCGCTGATGGCCCAGGGGTAGCCCCAGAGGTGCAAGGTCGCGCCGAGATAGTTCCCGTCCGCGAAAGCGCACAGGGCGGTCGCCTCGGCGTAGGCGCGGTTGAGTGACTTCGACAGCCGGTCGCCGCGGCCGTTCGACTCGTGCTCGACCGCGATGCGCTCGCGATAGAGATGGCAACCGGGGCGCAGCTCTTCATCTTCCTCGTAGTGCATGTGCGAGTAGAAGAGCTCGGGGTTGTAGTTGGATTCCTGGAACGGGAAGGACTTGTCGTAGATCAGCCAGGTCGCGCGCTCGCTGAACGCCAGGTGCACCGCGTGCGGACCGCCGGTGCTCGGGTTGCTGGACCAGACCTCGTACTTGAAGCTGATCTGGAACTTCGCCTGATCGAGATCGTTGAAGCCGAGGATGAAGTAGTTCGCCTTGTGCGCGCTGATGAGCGCGTGCCATGGACGCTTTGGCGGAGCTTCGGTGGCCGTCTCTTGGGCCCGCGCCATGTGCGTCGTGGCGAGCAGAACGGAAAGAGACAGAGAGACGAACAGCTTCATGCGTGAGAAGCTGGGGGCCTTAGCACCTCGTCACGGTGACGGCTAGGCGCCGCTGCCGCCGCGGCCCATCATGCTGTCGACGAGGTCGATGAGCTCGGCGAGTGAGGTGATCGTACGTGAGCCATTGAGCGCTACCGCCTCGTATTGATTGAGGCGCCTTCCGAACACGATTTCGCCCTGAAGCACGAGGGTTGGAATGACCCCGTCCGGTGGAATGGCGCGCATGTCGACGCCGCTCCTCTCTGTGTCGCCGTACGCCGCGGATGCGAAGAGATAGTCGACCGCCGCGAGCTGCGTGATGCGCGCCACCAAGCTTTGGCGCTTCTCCGGGCTCAGGTCCTTCGCGCTCTCGCGCATCTCACGCTGCGCTGCTTGGGCCTCTTCCTGCTCGCGCGTTGCTTTGTCGGCGATGGCCTTGGCTTCACCGTAGCGCTCTTGCATGGTCGGGATGAGCGCTTCGCACTCCGCGTCGGCGGCGCGGATGTGCGCCACGGCGCGATCGTAGGTCTTGCGGCTAGGCAAGGCGAGGGCCGCTTGCACGCCGGCATCGAAGGCTCCGTCGAGGTGAACCTTGGCGCTCGCCAAGGCGGCGATGGCGGACGCCCGGACTACGACGTACGGCGTCAGCAGCTCTTCCCAGCCGTTCGGCGCGGTCGCGAGCAGACGTGTGTTGTTGGCGAGAATGCCGTGGAGCTTGTGGATCTCTTGCGGCATGACGTTGGCGTGCTGCCACGCGCGATTCACATCGCGTTGGGCCGGGTCGGCGACCTGTGGGGGCCTGGGCGCGAACCACGAAGCGAGCCAGCCTCTCTGCGGGGGCGGTGCGACGGTCAAGGCCGTGGCCGCGCTCTGCGGCGGCGACTTCAGCTCTGGTGGCGGTGTGAAGCGCGACGTCGCGCGCTCGCCCGCGGGGGCCGTGCCAGCAAGCTCAGGGGAAGCTACGGGACGGGGAGAATAGATGGTGAAGCTGCTCATCTCTCGATCTCTTTGGGAGGGGATCCTCCGTCGCGGCCCATGAGCGTGTCGACGATCTCGACGAGGTCACCCACGGATGATACCGCGCGCATGCCATCGGCGAGGACGCCGCCACTCCAGGTCTTGCCGAACACGAGGCTGCCGTTGAGCGCCAACGCGGGGATGACGCTATCGGAGTCGAGGATCGAGGTGTCGGCCTTGGGTGGGTTTCGCGAGTCTTTGATCGGGAAGCGCGCGAACCCGTAGCCCGCTCTGCGGAGCTTGGATATGCGGTCTTCGACGCTGGCGCGGCGCTCACCACCCAGGTCCTTGAGCTCTTCGGTATTGACGATCGACGCGGCCGCGACACGAGCTTTCGCTTGGGCGTCGCGCTCCGCTTCGGCCAGGGCTTCGGCGT
The DNA here is from genome assembly GCA_039809465.1 of Myxococcota bacterium. Lineage (GTDB taxonomy): Bacteria > Myxococcota > XYA12-FULL-58-9 > XYA12-FULL-58-9 > JALHOP01 > JALHOP01. The sequence goes on from JBDHVB010000174.1 coordinate 3,955, forward strand.
GGCGCGTCTCGCATGTCGCTTCGAGGCTCGCGAGCTCGACGTCGGCGACGCGGATGTCGTTCACGGCGCTCTCGAAGAGCGCGCGGCTGGGTTGCGACAGCGCGGCGGTCGCGCCTTGCTGAGCGGCGAGGTCGAGTCGCGCGGCCAGCCCGTTGAGCATCGCGATCGCGGACGCCCGCGCGACGTTGTACGGGGTCACGAGCTCCTGCCAGTGATGCGGCGCGCGCCGGCAGATGTTGGTGTTGGACGCGAGCGTGTCGTGCAGGCTCGTCAAGGTGCTCTTCAGCTGCGCGACCTGCGACGTGACGGAGTACGCCTGGGCGATGTCAGGGTCACGCGGCGCTCTGCGCATGCCGAAGCTCAGCCATCCACGCTTGGGAGGCGCGGCGGCCACCACGTTGGTGCCAGTCTGGTGTTGCGGCAACGGCTTGAGCGAGGGCAGGGCGTCCACGGGCGCGGGGGTCATCAGGGCAGTGGTCGTGATTTGCCGTGAAGGAAGCTCCGTCGTGAATCCGCCAATCACCGTGTCGCTCATTGGGACAAAACCTCCGCATTTGCGTCGTTGCGGGTTCTATTTCGGCTAGCTCGGACCTATTGTTGCGGCAAAGCACGCCCAGGCGTAACGCCCCATCGGAGCATCCAAGTGGCTGATCTCTCTACGTTTCCCATCACCAAGCGCTGGCCCGCCAAGCACCCTGAGCGTTTGCAGCTCTATTCGACCCCGACCCCGAACGGGGTGAAGGTCTCGATCGCCCTCGAAGAGCTGGGCCTGCCGTACGAGGCGCACCGCATCGAGATCACGCGCAACGAGAGCTGGGAGCCCGAGTTCCTGACGCTCAACCCCAACGGGAAGATCCCCGCCATCATCGACCCCGACGGCCCCGGCGGTAAGCCGCTCGGCCTCTTCGAGTCGGGCGCGATCCTCGTCTACCTCGCCGACAAGACCGGCAAGCTCATGCCGCGCGACGCGGCGGCGCGCTACGAGACGCTGCAGTGGGTCTTCTTCCAGATGGCGGCCATCGGTCCCATCTTTGGCCAGCTCGGCTTCTTCCACGTGTTCGGCGGCAAGGACTTCGAGGACAAACGTCCGCTCGAGCGGTATCGCGCCGAGTCGAAGCGCTTGCTTGGTGTCCTCGATGGCAGACTCGAAGGCCGCGAGTGGATGATGGGCGGTGAGTACACCATCGCGGACATCGCCATCATGGGCTGGGTCCGCAACCTCATCGGTTTCTATAACGCGCGCGACCTCGTCGACTATGACCAGCTCAGGAACGTGCCGCCGTGGCTCGACCGTTGCCTCGAGCGGCCGGCGGTGCAGAAGGGCCTGACGGTCCCGGGCATTGGCTCTTGAGCTCCCCAGCTTCCCGAGGCATCAGCTCCTGAGCTGACGTAGGGCGGCTTCGTAGACCGGCGACGGCTGGGCGCCCGAGAGGATGTGCTTCTCGTCGATGACCACGGCTGGCACGCCGGTGATGTCGAGCTGGAGCCATTGCTCCTCGAGCTGGCGGACGTCGTCACCGTAGCCGCCGGACTCGAGCACGGCGCGCGCGCCCTGCGCATCGAAGTTGAGCTCGCTGGCGATGCTCACGAGCGTCGCGACGTCGGAGATGTCGCGGCCCTCGGTGTGGTAGGCGCGCAGCAACGCGCGCGCGAGGGCGAGCTCGCGGTCCTCGAGCGAAGCCCAGTAGAGCAGCCGGTGCGCGTCGAAGGTGTTGTAGATGCGCGTGCGCTTCTCCCAATCGAAGGTGAAGCCGACGGCGGCACCGCGCGCGGCGATCATCTCGTGAGTCTTGGCGAGCTCGAGAGGGGAGCGGCCATATTTTTTCCCCAGGTGGTCGACAATGTCCTCGCCGCCGGGAGGCATGTCGGGGTTCAGCTCGAATGGCTGGATGTGGATCTCGGCCTCGATGCCGCTGCGCATGACGGCGGCGTCCAGCGACCAGAGGCCGACGGCGCACCAGGGGCAGACGATGTCTATGACCACGTCGATACGCATCCCAATCCCGCTTTTCCTTACCTATCTGACCGATTGGCATATTCAAGCGCAACGAATCCGAGGGGCACCCGATAACCAGAAAACTGCGGAGCGTCTGCCCTGGCTCCGAGGGGAACCACCATGTCCCACGTTCGCCGTCCGAATCCTTCGATCTCTCGCGCTGCTATCAGCACGTTGTTTGGTGGACCCGCTCCCACCAGCACCCTCCTACGCCGCAGCACGTTGCTCGACCAGGTCCAGCGCCCCCGCAAAACCCTTCGTTTGCAGCCACCCGTGCAGCGCTGCCCCGTGGTGCGCGACCCCATGTCGCCCCAGGCCATTCGTAACCTCATGCGTACGCTGCCGGGCCGCAATCCCGCGCACGAGAGCAAGACCGACATCGCCGGCGGTGTCCGCCGTTATGGCCACGCCGCCCGCACCGCGGCGCAGCACGTCGAGCGCCTGTATCCCCGCATGCGTCGCCTCCTGAACGGCATCGAGCCGGCGAACCTCGCCTTGGCGGTCGCCTTCAAGGAGTCGACGTTCAGCCGCACCCAGATCAACGAAGGCTCCGGCGCCACCGGTCTCATGCAGGTCCTGCCGGCGACCGCGCGGCCGCTGCTCGCGAACCGCGCGCTCTGGCCCGATCTCAGCCAAGCCCAGTTCGCCGAGCTGTCGCAAGACCCGAACGCCGCCTTGCTGCGTCCCGAGGTCGCGCTGCGCGTGGGGCTCGCCGTCCTGGCCGAGCGCATCGAGGCGCGCCGCGGCAACCTGTCGCTCGCTTTGGCGGACTATAACGCCGGCCTGGTCGCCGTAAACCGCGCCCGTGGCGTACCGGCCATCAAGGAAACACAAGACTATGTGCGCTTGGTGCCACAGTATCAGGTGCAGGTCGCCGAGGCTTCGCGCCGCATCATCGGCTAAGTCTGCTACAATGACTGGCTGATGGCCGGCCCCCAACTCTACATCACCGTCGGACCCAAGGGCGAGAAGGTCTACAGCGACCGTCAGCCCGAGCCGACACGCGACATGCGGCCGGTGACGACCGTGGGCGTCGGCCTCGGCCCCGGCTCCAAGCACGCCACCATCAACGCCGCCGCCACCGACGCCATCGCCTATGCACGCCGGCAGCCGCAGCAACGCGTCGAATACGGCGGCTGGATCGTCCGCAATCCCGCGGGCGGCTACAGCTACACGTTCGTCGACCCGCGCGAAAACGCACGAGGCGAGCGCTCGACGCCCGGCAGCGTGCATCTCGGTGACCCGCCCCCAGACGCGGTGGGCGCCTGGCACACGCACCCGCGCGGCAACGACGAGCGCACCGTCGACTTCAACAGCTCCCAGGAGCGCTTCTCCGAAGGCGACCAAGGCTTCGCCAAGTACCTGCGTGACCAGGGCCTGAATCCCGGCACGCTCTACCTGGGCGCCCCCTCTGGCCGCGTCCGCGCCATCGGCGCCAAGAATGGCCGCGCCTTCTCGATGACCATCGCCGGTGCTCCATTGCACGGCGAGGGCTTGAGCCAAGACTAGGGCCCCAACCCGAAGCCACGGCCGTGAGCTGCGGCCCTAGGGGCAATGTCGTTCATTCGAGCGGCCACCCTCATTGTATTCCACTCCCAAACGGGAACCACCGACGAAGCTCTTTAGCCCTCGGCCTCACGCAGCTCGTTCCAGCACCACCACGAAGCGCGCAAAGACCCGCCAAAGCCCATGGTGTACCCATACCCCAGACGACGAAACCTTTGAGGGTTTCGTCTGGGGACGTAAGGCGAAGAACCAAGCCGCGCGGCCCGCGCCTGCCTGTTGCGGAGACGAAAACCCCAAAGTTTTCGTCGTCTCCGCCTAGCGCTTACGCGAGACGCGCGACCTCACCAACGCCGCGCTCACCCGAGCCGCGGCAACCGATCAGCATCGACCCTACAGCTTCCCTATCGCCCCGGCTTCGCGAGCACCGGATTCCGCGAAAAGAAGTTATGCGGCATCAACTTAAAACCCGCGCGGTGGACATTCATCACCGGCCACTCCTCGGGGCGCGGGATATGAGTCACGCCGAAAGTGTACCAGAGCACCACGTCGGTGCCCTCGAGCGACTCATCATCCGCGATAAACCGAGGCAGCCCGTCGCCGCCCTTGGCCTGGTTCGGGTAGTCGCCGGCCGAGCTCTGCTCGTCGTCCTTGTAGCGGGTGAACCAGACGTTGTGCTCGACGAAGCCGGCGCGCAGGCGGACCTTCGAGGACTTGTCGAGGTACGGCACGGCGGACTCACCAGTCATGAGCATGTAACCGGTCGGGTGACCCAAGGCGTTGCGGTCCTTGGTGCTCACGACCTTCCACTTGCGAGCACTCGCGGGTGACAAGTCGCGCGCCGCGGCGGACTCACGCTTCAACGGAGTGAGCGTCGCATCGAACGCGTTGTTGTCAGGGTTCGAAGGCGTGCCCGTTTTAGCGGCGGCGACGTTGATCTCCTGCGGCAGGTTGCCGTCAGCGCCGTCGACGTCCACATCGAGCCGGAAGTTGAAGAAGTGCTGGTGGTTGGGCGCGATGACTTGGCGCGCGACCAAGCGCTTGCACTCGGCGGTGCAGGTGTTCTCTTCCATGCTCGTGCCTTGGGCGAGCAGCATGCCGGTGAGGTTCGCCTCGACGCTGATGACGCCGTCGAGCGTGAACACCCAGTCGATGCCGTAGTCGTAGTTGCCGATGGTGGTCATCGAGCTGACCACGAGCTCTCGGGCGCGCTGCGCCGAGCCTTTGCGCGAGTTCATGTCGGCGTGGCTCCACAAGAGACCCGCGTCACGCTCGTAGACCGCCACGGCGCGCGGGATGGTGAAGGGCTTGCCGTCGTCGTCCGCGAAAACGGCGTCGAAGAAGCGGGCGCCGTCAGGAGCCTCGGTGCGCGGCTCGAGCGAGTGCGAGGTGCGGCCCAAGCCGTATTCGCCGACGTCGAAGGCGTTGCGGAACGACCAGGCGCGGTTGGGATCGCCATAAGGGACGACCATCTCGGCGAGCGCGCCTTTGTACAGAACGGAGCGGGGCTTGCCGCCGGCCTCCTGGAAGCTCACGTCGTAGATGACCAGGCCCTTGTGCGGCTGCATGCTATAGCGGAGGGACCAGCCTTGCCACTGCAGGCGCTGGCCAGAGACCACGATGGGCGCCGAGGGGTCGACCTTCGAGCGCAGGTTGGTCCGCGACTTGGGGAGCTCGCCTTCTTCCTTCACGAAGGGCACGACGCCGCTGTCCCAGACCTCGATGACCTTGCGCTCGTTCAAGTCGATGGTGACCAGCACGCCCTCGATGGGGCGCGAGTAGAAGTTCACGCCCTTGCCTTGCATGTACGAGAGGGCGCGCATGATGCGCTTGCCGGAAGCCTCTTCCGCGTTCGAGAGCAGGCCCGGCACCCAGCCGTCGACGTAGACGCTGTCGAGATCGGTGATGCCGCGCTTCCTCATGGCCTCCTGCCAGCGCGCATCGGCGCGCGTCAGCTTGGCGACGTCGGCGTACTCGTCGAGGAGGATGGGAGGCTGCGCGCCTTTGAGCTCCTTCACGCCAGCGACCTTCTTACTGGCGAGATCGACCGTCACTTCGCAGAAGCGGTTCTTGGCGGCGTCGTACACCGAGGCGACGGCCTCGCGCGGTGGCATCGCGCCGCCGTTGCGCCAGGCGAGGATGGCGGCCTTCGGCGGCTCCTTGGCGACGATGATGGGGAAGCGAACGGCGTCGCCGAATTGAGCATCGGCGCGCACTGCCTTGGTGACCACCGCGATCTCGGCGCTGGTCAGGTCATCGAAGGGGGAGGCGGCGACGGCGAGGGTGAGGGCCAAGACCAACATGGGGGGCAAGCTAGACCGTCAAGGGGGGCCCGGTATAGACCCATTGGTCATGGAAGAACTGCGGATGTTCATCGATGGCGAGTGGGTAAAGTCGAAGAGCACCATGCCGGTCGTGAATCCGGCCACCGGTGCGGTCATTGCCAATGTTCCGGCCGCCAGCGCCGACGACATCGACCGCGCCGCGAAGGCCGCGCGCAAGGCGTTCGATGAGGGCCCGTGGAAGAGCACCACCGCGCTCGACCGCGGCAAGCTTCTCTTCAAGCTCGCGGATGCCATCCGCCAGCACGCCGACGATTTCGCCAAGACCGACACCGAGAACATGGGCAAGCCGATCGTCGAGGCCGAGTTCGACGTCAACGACGCGGCCAACTGCCTCGAGTACTACGGTGGCCTCGCCACCAAGATCCACGGCCAGACCCTGAGCGTCCCCGACAACGCCGTGTCGATGGTGGTGCGCGAGCCGGTCGGCGTCGTTGGTCAGATCATCCCGTGGAACTACCCGCTGATGATGGCGGCCTGGAAGCTCGGTCCGGCGCTCGCGGCCGGTTGCACGACGGTGCTCAAGCCGGCCGAGCAATCGCCGCTCTCCGCGCTCAAGCTCGCGAAGCTCATCGAGCAGGTCGGCTTCCCCAAGGGCGTCGTGAACATCGTCACCGGCGACGGACCCACCGCAGGCGCCGCGATGGTCGTGCACCCGCTCATCGACAAGATTGCCTTCACGGGCGGCACCGAAGCCGGCAAGCACATCATCAAGAACAGCGCCGACACGATGAAGCGCCTCACCATGGAGCTCGGCGGCAAGAACCCGAACGTGGTGTTCGCTGACGCGGACTTCGACGCGGCGATCGACGGCGCGCTCTTCGGCGCGTTCGCGAACCAAGGCGAGGTTTGCTCGGCGGGCTCACGCCTCTTGGTGGAGGAGAGCATCTACGCCAAGTTCGTGAAGGAGCTCGCCGAGCGTGGCAAGCGCGTGAAGCTCGGTGACCCCATGAAGCGCGAGACCAAGATGGGGCCGCTGGTCACCAAGGAGCACCGCGACCGCGTCCTGTCGTACATCGAGATTGGCAAGAAGGAAGCAAAGCTCGTCTTGGGCGGCGGCATCCCCAAGGACGGCGAGCTCGCCAAGGGCTGGTTCGTCGAGCCCACCATCTTCGTCGACGTGCCCGAGAACGCCCGCATCATGCGCGAGGAGATCTTCGGACCGGTCCTGTCGGTCGCGCCGTTCAAGACGGAAGCCGACGCCATCCGCATGGCGAACGACACGCCGTACGGCTTGGCCGCGGGCGTCTGGACCAAGGACGTCATGAAGGGGATGCGCGTGATGAAGGAGATCCGCGCCGGCATCCAATGGCTCAACACCTATCACCCGACCTACAACGAAGCGCCGTGGGGCGGGTACAAGCAGAGCGGCTTTGGCCGTGAGCTCGGGCTCTTCGGCATCGAGGCGTACCTCGAGGTGAAGCAGCTCAACATCAATCTGCGCGAAGAACCCATCGCCTGGTACTAATGGCCGCGCGCCTCTCGAGCAGGCGCGCCAACGAAAGCGTCCCCAATGTCCGTCATCAAGCTGGTCACTGAAGTCCCGGGTCCGAAGAGCAAGGCTCTGCAAGAGCGCCGCAAAGCCGCGGTCATGAACGGCATCGCCACCGGCATGCCCATGTTCGTGACCCACGGAAAGGGCGCTCAGGTCACCGACGTCGACGGCAACACCTTCCTCGACTTCGCGAGCGGCATCGGCGTCTTGGCCGTGGGGCACTCCCACCCCAAGGTCGCAGCCGCTATCGCGGAGCAGGCGAAGGCCATGACGCACATGGCGTTTCAGGTGGCGGGCTACGAGTCGTACGTGGCGGTGTGCGAGCGCGTCGCGAAGCTGTCGCCCATCGCGGGCGACAACCGCGTCTTACTGGTGTCGACCGGCGCCGAGGCCGTCGAGAACGCCATCAAGCTCGCGCGTGTCGCCACCGGCCGCC
>JBDHVB010000175.1:0-11690 GCA_039809465.1 Myxococcota bacterium
GGGCTTTATCCAGCCACCTTTGACGAGGCCTGGCTTGCCGACGGCGGCGATCACGACATCGGCGCGGCGCACCTCGGCGGCGAGATCCCGCGTGCGCGAGTGGCAGAGCGTCACCGTGGCGTTGCGCTCGAGCAGCATGAGCGCGGTCGGCTTGCCGACGATGGTGCTGCGGCCAATGACCACGGCGTGCTTGCCCTCGAGCTTCAGGCCGACGTCGTCGATGAGCGCCAAGCACCCCGCGGCGGTGCACGGGCGCGGCCCTGGCTCGCCGGTCACCAAGCGCCCCAAGTTGAGCGGATGCAGACCATCGGCGTCCTTGTCGGCGTCGATGGCATTGGTCGCCTCGGCGACGTCGAGCCCCTTCGGCAGCGGCAACTGCACCAGGTAGCCATCGACGTCGTCGCGCCCATTGAGCTGGCCGATGATCTCCATGAGCTCGTGCTGCGGCGTGCTCGCCGGCTTGCGGATGACCTCGGAGAACATGCCGATGCCGTTCGCCGCGGTCTCCTTGTTGCGCACGTAAACCGCGGACGCCGGATCGTCACCCACCAGCACCACCGCGAGCCCCGGTGGCCGGCCGCGCGCCGCCACGACCCTGGCGATGTCCGCCTTCAAGCCCTCGCGCACACGCTGCGCCAACGCCTTGCCATCGATGATCGTAGCGGCCATCGGTCACCTGCTGGGGTTGAGCTCGATGACTTGGGCGTCCCCGTCCGCGGCGGCGAGCACGAGCTCACGGAGCTCGCCGAAGCGTTCCTTGGGGACATGGTGCGTGAACAGACCGATGCGGCGCGTGATGATCACGACGTCGTCGCGGTGCTCGACGTGGAGCTGATACTCACCCACCGTCTTGCGCACGTTGATGTCCGGAATGCGCGCCATGCTGTAGGCGCGCGGCAGCTGGATGATCACCGAAGTTTCACCACGCAGCGGGCCCGGCAACACGACGTCACGCGGCTCGATGACCGGGGTGAGCCAGGGCACCCAAGGGCCCGCGACGCGATAGACGGGGAGCTTGACCGGGCCGCTGCCAGCGTCCGCTTTGGCGGCCACCTGGAAGCGCATCTCGAACGGCCGGGCGTTGGCCGGCGACGCCTCGCCCACGGACGTGACGTCCAGACCGGTGATGCTCCCGAACAAGGCGCCGCGCAGCATCGTGAGCGCGTCGGGGGTCGCTTGCACGTCCGCGTCCAGCATCCTCGCGAGCTTGCGCGCGTCACCGCCCTCGAAGTCCGCCAAAACAGACCCGGCGAGCTCGTGGCCGTTCATGGCCCAAGCGAATTGCAGGCTCCGGCGCGAGGTCTCGGTGGCGCCGAAAGGCACCTCGGTGATCTCGTAGCCTTCGTCGGTGACGATCAGGGCTCGGCCGCCAGCGAGATCGCTCGGCACGTGACCGGGTGGACAGCTCGAGCAGGTCGGGTCGTCGAACTGCCAGCCACCATTGGCGCGGCTCGCGACCAGCGCGGCGCGAAACGGATAGAGGCTCGGCACCGCGTCCACCAGCAGCGGCCCCTCGGCGAGGGTCGCGAGCGCGATGTAGCCACGGTCGGGCGCGTCCTTGCTGCCGAGGACGATCGCGGCCGCGGCCTCGAACGGCGTGGCGCCGCTGGCGGGGATGTCGGCGTAGGGGCGCGCCGGAGCGAACGGAGCACGCGCGACCTTCGGGGCCATGCGATCACGGAGCTTGCGAAAGCGGCTCGCCGCGGAGCCCGTCTTCACCAGATCGCCGTCCGGCGTGCCCACCGGCGAGGCTGGCTCGGCGGCCTCACGCACGCGCGCGGCGATGGTGCTCCAGCCGTCGGCGTAGCTCTTCTCGCCCCCCGACGTGAGCACGGCACCGACGATGACCTGCGCCCACGGCCCCAAGTGCTGCGCGTCGACCGAAAACTCGTCGTCCGGATACGCCGGCAGATCGCGCTCGCGCATCGTCCAGATCTGCACCCCGCCATCAGTCCGCGGCTGGAGGCCACCGACCGCGTCGCCACCATGCGAGGCCGCGACCCGCACCTGGAAAGTGGGATCGGCGCGCACCGTCATGCGGCTGTCGAGCGTCGGCATTGGCGCGCCAAAGCGGACAGGAGGCACCATGTCGAACGAGCGGATGCAGGTGCGCTCCACGAAGAAGTCGAGCAGATCGTTGGGCGCGGGCTTGGGCAAATCGAGCTGGACCACGGCGGGGCGTGACTCGGCCCACTTGGGGAGCTGGCTGAGATCACCAGGGACGGGCGCGGCGTTCGCCAAGGCATCGACCTCGACGCTGCGCTTGCCCTTCCCCGCGAGCCGCGCCTGGGCCCGGGTCACGTAGCAGCCGTCGGTGGTGTCGATGCGGCGCTGATGCAGCTCGGTCGGCAAGTCACCCGTCACGAGCACGCGCGTCAGGCTCGTCGTGCGCAGCACCGGGATGCCAGCGTTGGCCGCGGCGCCGGTCATGGTCACCGTCGACTCCCGCAACGTCACGACGCCGTGGCGGTGATCGGCGAGCCCCGGCGGCACGGTCGGGAACTCCGGCGCGGGCAGCGGCGAGCGTCCACAGCAAGCGAGCGCGACCAGCGCCAACAGACCCAACCGTGATGCTCTCACGTACCTTCGTCTCCGATGAACGAGCAAACCGCCTGCATCAGGTCGCCGACACCCAAGGGTTTGCGCAAGAACAAATCGTAATTGTCCGTACGCGTGGACCGACTCCTCCCGCAGCAACGCGCGGCCGCTCCCTGGAGAGTGGGTACTGCTGACCCACCAAACCGCTTGACGAGGCCGAGGTCGCACCGTCATGACTCAGGCATGGTGGGCTTGCGAGAGAGCGAGACAACCCTCGGTAGCGTGGTAAACGCGTTGCCCTTGGCGGTCGCCTACTACGACGCGGCGGGTGTCTGCCGGCTCGCAAACCCCGCTTACGACGCTCTCTTTGGCGAGCCGCCAACGGGTCAGGCCTTGGCGCAGCACTTGGGCCAGCTGTCGGCTCTCGAGAACCTGGTGCGTTTGGCCCTGGGCGGCCGGCGCGCCGAAGACACCCTGCTCGCCGCCTTCCCCACGGGCCAACGCTACGTGACCGCGATCGCGACGCCCGACGGCGATCCCGTGCGTGGCGCGACGCTCACGCTCACCGACGTCTCCACCGAGCAACGGGCGCTCGAAGCCCGCCGCTTCTTCAGCGACGCCACCATGCTGCTCGAAACCGACGGTGACAGCGCCCAGCTCTGGAGTCGGCTCGCGGAGCTCGCGGTAGCGACCTTCGCCGACTGGTGCACCGTGCACTTGCGCCCGTCCCCCAACGTCAACGGGCTGACCGCTATCGCACACAGGACGGTCGGCGGCCGGCGCGGCTCGCGCATCGGCGAGCGTAACGTGAGCCCAGGCTCGGCGATCGACGACGTGCTGCAAGGACGGCCGGTGCGGCTCGTCACCAGCGGTGTCAGTCCCTTCGGCGATAGCAGCGCGCCCTGCGTGAGCGCGGTCGTCGTGCCGCTGGTGTGCCGTGACGGCGCCATCGCGGCCCTCACCCTGGCCTCGCAAGAAGAGGCGCGCGACTTCGGCTCCGAGGTGCTGATGCTGGCCGAGGATCTGTCACGCCGCTTCGTGATGGCCGCCAGCAACGCCCGCCTCTATCGCGCCGAGCAGCGCGCCCGCAAAGCCGCGGAGCGTGCCGCCGAGCGCACCACCCGCTTGCAAGCGATCACGGCGCAGCTGGTTGGCGCGCTCGACGCGGAGGCCATCGGCAACATCATCGTCGGCCAAGCGGTCGCCGCCATGCGCGCCCACGCCGGCATGATCATGATGCCGACGTCCGACGGGGCATACCTCACGCTCTTGCAGTCGCACGGTTACGATCAGGAGCTCCTCACGCAATACCGCACGCTCCCGGCCGACGGACCGACGCCGTCCGCCATGGCGTTCCGAACCGGCCGCCCGATCTGGTCGCACACCCCCGAGGACTACGCGCGGCAATTTCCCGAGCTCAAAGGGTCGGCGTCGAGCTCGGTGGCGCTCTGCGCGGTGCCGCTGATGACGCAAGACCGCCCGACCGGCGTGTTCACCCTCTCGTTCCATGAGCCGCAGGCCTTCACTCCCGAGGACCAGAGCTTTCTCTACGCGCTCGCCCGCCAAGGAGCCCAGGCCATCGAGCGCGCGCGTCTCCACCGGGAGGCGCGTGACTCCGACCGCCGCAAGGACGAGTTCTTGGCGATGCTGTCGCACGAGCTCCGCAATCCGCTCGCGCCCATGCTCACGGGCATCCAGCTCATCCGCGAGACCAAGTCGCCCGAGCAGGAAACCCGGCTGCTCACGACCATCGAGCGTCAGGTGCATCACCTGGCGCGCCTCGTCGACGACCTGCTCGATGTCTCGCGCATCACCAGCGGCAAGATCGAGCTGCGCAAGAGCCGCGTCGACGTCGCTCCCATCGCGCGCGCCGCCGCCGATGCCGCGGGCCACATCATGACCGCGCGCAAGCACGAGCTCACGTCCACCATCGAGGACAGCTTGTGGATCGACGCCGATCCGGTGCGCATCGACCAGGTGTTCACCAACTTGCTGAACAACGCCGCCAAGTACACCGAGCCCGGCGGCCGGATCGCCTTCAGCCTCGTGCGTCAGGGCGGCGACATCGTCGTGCGTGTCCGCGATACCGGCATGGGTATTCCGCAAGACGTCCTGCCGCACATCTTCGAGCCTTTCATGCAGGCATCTCGTGCCCTCGACCGCTCCCAGGGTGGCCTTGGCATCGGCCTCACCTTGGTGAAGCGCATCGCCGAGATGCACGGTGGGCACGTCGCCGTGAACAGCGACGGTCCGGGGAGCGGCAGCGAGTTCACCGTCCACTTGCCCGCGGCCGAAGCACCCACCGAAACGCCGGTGCCCACCACCGCCGCGCCGGCGCCGAGGGTGAAGCGCGCCCAGATCAAGGTCCTGGTGGTCGACGACAACATCGACGCGGCCGAGTCGCTCGCCCAGCTGATCACGCTCTGGGGTCATCAGGTGGAGGTCGCGGGTGATGGCCCGTCGGCGCTGCGCATCGCCGATACGCTCGCGCCCGAGCTGGTGCTCCTCGACATTGGCTTGCCGGGCATGGACGGCTACCAAGTTGCCGCCGCGTTGCGCGCCACCGATCCACGCACCGCGGCGACGCGCGTCATCGCCGTCTCGGGCTACGGCCAGGCACGCGACCGTGAGCGCTCGCGTGAAGCGGGCTTCGACGCACACCTCACGAAGCCCGTCGACATCGCGCGCTTGAAACAGCTCGTGTCCGATATCGCGAGCGCCCCATGAGCCGCTGCCGCGTCATCGCGTTGAACGCTCATGCAGACACGGGCATGATCCGCGAGTGATTCACCCGGTCGTGGTCATTGGGAGCGGCGCGGCCGGGATGCTCGCCGCCATCTTCGCGGGCAACGCCGGCGTCCCGGTGTTGGTGCTCGAGACCCGCCGCATGCCGGGCGCCAAGATCCGCGTGAGCGGCGGTGGCCGCTGCAACGTCCTGCCCTCGGTGATGAGCGTCGCCGACTACCACACCAGCGGCTCGGCCAACGCCATGCGCAACGTGCTCATGTCGTGGCCGCTCGAAGAGGTGAAGCACTTCTTCATCCACGACCTCGGCATTCCGCTGAAGGTCGAGCCCACCGGCAAGATGTTCCCGGTGAGCGACGACTCGAAGGACGTGGTCGACGCCCTGCTCGGCGCCATGTCGCGCGCCAAGGTCACGCTGCGCGGCGAGGCGCGCGTCACGGGACTTGTCCGCGATAGCGACGGGTTCACGCTCACCCTCGAGAAGGGCGAGACCCTCAAGGCCTCCCGCGTCGTGCTCGCGGGCGGTGGCCTGTCGATGCCGCGCACCGGCAGCGACGGTGGCACCTGGGCGATGGCGAGGAAGCTGGGTCACACCGTGCTGCCGACTTATGCGGCCTTGGTGCCCCTCCTCACCAACGAGCGCCGCTGGCACGAGCTGTCTGGTCTGTCACTCAACGTCGACCTCGATGTGCGTCATCAAGGGAAGAGCGTCTTCAGGCGGCGCGAGGACTTCTTGTTCACGCACACCGGCTTTTCGGGCCCCTCCGTGCTCGATGTGAGCCGTCACTTCACCCAGCCCGCTCCAGCCGACACGCTCGCTGCGCGCTGGGCCCCGGACATCGCGTGGGAGCAGCTCCTCATCCAGCCGCAAAAGCGCGCCGCGGTCACCCTGGTCCGCGAGCACCTGCCCCGGCGCCTGGCCGACACGCTCTTCGAGCGCGCCCAGGTTCCTCTCGAGCGCAACATGAGCGAGCTGTCGCGTGACGAGCGCAAGCGGCTCTTGGCGGAGCTCACGGCGTGCAACCTCGTGATCACGGGCAGCGAGGGCTACAAGACCGCCGAGGTCACGGCCGGCGGCATCCCGCTCGAGGAGATGCACCTGAAGACCTTGGAGAGCCGGCTTTCGCCCGGGTTGTCGATTTGCGGCGAGATGCTGGACGTCAAAGGCCGGATTGGCGGCTTCAACTTCCTGTGGGCCTGGGTCACGGGCAGGCGTGTTGGCCTATCGCTCGCGGCGACGCCCGTGCTAAGTCCCCCCGCCGCATGACTGACGACAACGATTTCGCGGCCCTCCTCGACGAATACGACACCGGCAAGCAGAAGCGCCTCCAGGTAGGCGACCGGGTGAGCGCCAAGGTCATCCACCTCGGCAAAGAAGACGTGTTCTTCTCCCTGGGCGTCGCGCAAGAGGCGAGCATGCCACGCGTCGCGCTCGGTGACCGCGAGATCGCCGTCGGCGACAGCATCGACGCCATGGTCGTCTCGACCCGCGGCGGCAGCATCGAGCTCGGCTTGAAGCTCGGCCGTGATCGCTTGGACGGCGCCATGCTCGAGCAGGCCAAGGCCGCCGGCATCCCCGTCGAGGGTACCGTCACCGGCGTCAACAAGGGTGGCATCGAAGTGAACGTGGGCGGCGCCCGCGCCTTCTGCCCGCTCGGTCAGATCGACATCAACTTCAGCGACGATCCGCAGACGCTGGTCGGCAAGACGCTGCAGTTCCTGGTCCGCGAGATCCGCGAAGGCGGACGCAACGTGGTGTTGTCACGCCGCGCCCTCATGGAGGCCGACCGCAGGGCCAAGGGCGAAGAGCTGCGCAAGAGCCTCGCCGTCGGCCAACGCCTGAAGGGCACCGTCAGCCGCATCACCGACTTCGGCGTGTTCGTCGATCTCGGCGGCGTCGACGGCATGATCCCGATGGCCGGTCTCTCCCACAGCCGCATCAAGGACGCGCGCGAGGTCGTGAAGGAAGGCGACGCCGTCGAAGTCGACGTCATGAAGATCGAGGAGGATCCCAAGCGTCCGGGTCAGCAGCGCATCGGCTTGTCGATGAAGTCGACGCAGGCCGATCCGTTCGACGCCTTCGTGGATGCGAAGCCCACGGGCCAGACCTTCCCCGGCCGCGTCGTCAAGCTCGAGACCTTCGGCGCCTTCATCGAGGTCGCGCCCGGCGTGCAAGGCCTCGCGCACATCAGCGAGCTCTCGCACAAGCGCGTGCGCATGCCGTCCGACGTCGTCAAGGTCGGTGACGAGGTCCAGGCGCGCGTGCTCTCCATCGACGGCGGCAAGCGCCGCATCGCCTTGAGCCTGAAGGACGCGGGCTCCTCCGGCGACAAGGTCACGAGCGGTCAGACCATCGAGGTCACCGTCGGCGCCGCCGAGCGTGGCGGTGTCGTGGTGACCATGCCGAACGGCGCCGAGGCCTTCCTGCCCGCCTCCGAGACCGGCACGCCACCGGGCACCGAGCTCAGCCGCACCTTCGCGCCTGGCTCGAAGCTCACGGTCCGCGTCATGGACGGCGGCGGCAAGGGCCGGCCGCGCGTCTCGAAGCGCGCGCACGACGAAGCCGAGGAGCGCGGCATGGTCGACGCGTAGAACCGCCAAAGCGGAGCGCCACGCAGCTTGGGCACGCTCGGCGACCTGCTCAAGAAAGCCGGCCGCTGAACCTGCATCGCGTTCGGACCTAGCTGGGTCGCGACATCGACGCGCTTGAGCCACGCGGCGAGACGCGGGCGCGCGGCGATCTGCGCTGCCTGCCATGGGGTGGCGCTGCTCTGCATCGAGCGCAGCGGCGCAAAGAGCGCGAGGTCGGCCACCGTGACCGCGTCGCCCAACCAGAAGTCCGCCTCTGGCGCCCGCGCCTCGAGACGATTCAAGAGCTGCTGGAAGCGCATCCAGCAAGCCTGGCGGCCATCGCTCCACACGCTCAAGCCCGCGACCACGCGGCGACGCCTGAGCGCGCCAGCAAAACGACCTTCGCCGAGACGCTCCCGGACCCGCGGCCAGTTGTCGGGATCGGCGAAGCGCGCCGCCTGAAGAAACTGCATCAGCGAAGTGTCGCCGAGCTCTTCCCACAACCAGGCCTCGCCCCGCTGCGCGGGTGACAGCGGCACCAACACGCGGCCGCTCGCGCGATTCAGGGTCTCGAGAATGCGGGTCGCGCCACGCACCGCCCCAGGCGCAAGCCAGGCCATGGCCCCGTCGTTCACGAGCACGGGCTCGGGCTCCTCGCCATCGTGCTGCGTCACATACGGGATGCCCAAGAGCTTGAGGGCGCGGTGCACCTTGAGGCTCCCCGCGGAATAGCTCTCCAGACCACTCTCCTCACCCGCATGACCTTCGATCAACGTAAGCGACATGACTGCCTCCTTGGATGACATCATCGCTTGTCGTTCTGTCAGGACTATGTCAGGTTTGATGACACATGCGGCGGACCGAGCGACTTTTTGCCATGGCCGAGTACCTGCGCGGGCGCCGCACTGGCGTCACCGCGGAGATGCTCGCCGAGCGCTTCGGTGTCACGATCCGCACGGTCTACAGAGACTTGGACAGTCTGCGCGACGCCTCCCTCCCCTTGCACGCCGAGCGCGGCCGCGGCGGCGGTTACGCGCTGGACAAGGCGTACAGCCTGCCGCCCGTGAACTTCACCGCCCGCGAAGCCGCCGTGTTGGTCGCGGCCGGGAACCTCCTCATCCGCCTGCGCATCCTCCCATTCTTCGACACGCTGACCGCCGCCCTCGACAAGGTCCGCGCCGCCCTCCCGGCCGCGGGTCAGCGCGAGCTCAGCCGCTTGTCCGAGTCGCTCATGTTCACCGGCGTGCCGGCGCACATGCCGAAGCCCGAGGTCCGCGCATGCATCGAGCGCGCCTGGATCGAGCAGCAGCCCCTGCGCATCACTTACTTGCAGAACGACATCGAGAGCGAGCGTGACATCCGCATCCGCTCCATCGTCATGGACCGCGCCGAGACCCTCCTCAACGCTTTCGACATCGCGAAGAACGGTGACCGGCAGTTCAAGATGCACCGCATCGTCAAGGCGGAGATCAAACCCGTGGTGAGCGACAGCTGACCGCGGCGGGCGGCACCGCATAGCTACTTGCGCTGGATCTCGGCGAGCTGCACGGCGTTACCCGACACCTTGCCAGTCCGCGTCAGCGTACGGAGCTTGCCGCCAATCTCGGGGTAGCCGCGCGCCGTGATGGTGAAGCTGCGCTTCTTCTGGTCGACGGTGATCTGATACTGGAAGCGCTGCGCGTTGAGCATCGGCGCGCCCACGCAATCCCAAGTCTTGTCCCAGTCGCCCTCTTTGACGCCGTAGTCCCCCTTGGCCATGAAGGTGACGCTCACCGGCGCGGCGCTGGTCGAGCCGCAGAGCTTGCCGGTCTTCTCGTAGACGCTGGCCATCGCTTCGCCGAAGGTCTGCAAGAGCTTCACGGCTTCGCTCTCGACCTGGCGGGCGCGGTACGCGGCGTCGTCACGGATGGCCATCGCCATACACTGCTGCCACTGCGAGGGCGACTCGGCGTCTGGGCGGGTGAGGCCGTTCACCGTGGCGTCGATACGGCCGGCCTCGGTGCCCTTCCTCGCGTCGGCGAGCATGTTGCGGAAGGTCTCGCAGGAGGCGCCGTCGTAGATACGCCGCTCCTTGGGGGACAACGGCCCGCTGGGCGCTTCCTTGGCGGCAAGAGCGGAGGACGCGGCGAGGGTCAAGACGATGAGAGTAAAGCGCATGTGCACCGAGAAAATAGCGGCGCGCACCGCGTCATGGCTAGAAATCAACTCCTCCCGCCGAGGAACGGCCGCACCAGCCCTCCAGGATGACGGAGCATCTTGGCGGTGAACGCGATAGCGGGCAAAGGGTCCTCGCGATCCGCGACCACGTCGATGCGCCGGTGCTTCAAGGTGTCGACGTACACGGACAGATGGCTGTGGATTCTTCATACGCTGGAGGATGCTGACAAACGCAGCGCTTGCCCTGGAGGCACACGACGTTGCCGCACTGCTCCCATCTTGGTATCCCACCCTTGCTCCCATAATGGGATCATTGTAGAGTTCCCGCATATGCGGATCGTTAAGCCCTCGGTGCTTCGTCGCTTCTACACGCAGCACAAAGATGCCGAAGGTCCGCTACGCGCGTTCATCGCACTCGCGAGAAAAGCGAACTGGAAGAACATCGCCGAGGTGCGCCAGGTCTTCGCGACCGCGAGCTACGTCGGTGACCGCATCGTGATCAACATCGGCGGAAACAAGTACCGTTTGGTGATCATCGTTCGTTGCCGCATCAAGACCGTGTTCGTTCGGTTCATCGGCACGCACAAGCAATACGACGAAATCGACGTGGCCAAAGTCTAAAGGAGGTGCAGCATGTTCCAAGCGATTCACACCAAGAAGGACTACGAGAAGGCGCTTGCTCGGATTGATCGCCTTCTCGACTTCCCCGAGGGTTCTCCCGAGGAACGCGAGCTTGAGGTCTGGTCGATCCTCGTCGAGGCTTACGAAAGCGAGGTAGACGAGAAAATCCCGGATGCGACGCCAATCCAGGTGCTGGAATTCGTGATGGAACAGAAAGGCCTGACGCGCGTCGATCTCGAGCCTTTCATCGGGCCGCGCGGGCGCGTGTCCGAGGTGATGACCGGCAAGCGCCCGCTGTCACTGTCGATGATCCGCGCGCTGTCCACCGGTCTGCAAATCCCCGCCGACGCGCTGCTTGGCAAGGATGAACCGATTGCGGTGACGCAGAAGCGAACGCCCGTGCGAGGGGGCTTGTCCGTGATGAAGAAGAAGGCTGCAAAGACGAGTCGCCATTCGACGAAGGAGATGTCTTTCGGCGCGATCGGTGGTCGGGCCAAGCGCACCAGTAGTCGCATCTCGGCTAAGAGGAAGTAGCCACCGTCGACGACGTGACCACCCAACCGCGAAGCATTTCCCCGCTCGACACCTCGTGCCAACGCAAGCCGTCGCCCGCCGCCATGGCTGCGTTGCATCAACGTGAGCAACGCCCCTCTACAGTGTTGGACGGTGTCGGAGAAAAGAATGGAGCCAAGAATGGGAATTGAACCCACGACCTGCTGATTACGAATCAGCTGCTCTACCCCTGAGCTATCTTGGCGTCCGGAAAGGTCTTGCGGGGCTCGGTAGCTACGCCAGAGCAATCAGACTGTCAACCTGTGTATATAATCAGTCGAGCAGCATGACGTATCACGACGAGACCGACGATATCTCCCGCATCCTCGATACGGCGCCCATTGGGTGTCGTGTCATCGTGACCGCGGGGGCGGCGAGCGACATTGGGCGGGAGGTGAACCTCACGAAGGGCACGTTGTTCATCGGGCGGTCGTCGGATTGTGAGCTGGTGTTGGAGGATGCTCGGGTTTCGCGCTGCCACGCCTCGCTGGCCTTGGACCAGGAGG
>JBDHVB010000176.1:0-11591 GCA_039809465.1 Myxococcota bacterium
TCGATCTCGTCGTCGCGCTCGGCCTCGACACGCCGGTCGTCTCTTCGTCCATTCCGACGTGGCGCTGGGACGTCCCCGAGCCCGGCGAGCCGCGATTTACCCAGCGTCAGGCGCGCCTGGCGATCGAAGCACGCTTGCCCCTGCTCGAGCTCCCGTTGCCAAGCGGCACGCTCATCACTCCGACGGGCGTCACCGATATCCCCGAAGCCCAGCGCACGGTCGAGCCTCGCCTCGCGGTCGAAGCGCAGCTCGCCGGCACGCCCGCCGCCCGGGCGGTCATGCAGCAGGTCGGCGCCTTCGCGGTGCTGGAGCTCGAGGCCGAAGCCGCGCCGCCCGCGATCGCGGACGCCCTCATCGCCGACCGCGTCTGTCTCGCCCGCTCGATGGCTATCCACGCGCTCTACGCCACGGGCTCCACGATGCTCGCGCGCGCCGGCTTCGCGCCAGCGAGCTCGCTCCCACCCGACGTCGCTTCGGCGCTCGCCACACGCGATGCGCGAGGCGCGGCCACGGTGCTTCAGCTCGCGGACGACACGAACGCCAGCACCAACGCTCTCCTCGACGCCGACATCACCCGCGAGCTCGCCGGGCACGGTACGCTGGTACCGCCTTGGGTGAAACACCCCGAGATCCCACGTCGCTCGTTGGGATGGCGCATGGGAAGCGGCGAGTGGTACCTGTGGATGTGGCGGCGCTGGTGGGACGGCTTGTCCGCTGAAGCGCACAAGGAATACGTCGCGCGCTGGGCCCCCACCGCGCCGGCGGATTGGCTGAGCTGGCTGCCGCGCTGAGCTATCCGGGCCGCCGAGCTAGCGGCAGCTGGCCGACAACGTCGCGGTCTTGCCGGCGACGACATGCGCGGTGTCGCGCATCTGCTTACCGTCGGGGCACTCGAAGCGGACCGTGTAGTCGCCTTCGTAGACGTCGAGGCGGAGTGGGGTCTCCACGGGCTGGCGGGAGCCGATGCGGACCCAGGCCCAGGGGGTGGCGTTCACGGCGAGGGAGCCGCGGCGCAGCTGGATGTTGATGTTCTCGACCGAGCCCGCGTTGATCTTCACCTTGCGTTGCATGCTGATGCCTTCGCGGTCGTTGATCAGGCGCAGCTTCTGATTGCCGGTCTCGATGGCCACGCGTTTGAGCGGCGTGTCGCCGAGGAGCTTGTCGCCGAGGTAGACCTTGAGCGGCACCGAGGACTCGATGCTCACGTAACCCTTGCCGGCCGCCTTCGGCAGCTTCAAGCCATCGATCTCGTCGTTGTCGTCGCTCTTCGCGTCACTCTTGAGGATCGGCGAGGGCTTGTTCACGAGGGCAGGGCGGTCCGATTTGTCGCCACGGTCGGCGCGGTCGTTACGCTCGGTCCGCGATTGCGGTGCGGGCGTGGTGCTCTTGGCCTGTGAGCCAGCGCTCGGCGTGGCGGCGGGCGGTGCGACGGCGGCGCTCGTCTTCTCGAGGGCCGCCTCGAAGAAGCGGCGCTCACCCGGCTCGACGTAGATCTGATCGACGCGGGCGTTATGGCCGGCGAGCTTGAGCTCGATCTTGTGCTGCATGGAGCCATCGACGCGCACGTCGGTGACCGGCGTGACCCCACGCTTCTCGCCGTCGACCCAGAGCTCGGCGCCCGGCGGCGTGGTCATCACCACGAGGGTCGCCTTCTCGGTGCCCGCTTCAGCGGTCAGCTCGGCGAACAGCGGCTCGGGAGTCTTGTCCTCCTCGACCTTGGGCAGCGTCTGCTTGACGATGGCGTAGCCGTCCTTGACGAACTCGGCCTCGAGCATCGACTCGACCGGGATGCCTTCGCTCACCGTGAACGGCGTGCGGGCTCCGTCATAGCGGCCATTCAGCATGTCGGCGCCAAGGCCGTAGAAGATGATGCGGGCGCCACGCGGCTCGGAGTCGATGGCGAGCGGGCCGGAGCGCGGCAGCTCACCGGGCGCCCGGCGGTGCGACGCGAAGACGAGCACCACGGCCGCGGCGATACCGAACACCAACGTGACCAGCGCGATGCGTGGCAGCCAAGGCGTGGGCGGCGGCTCGGGGATGGCGCGGGCCTCGGCGAGCTGATCGTGCTTGACCTCGATCATGCCCTCGGCGACCGCCGGGATCATGCTCTGGACCACGAGCTCGGGCACCGCTTGGGTCGCGGTCTGCGATTCGGAGAGGCTGCCTTCCTGGCCCCAGTCGCTGTCGGCCTCGCGTTGCAGGGCGCGCGCCACGGCGCTGCTCGTCGACTCACGCGGCTTCGATTCGCTCTGCTCCCAGCCGGGGATCTCGCTGCTCTGCGAGTCCATCGCGATGCTGGCTTCGTTACCCCACGACAGGCTCGAGTCGCTCTTGCTGCTCGACTTCGACTTGCTGGTGCTGCGGCCACTGCCTTCCATGACGGTCTCTTCACCCGCGAGCGAGGCGCGCGAGCTCTTCGATGGCCGGCTCTTCGCCGAGCGCGCGGCCTTGATGGCGGCGGCGTGTTGCTCGCTGACGCTCGTTTCTTCCTCGAGCTCGGAGACGGAGATGCTCACCTCCTCCGCTTTCGTGGACGCCTCGGTCGAGCGCGAGCTCTTCGAGGAGGCCCAGTCGTCCTTGGGACGGCTGCCGCTCTTCGAGCGCTCTTTCTTCTTGCCGTTCGGCTGGGTGGACGGACGCGTCGCCGCGCCGAGCAGCATGTCGTCGGCGAGCTTCTCGGCGAAGAGGTCCTGCATGTACGGGCCGAGCGACGAGGCGCCGGTGGCTTGGCCGCGCTTCACGAGGAACTTCTCGAGCGCTTCGCGAAGATCGCCGGCGGTCTGGTAACGATCGTCGGGATCGTGGGCCAGCGCCTTCATGAGGATCGCTTCGAACTCGCGATCGTAGCGCGGCACGATCTCGGAGGGCTTGGTGACCTTGCAGTCGATGACCGCGTGCAGGGTCTCGAGCTCGGTCTCGCGCTTGAAGAGGCGCACGCCGGTGGTGACTTCGTAGAGCGTGATACCCAGCGCGAAGATGTCGGTGCGGGCGTCGATGGGGTCGCCAGCGGCCTGCTCGGGCGACATGTACGAATATTTGCCCTTCAGGACGCCAATGCGGGTCTCGGCGAGCTTGCCCGAGGCCTTGGCGACGCCGAAATCGACGATTTTGACGTGGCCGTCGTAGGTGACGAGGATGTTCTGGGGGCTGACGTCGCGGTGGACGATGCCCAATGGGCGCCCGTCGATGGACGTCTGGCGGTGGGCGACATCGAGGCCAGCGGCAGCGCCCATGATGATCTGGGCCGCCGGCTCGAGCGGCATGGCCCGGCCGCGGGCGACCTCTTGGTTGTAGATGCGCCGCAGGTCCTCACCGCGCACGTACTCCATGGCGATGTAGTAGGAGCCCTGAACGCGGCCAATGTCGTAGATTTGCGCGATGTTCGGGTGGACGAGGTTCGCGGCGATGCGCGCCTCGTCCTGGAACATGTTGATGAAGTCTTCCTGCTCGCCCAGGTGGGGCAGGATGCGCTTGATGCAGACGAGGCGCTCGAAACCGCCAATACCGGTCTGCTTCGCAAGAAACACCTCGGCCATACCGCCGGCGGCGATCTTTCGCAGGATCTCGTAGTTACCGAAACGTTCGGCG
The DNA here is from genome assembly GCA_039809465.1 of Myxococcota bacterium. Classification (GTDB taxonomy): domain Bacteria; phylum Myxococcota; class XYA12-FULL-58-9; order XYA12-FULL-58-9; family JALHOP01; genus JALHOP01. The sequence continues at coordinate 3,589 of JBDHVB010000176.1, forward strand.
GACATCGGTGTGCTTGAGCGCGAAAGAGACGCGTTTTTCTGCCGCTTTTTCGGCTTCTCCGCGTACTCCTCTTGGATCTGCGACGCTCTAGTCATGTCACACCTGGCTAGGCCTCGCAAAGGTAGGGATGGTTCCCTGCGTGTCAGGGGTGCCGCCGGATGGCGACTCTATGAACGTACACCTACCCATTGTCGTCTACCCGAGTTATCGGCAGTGCAGAAAAAACGTTGCTTGGGCTTACTTTTCCGCGCCAGGCCGCATAATGGGGTACACCTTCGGGGCTCCGGCCCTGGTTTTTCTCGGTTTTTTCGTGGGCCCCATGAGCCCAAGGAGATGACGCCCAGTGAAGCTTGCCCCCCCGCACCTCGTGTTCAACGACGCCAAACTCCGTGACAAGTATGCCCGCCGTCGCATGCCCATGACGACGATGTACGAAGCGTACTTCGACGGCGCCATCGACATCGTCGGCGACATGAATACGTTTTTGCGGACGCGCAACGACGTGGTCACCTTCTCGATCACCAAGTCGCACCTGAAGTGGGCGGTCACGAACTTCATTCCCGAAGTCACCGTCCACACCAAGAGCCAGGACACCCGCATCGTCCGCGAGCACTACGACCGCGGTAACGACTTCTTCGGCTGGTTCCTCGGCGAGCGCATGGTCTACACCTCGGGCTTCTTCACGAACCCCGGCGAGACCCTCGAGCAGGCGCAAGACAACAAGCTCAACTTGGTTTGCCAGAAGCTGCAGCTCAAGCCCGGCGAGAAGCTCCTCGACATCGGCTGCGGCTGGGGCACCATGGTGCGCCACGCGGCCCGCGAGTACGGCGCCGACGCCACGGGTGTTACGCTATCGCGGAATCAGACCGAGATGGCGATGGAGCGCATCAAGGCCGACGGCACCCAGGATCGCGCGCGCATCCTCTGCTGCGACTACCGCGACACTCCCAAGAAGACCTACGACAAGATCGTCTCGCTCGAGATGGTCGAGCACGTCGGCGTGAAGAACCTCAAGGGCTTCTACGAGATGTGCTACGACCTGCTCGCCGACGACGGCCTGTTCCTCTTGCAGTGGACCGGCCTGCGCCGCGGCCTGCGCCCCGAGGATCTCATCTGGGGCTTGTTCATGAACAAGTACATCTTCCCGGGCGCGGACGCTTCGCTCTGCCCGTCGCCGATGATCAAGGTGATGGAGAAGGCCGGCTTCGAGATGCACACGGCCGAGAACGTCACCATCCACTACGGCCTGACCATGAAGAAGTGGCACGAGAACTGGCTCTCGAACCGCGAGGCGATCGTGGCCAAGTACGGCGAGCGTTGGTTCCGCATCTGGAACCTCTTCCTGCCGTGGTCGATCATCGTGGCCGAGCAGGGCAACGCCGCCTGCTTCCAGATCTTGCTCAACAAGAACATCGACAGCTTCGACCGCCGCCGCTTCATCGGCGAGCAGGCGTCGCTCGGTGACCGCATGCCGACCATCGGCAGCGGCCGCTCGAAGGTCGCCTGAGCTAGAAGCTAATTGAACGAAACGGCGGCCGCGATGAACGATGCGTTCTCGCGGCCGCTTTCGTTTTGGGGTGCCGCGCGCGGGGCGTGACGGCCGCTCACGCCGCTTCTTCGACGATCCACGGCTGGAAGGGATCCGCGAGCTTCGACCACGCCTCGGGGCCCAGGGCCATCTCGGCGTTGGTGAGCAGGCAGGCGTCGAGGTCGGCGCGCAGCGCGTTGGTGTCCATGGCGTGGCCGATGATGATGAGCTCCTGGCGCCGGTCGCCGAACGGCTCGCGCCAGCGCGCTTCGGCGTAGTCGCGTGCCTCCTCGGGCCACTCGCCGCGGGGGATCGCCGCCCACCAAGGCCCGGCGAGCTGCTGCGTACCCATGACGCCGGCCTGCGACCACATGCCCGCGTACTGCATGCGCGTCGCGAGCCAGAAGAAGCCCTTGGAGCGCACGACGCCAGGCCATGGCCGGCTGATGCACGCCCAGAAGCGCTCCGGGTGAAACGGCCGGCGTGCCTCGTAGGTAAAGCTCGTGATGCCGTAGGTCTCGGACTCGGACGACTCCGCGCCGCGCTCCTCGGCGAGCCACCCAGGCGTGCTCTCGGCCTCGCGCATGTCGAAGCGGCCGGTGCCGATGACCTCGTGCGTGGGGACGGCGCCGTGGCTGCTCGTGATGACGCGCGCCTCGGGGTTCAGCTTCGTGAGGATGGTCCGTAAGCGCGCGACGTCCTCGGGAGGCACGAGATCGGTCTTGTTCACCACGATGACGTCCGCGAACTCGACCTGCTCGACGAGGAGATCGACGACGCCGCGCTCGTCGTCGTCACCGAGCGCTGTGCCGCGGTCGAGGAGCGTCTCGCCGGCGTTCCAATCGCGCAGGAAGTTGAGCGCGTCGACGACGGTGACCATGGTGTCGAGGCGCGCTACGTCGCCCAAGCTCTTGCCGGTCTCATCCGTGAACGTGAAGGTCTCCGCCACGGGCATCGGCTCGGAGATGCCGGTCGACTCGATGAGCAGGTAGTCGAAGCGCTTCTCGCGCGCGAGCCGCGTCACCTCGAGCAACAAGTCCTCGCGGAGCGTGCAGCAGATGCAACCGTTTTGCATCTCGACGAGCTTCTCGTCGACGCGGCTCAAGCCAGCGCCGCTCTCGACGACGCGCGCATCGATGTTCACCTCGCTCATGTCGTTGACGATGACCGCGACCTTGAGGCCCTCGCGGTTGTTCAAGACATGGTTCAACAGCGTCGTCTTGCCGGCTCCCAAGAATCCAGAGAGCACGGTGACGGGCAAACGTTCATCAGTGTGGGTCATGCTGAGCTCCTCGCGTGGTCTAGGTCACGCCATCGATGGAGAGAACGAGCCGCTTTCCTGAGGTGCCCGGTGAGCGGTGCACCGCGCCGCGCTTCTCACAGCCTTGCCAAGCGCTCCCCTTGAGCAGGCCGACGTCGAAGGCGTTCATGCGTCGAATCGCCGCGCCCGGCCGGATGAGGCCGGAGTTGCAGTCGGGTTGGCCATTGGCGCCGGGGCCGAGCTTCGAGCGGTCGACGTCGGCGTGGCTCAGCCACTCGGTGCCGGGCCCCAAGTAGGTGCAGAGGAGACGCAGAGTGACGCGATCGACGTGGAACCGCGGGCACATCGGCTCGTTGCTCGTCGTCAAACGAATGCCGAGCTCGTCGTAGCCCGTGAGGTCCCGATAAATCTCCGCCAAGAACGCGACGTCCGCGATGAAGGAGTCGCGCCCGGCGCGGGTCGTCAGCCGGGAAGTCGCTTCGGCGACCGCGTCTTCCACGTTGCGGGTGCGCACGCGCGCATCGAGGACGTCACCGTCGAGGTCGACACCGATGAACGTCGCGGCGAAAGGGAGGGCAGGCCGGCGCCAGACCGTCACGTCGACGCCGGGCTCGTAGATGACCGTGATGTCGGTGAGGTCGTCGACGACGACCCCACTGCCGCGGATTTCGCTGATCGCTGCGCTGGTTGCCACGCGTTCCTCTTCGTCGTCGGAGGCTCGAGTGGGCTCTGTACACAAGTCATGAGTGCATATGCAACACTATTGCATATGCATGCAAGGCGCTGGATGGCGCGTCGGCCGCCGCCGCTGCGCTTCGCTCGACACGCCGGGGCTCGCTAGCCGAGGCAGTTGTCGCAGCGACCCTTCATGTGGATGGTGACGCTCGCGTCGCGAACGGACTTGGGTACGCCGCGGCGCTTTCCAATGACGACTTCGACGCCTTCGAGGCACTCGATTTCGCCACAGTCGGTGCACACGAAATGCGGGTGCACGTGCGCGGCGTGGGCCTCGTCGTGCAGCTGGTAGCGCCAGACGCGGTCGCCCAGGTCGATGCGCTCCACCAGGCCGGCGTCCGTCAGATCGCGCAGGTTGCGGAAGACGGTGGCGCGGTCGAGGCCGGCGCGCGCCAGGGCGTCGACGAGCTCGGCGTGGGTCATGGCAGCGGCGGTGTCCGCAAGCTTGGTCAGGACGGCGACGCGCGGTCCCGTGACGCGCAGGCCATTCTCGCGGATACGGGCGCGCAGGGCGTCAAGGTTTGCTGTTCGAGCCATGCCACGGTTCCTACGCCAATCAAGGAGGAATGCCTAGTCCACGGGGCTTTGTGCTGGTGCTCGCCCCCTTGCCCACGCGGTGCCCGTGTTTGATTCTTGACGCCGCCACGGCGCGCCCCTAACAACGGGCCGGGGAGTGTCTGTGGTGAGGCGCGCATATGTCGAGGCTTGGTCTGATTGGCGTCTGTGTTCTGTCCGCGATTGCGGTCGGGTGCGATTCGAATGACAAGCGCGAGCCGGATGACGAGACCGACGATTCATCCGTAACGACCACGTACGCCCAGCTCGCCAGCGTGGCCAAGGTGATCTATGACGCCGTCGAGGCCGGCGAGGATGTCTCGCCGTACATCGGAGAGATCTTCGAGGCGTTCGGCGTCCCCGTGCTGGCGAACGACGACATCGAGGGGGCAAAAGCGCGCATCGCGGCTGGACTGCCGGTCGTGACGGCGCGTCTCGTCGGGCGCATGGCGCAGGGCTACGCGGACGGCGCCTTCGTCGACGCCGAGAGCTTCTTCGAGGGTCTTGCCGAGCACGGCGTCAGTCTCAAGCCCCCGGCCGACCAGGACAGCCGGGGCATTGGCTACGTCCTCGGCTCGACGATCTACTCGAACGCCTACGCGAGCTGGAGCTTCTCGGGCACGCCGCTGACCGCCAAGACCGTCCTGCCGACGTTCGTATGGGCGCTGGGACAAGAGCGCGCGCGCCGCGCCAACGTGCCAAACGCCGTGTTGAAGACCTGGCCCGATGGCCGCTTCGACCCGCTGCAGATGACGCTGATGACCTTCACGATCTTCTTGAAGCAATCCGCTGCCGCGCACACGACCGCCATGGCGCCAAGCGATACCGCGGGGCAGTCGAGGAGCGCGCTCGTGGCGGGCCCCGCCGCGAATTTCATCAAGGATCAGATCAAGGGCGAGGTCACGAGCTTCGCGCAGGACTTCGTGGAGCTTCCGCTCGACGAGCAGGACGCGGCGAAGGTGAGCGTCTGCGGCTCGCTCATCCTGTACGGCCACAAGGTGACCATGACCAACACGCCGTCTCTCATCTGGCGCGCGCCGCTTGCGCCGAGCTCGACGCAGGTCAAGCTCACGCTCACCTTCGAGGACGACTATCATGACAACTGGGCGGGCGAGGTGATCGGGCACGCGACGTCGGCCGTGACGGGCTGCGAGTTCCCGCGCCAGGGGCCGATCGAGGGCAAGGCGGTCAAGTGGAGCGTCTCGGACGGTCTCGACGGTCAAGGCAGCTACGACGTCGCCCAGCCGATCACGGACGCCTCCGGTAACGCGGTGGCTACCTGGCGGACCATCAGCGACAATCAGCCCGAGGCTTGCAGGACCCTCGACCGCCAACGCGACGCCAACGGCGCGACCGAGGCGGTGATCAGCGGGTTGCTGCCGGGCTGGAGCACCCTCGAGTCGATCGTCACGTTCTTGAACCCCAACACCGGTGGCCAGGGCAACGCCTCGCTGACCGTCAACTACTACCCTCGCTTGACCATCGACGATACGTGCCATCGCGAATAACCGCGGCGCTGCGCGGCGCGTCCCGGCTCGTCGCGCTCGCTCCAGCGCTCATCGTCGCGCTCACCGCGCTCTTCGTGCTGCCGCAGCAGGCCGGTGGCTTTCGGCTCGCGAAGTGGGGCGCTCTGGGGATGGCGCTGGCGGTGGTTGGTGTCGCCTTGCTCGCGCGCCGCCGGCCAGCGCGCTTGCCGCGGCGCTGGCTCGCGCTCGGGGGCTTCATGGCGGCGGCCGTCGTGTTGCCCGCGCTCTCGCCGTCGCTCGCTAAAACGCACTGGCCGACGGCGCTCGGCTTGCTGTCCGGGCTCGGGCTCTTTCTCGTCACGGCCATCTCCTTGGATGACGACGATGAGGCGCGTCGCGCGAGCCTCGTCGTGCTCGTGGGGGTGGGAGTGCTCTGCGCGGCCGTCGTGGCGTTGCAGGCGGTGGGGCTGCGCTGGCTGACGAGCGACGTCTACACTGGCCTCGAGTTCCGCGCGCCGGCGACCTTCGGCAACCCGAACTGGGCGGCGGCGTTCATCGGCGCTCTCGTGCCTCTGTCTCTCGGCCTCACCGCTATCGCGGAGCATCGCTGGCTGCATCGCGCCGCCACCGCGCTGCTGGTGATTGCCACGGTGGCTACGCTGTCGAAGGGCGGTGTGCTCGCGATGGTCGCGGGGGTGCTCGTCTTCGTGTGCTTGGGGCAAAGGCGTGGCGTGCTCGCCGCTGTCTTGGGGGGCGCGGCCATCGTGGGCGCGCTCGTCTGCGCATTCGTGTTCGCGTCCGCGCCGTGGCTGCGCGGGCGGCTCTTTCTTTGGCGCGCCGCGCTCCTCCTCGTGGGTGAGCACCCGCTCACCGGGGTGGGGCTGGGCGGTTACCTCCCCGCGTATGGCCGCGCCGCCGCGAGCTTGATTGACGGCGACCCCAGCGCTTTCATGCCGTTGTCGAGCGTCGACTTCGTGCATCACGACGCTTTGCAGCTCGCCGCCGAGGGGGGGCTCGTCACCGCGGCGCTGTTCGTGCTCGTGGTGGTGTCCGCGATAGTGTGCGCTCATCGGCGGGCTGACCCGCTCTCGCGCGCGGTGGGCGCGTCGCTGGCCGCGCTCGCCGTGAACGGTCTCGTGGACTCACCGATGCGGGTTCCCGCGACGTTCGCGCTGTTTTTCTTTTTGCTCGGCTGGCTCTCACCCATCGCGCCGCGCTCCTCCACGGGCGCGAGTCGGCTGCTGCTGGTCGTGATCGTGCTTCTTGGAGCGCTCCAGGGCGTCCGCTTCACCGCGGGCAACGCTTACTGGACCCTCGGCCGCGATGCTCTCTTCGCCAACCGGCCCGCGACCTCTCTCCTTGCGCGCGCCTGCTTCTTCCTACCCGAGCACGGCCGGAGCGCCTCGCAGTACGCGCGGTCGCTCGCGCGCGCCGGCCGCTCCGACGCCGCCATCGCGGCATTGAGCGCGGCAGCGTCCTTACGCTTCGACTTCGACGACGAGATCCTGCGGCGTGACCTCCAGTCCCGCTCCCTCGATCCCACCGCGGCGATTCAACTCTGGCGGGAATTCTCGGCCGACTTCCCGGCCCTCGTCACTCCTCATCTCCGCCTTGGCGCCTTGTCTCTCCAAGTCAACGACCGCGCGTCCGCGATCGCGGCTTATGAGGCCGTGCTCGCAAACCCTCAACCCACGGAGCGCGCGGAGGCAGCTCGCGAGCAGGCCCGCTCTCTCCTGCGCTCCCTGGACTAACCACGTCGCGGCGGAAGCGACGCGCTCACTTGACGCAAAGCAGCTCGTGACCCTCACCGCAGCCGCTGCGCCCGCCCGCGAAGGTCGTCGACACGCTCGTCGTACCGCCCGAGCCGATGCGCCCGAAGTGCTGATTATTCGAGCTCTCCCAGCCGATGCAGTTGTTGCTCTGATCGCCGCTGGTCCAGTCGCTGTTGAGGCCGGTCCAGTAGGTCAGGCCGCCAGGCAACCCCTCGACCAAGGTGTCGAAGAGGGCGAGCGCGTTCGTCTTGCCGACGATGGTGCGGCGGTCCTCCGCGCGTAGATAGACGGTGTTCGGCTCGAGCGGCCAGTTCTCATGCTCGTCTGCGCCGTGAGTGGCGCAGCCCGGCGTCGTACAGGCGCGGCGTGGCGGCTGTCTCGGGCGTTGCGGCGTCGCCGGGCGCTCCGGGACCGCGATGACCGCGAGCTCCATGTCGGCGTAGACGCTGCACCACGTATCCGCGGCCGACCAGCTGTCGATCGAGCCTGGACTGGAACCACTCAGGACTGCCTCCCCGGTGGTCGTCATCTCGTGGGCTTGGCCGGCGTTGGTATGGAACGCCGTGAGCGCGAGGTTCGTGCAGGTGGTGCACGTGCCGTTGTAGTCCGGGTCACCGCTAGCGGCGTCGTGGCGGGTCGCGCTCGTGTCGTAGCCGCTTGGTGAGCGCAGGCCAGTGACGGTCACC
>JBDHVB010000177.1:0-11429 GCA_039809465.1 Myxococcota bacterium
GTCGCCGTCGCAGTGTCCGCTGCAGCGGGCGCGGGCGCCGGCGCGGGTGCCGGCGCTGGCGGCGGTGCGGGCGCCGGCGTCGCTGGCTTCACCTGCGAGCTCGCGGGCTTCGTCGCGGGTGGCTCCGCTTTCTTGGTGGTCGGTGCCGGCGTCGCGGGCTTGTCGAAGCCGCCGAGCAAGTCTTCGTCCGAGCTTTGCGCGAACGCGGATGGGCTCGCGAGCACGCAGGCGAGCCCAACAATAGCTGTGAACCTCAAGGAAGCTCTCAAGCGCGGCTCCGAAAAAAGATGAGTCGGGTGCGGGGGAAGGCTATCGGCGGTCGTAGTGTGTGTCAAACAAACTAGAACGTTTCACGCCACTTGTGCCTTTGAAACGATCCGGAGGTTTTGTTGCCGGTGTGTTGGACCCCATGTTACTCCCATCGTGGCGTGATCCGACCTCTCAACCGGCCGTTGCTGTTGCTCGCGACCCTTGCGATCGCTGCGGGCGCCTCTGCCTGCAACGACGACGACATCGGCCAGGCCTGCCCCGATCTCCTCACCCAGGAGCAAAAAGATCACCTGGTGACGCCGAACGGCGACGGCACCTCCACGGTCGTCGAGACCTACGGCACCAGCGTGGCCTTCGATTGCGACGAGCTCATTTGCGTCGCGAGCCAGGGTCGCGACGGGTACTGTACCAAGGAGTGCCGAAGCGACGACGCATGTCCCATTGGCTTTGCTTGCCGGAGCGTTTCGGGCGGAACGTACGCGCGTAACCTCTGCACCTGGAAGCAGTGCACCAAGGACAGTGACTGCGGGGACAAGGGCAGGTTGGTTTGTCGCTCGGTCCCGGACGTGTTCCCCGGAGAGGATTTCAAGCTGTGCGACTTCAAAAACTGACTGCATTCCTCTGCGTTGCGTTCGCGATGGCGAACAGCGCCTGCAACAGTGAAGATCCGCTCGGCGGCTCTTGCGGCACCGACGCGCCAGTGCTCGCGGGTGAGATCGTCGAGGGTGAGACCGCCGTCGACGAGGTCGTGCGCATCGAGCGTGACGGCGTCTGCACGTCGTTCCAGTGCCTCACCGAGGGGGGGCTCGCGCCGTACTGCACCGAGGAGTGCAAGTACGAGAAGTCGTCGAACACCAGCTGCACGACCGACAACGATTGCAAGGATGACGAGGAGCACTGCATCGCCGGCTCCTGCCGCAAGGACGACTGCCCGAAGGGCTTCGTCTGCAACCAGGTGCAAGACGCGGGTCCACTCAAGGACAAGCGCTACTGCACCCGTCAGACCGGCTGCTTGAACAACTTCGATTGCGGTGACGTCGGCAACATCGAGTGCGTCGTGCTCGTGTGCCTGGATGCGTGCTTGCTCGCGGGCACCTCCTGCGAGACGCATTATCTCACCTGCGTGCCGCGTGAAGCCGTCCCCTTCTGCTTGTGCAACGGCGAGACGCAAGCCTCGAACGCCACCTTCTGCGAGGAGACGGCGCTCGCCTGCCAGCCTCCCGCGGGCGACGCGTTCCCGGTGGGCGCGGCGCGTCTGCAAGGCACTTGCGTGGGCAAGAACCAAAGCATATCGAAGCCGCTGTGAAGCCTTTTGTTCGTTGTGGCGGACTCATGCTCGCCGCCCTGGTGTTCGCGTGCAGTGGTGGCTCGAGTCACGAGACCGAGAACGGTAAGCCAGGCGCGGTGGCCGACGTCGACGCCGATCCGCCGCAGGTCGTCTTTCACGCCACCCAGGGCGACGTCATCGTCACGGTCGAGATCGCCGATTCACCCGGAGAGCGCTCGCAGGGCCTCATGAACCGCCAAACCTTGGGCGCCGACCGCGGCATGATCTTCATGTTCCCGAGCGACGACGTGCAGAGCTTCTGGATGAAGAATACGCTCATCCCGCTCGACATGATCTTCGTGAACAGCGCCCTCGAGGTGGTCGGCGTGGTCGCGAGCGCCGAGCCCATGACCACGACACCACGCACCGTCGATGCGCCCTCGGCCTACGTAGTCGAAGTGAACGGCGGCTTCGCGGCGGCCAACGGCATCGCCACCGGCACGCGCATCACCCTGCGTAACATGAGCACCGCGCTGCCTAAGTCTTAGCGAGCAGCTTGCCGTACAGGTGCTCCCCCAGCGAGTCGACCATCAGGGTCTCGACTTGCGACTCGAAGTCGGTGCGGCCCGCGTCGTTCTCGAAGATGAAGCGGATGCCCATGCCCATCGAGCTCACCTCGGGGTTTTGAATCTCGGTCGGCTTGTTGGTCCACATGACGGTACCCTTGAGCTCGAAGGGGTTGTCACGCTTGGGCAGAGTGAGCTTGAAGATGAACTCGGTGCCCACGGGGAGCGGGCGGTCGGTTTTGATGAAGGTTCCACCCTTGGAGATGTTTTTGGTGTAGTCGGCAAAGAAGGTGTTCATCTTCTTGTATTCGACCTTGAGCTCGATAGGTGCGCGCAGCGAGTCGCGCTTGTCACTTCCGTCCGCCACGTAATGAGAATAGGCCGCGGGAGACGTCTGGTAAAGAAATCCCCATGCAGCAACGCTGGCTCACGATACCGATCATCCTGCATGCGTTGCTGGCGCTAGTCTGCTGCTTCGTGCCCTTGTTCGATTTGCTGGGCTACGAGGCCGCGTTCGCGGTCGCGGCGCTCGCCGCACCCACAAGCTATGCCATCGGCTCCGGTGTAGCCGCCCAGAGCCGGCGTTCGCGCCGCGCCCTCCCCCGCGCTTGGGCCACGACCCTGCTGGTGCTCGGCGTGCCCTGGCTCATCCTCACCCTGAACGCCATCCGCGTCCGCAATTGCGACTACGGTGAGGGTTTGGCGTTCTATCTGGTGCTGCCGTGCGCGACCGGCATCTACATGGCGACCTTCGGCGTGCTGGGCCGCACGGCGTTCGCCACCTCGACCATGGCGCGCCGGCTCTTCGGCGTCATCGTCGTCACGTTGCCGCTGCTGATGAGCATCTGGCACGTCTATCGCCAGCCCCCCATCTTCGTCTTCGATCACGCCTGGGGCTACTTCGCCGGCTCGCTCTACGACGAGAGCATCCCGCTCGACCGCAAGCTGCTGTTCTTCCGCCTCGGGACGCTCCTGCGCGTCGTGGGGCTCATCTGGGTGATGCGTCTGCTCGAGCGGTCACGCAGCGGCGCGCTATTGGGCGGCGTGCTCGCGATGATCGTGGCCTTCACCTACGACGGTATCGTCGGCCCACGCGTCGGCTTCGACGTCTCGCGCTCCGACATCGAGCGTGAGCTGCCCGTCACCGTCACGCGTCCTGGCCTCGTCATTCACTTGCCGGGCAACGTCCCCGAAGCCCTGCGCTCCGCCATCGCAGACGATCACCAGTTCCGCCTCGAGAGTCTCAACCGCCGCTTCGCGGTCATCCCCGAGTGGCAGATCCACTCGTACGTCTACCGCGACCCCGATCAGAAGGCGCGCCTGATGGGCGGCCGCAACACCCAGGTGGCAAAGCCCTGGCTGCACGAGATCCACATCCATGGGCCGGCGGCGCCGCACGACGTCATGCCGCATGAGCTCGCGCACGTGGTCGCGGGTGCCTTCGGGTCGAGGTTACTCGAGGCCAGTGCCCGCTATGGCGTTGTGCTCAACATGGGCCTGGTCGAAGGCGTCGCCGAGGCGGTGACGCCCGAGCGTGGTGCCTACGATCTCCACACCTGGGCGCGTGCCTTGCGGGCCATTGGCCGCGCCCCCGACATGCGCGCCATCCTCGGCGCCACCGGCTTCTGGTCACAAGCGCCGGCGCGCGCCTACACGGTCGCGGGCTCCTTCGTGCGTTATCTGCTCACGCAGTACGGCCCCGAGCCGTTGAAGCGCGCGTATCCTTCCGCGGACTTCGAAGGCGCTTACGGCAAACCGCTGTCCGAGCTCGTGAGCGAGTGGGAGCGCTTCATCGACGCGCTCCCCTTGAGCGACCGCGAGAAGCGCATGGCGGAGGATCAGTTCAAGACGCCGAGCATCTTCGCCAAGCCCTGCGCGCACGAGATCGCGCAGCTCCGCAGCCGCGCCCAGCAAGCCTCGGGCGAGAAGGCCGTCGCCATCTACCGCGACATCTGCACGCACCTGGGCGACGCGACCTCGGCGCGCTTCGATCTCGCGCAGGCCCTACGCAAGGCCGGCGACGACGTCGCGTTCACCAGCGAAGCGGCGTCGCTCCTCGAGCGGCAGGATCTCACGCCCGGCCAGCGCGCCCGCCTCATGGAGATGCAAGGTCAGCTCGCCTGGCAGCGCGGCGATCTCGAGAGTGCCCGCAAGGCCTTCGAGACCGTGCTCGAGCTCGACGCCTCCTCCGAGTCACAACGCCTGCAGTGGGTGCGCGTCTGGGCCTTGGGCCGCCCCCCCGAGCAACGTGACCGCCTGCGCACCTATCTCGACGGCGACGCCGCCGCCGTCCGCGACGCGCTCACCTTCGAGCGCTGGATGCGCGGCGACAGCCCCGACCAGACGCTCCCCTACTTGTTCGGCCGCTTGCTGGCGCGCGAGAACGTGCCAGACCTCGCTGCCTCCACGTTGGAGGCCACCGGCCCCCACCCCTTCGCCCCCATCGAATCCGAGCGCCTGCGCCTCATCGCCGACAGCCACACCAAGCTAGGTCTGTACGATGTCGCAATCGCGGACTACAAACGCTACGCCGAAGCCGCGCAAACCAGCGGTGAGCGGTCCCGCGCCGAGGACGCAATTGCGCGCCTCGAGTGGCTGAAGGTCATGAAGCACTGAGGTTTCAAACGACCTTGTACGACGCCAGCACCCAGTCGAACAGCGCGCGGCCCTTCTCGTTGGCGGCGGCTTCGCAGCTCATCACCAGGACATAAGCGAGATTCTCGCGCAGCACGTAGGCGACGTGCTGATGGACGACCTCGCCACCCTGGTTGGTGAACGAGTACTCGGCGCGGACACCTTCGCGGCCACCGATGGTGGCGGGCTCGAAGCGGTAGCGCTGATAGTCACGGAGCGCGCCCGCGAGCTCGACGCCCTGGCGCACCGCGAAAGCGGTCACGTCGGCGTCGTTGGTGCGCTCGTGGGTCACCAGGAGATTGGCGCGCAGACCGGCGTCGGGGGGCGCGACGAAGGACAAGGTCGACGCGTCGATCCAGCCTTCGGGAGGGACCAAATCGACCGCGGAGAGAGGATGGTGCATCAGCCGCTCACTTGTTTGGCGCGCATCAGGCGGACCGCCACGACCGCTTGCAGCCGCGGCATGGCCCCCTCGATGGCGGTGGTGATGCGCTGTTTGTCCTCGGCGAGGTCACGGCGCGCAAGATCATGCTGGGCTTCGAGGTCTCGGCGCTGCTTGCTCTTGGGCTTCACGCCCTGCAGCTCACGCGCTTGCGAGCGCCGCAGATCACGCTCGCGCTGCGCGAAGCTCCCGAGCAGGCGGCCGGCGGCGGCCTCACGCGCCTTGTCGGCGGCGCTCTCGGCGAACTTCTGCGCCGAATCGTAGTTCTGATCGACCAAGCGGCGCCAACGCTGGATGCTGGTGCGCAGCGGCGCGGGGTCCATGCGGTCGAGCGGCCGGGTCGAGCTCTCGAGCAGCACCTCGAGCTCGGGCACGCGGTTGCCTGCCTCGTCGAGCGCGAAGGTGAAGGCGGTGTCGTCGAAGTAGGTCGCGACCTGTGGCACGTCGTCCGGCAAGTCGATGCCGTAGCGCCAGAGGAACACCGCGCCTTCGCGGTCGAAGCCGCGGGCGAGCGCCAGCGATGCGCTCGCGTCGTGCGCCTCGCGCGCCCACTCCAGAGCCTGCGCGACCAGCGGGTGGCCGAACGACAGGAACTCCACGTCTTCGTGGTCGAGCGCGTACGTCCGCGAAAACGTACCAATGAAATTGGTCTCGTCGTCGGTGCGGCCGGTCGCTCCCGGCGCGCCCTCGATGGCGAACAATCCGTTGCCCTTGGGCTTGAGCGCGACCTTGTTGTGCTCGGCGAAGCGCTGCACGAGCTCCTCGAGCTTCTCCTCGAGGTTCTCCGGCACCGTCTGGAGCACCGCCTGGGCGCGCTGCGGCGAGAAGCTCGCGTGGTCGAGGATGACGTCGACGTCGTTCTCGATGCGCTCGCGCGCCTCTTTCACGAGCTTGTCGGTCTCGCGGTAGAGCGCCTTCCACAGCTCGGCGATGTTGCCCTTGCCCTTGGCGGACTGGAGCACGAGCTCGGCCAGGCGGTCGCTCACGTACTCGAGCTGATGGTCGATGCCGCCGACGGTGCTGTCGAGCACGCCGATCGACTCCTGCATGACCTTGAGGATCGCCGCCTCGTAGCCCGACTTGAAATACGGCACCAGCACGTGGACGTCGCGCGCTTGGCCGACGCGGTCGATACGGCCGATGCGCTGCTCGATGGTCGCGGGGCGCCACGGCAGGTCGTAGAGCACGACCTTGTTGCAGAACTGGAAGTTACGGCCTTCGCCGCCGGCCTCGGTCGAGAGCATGACCTGGGGGCCATTGGCGTCGCGGAACCAAGCGACCTGGCGATCCTGGTCACGCGCCGACAGTCCGCGATGGAAGACAGCGACGTTCTGGCCGACGTAAGGCTCGAGCGCCGCGTGCAGCGCCTGAACCGCGACCTGGGTCTCGACGAACACCAGGAGCTTGTCGCCCTTCGTGAGGCCGCGCAGCTGCTGCACGAGCCAGCGCAGGCGCGCGTCACCCGTGGGCAGACCCTGGGCATCGGGCGCGGCCTTGGTCACCTTCTCGATGAGCGGCGCGAGCTCCTTCACCAAGGCGGGGCTTATCTGCATCAAGATGTCGGCGAGCGCGCGCGGGGTCGCCCACAGGGCGCGCAGCAAGCGGCCGAGCGTGGCGTTGCGCTCGGCGCCGGTCATGCTGCTCACCAGATCGAACATGACCGCTTCACCGACCTCGATGAGCTGGTCCTGCTTCTCCGACGGCACGAGCGGGATGGTCTGCGGCTTGCGTTGCGGCAGGCCACCGACCGGACCACGGCGGTTGCGCACCACGTAGTCGGCGAGGCCATGGCGGTGCAGCAGCGCCTCGAGCACGCGGCCGGCGAGCTCCTTGTAGTCTTTGGCGGACGGCTTGGTCTTGAACAGACGCTCGAGCACCTCGAGATCGTCCGGGTCGTCCTCCAGCACCTTGACCGCGTCGGCGTACACCGACTTGGAGAGGGTGCCGCCTTCGAGCGCCGCGCCCACCTGGCGGCCGACGTCGCGGATGATCGAGGCGCGCTGAGCGATGGCCTCGAAAGCGGACGGGTCGTCGAAGCGCGTCGGGTCCAGCAGGCGCAGCAGCGCGTGGTACTCGGCGGGGTCGAGCGCCATCGGCGTCGCCGTGAGCAGCAGCATGTGCCGCGTCTTCTTGGAGAGCGCGAGCGCCAGCTTGTAAGCGGCGTTGCCCCCCTCTTTGCCCTTCTCGCCCTTCCACTTCAGGTGGTGCGCCTCGTCGATGATGACGAGGTCCCACTCGCTCTTCAGGCAGAAGGCGGCGAGGTCCGGGTCCTTGGCGATCATGTCGATGGAGGCGACGATGCGTTGATACGCCTCGAACGGCCCCAAGCCCGGCATGTCCGCTTCGGCGTCGTCGATGCGCTCGTCGTCGAGCAGCACCAAGAGCTCGTGGGTCTTGCGGTAGATCTCGCCCAGCCATTGGATGGTCAGCGACTCGGGCGTGAGGATGAGCACGCGGCGGGCGCGACCTTCGTGGCGCAGGCCGGCGTAGATGAGCGCGGCTTCGACCGTCTTGCCGAGACCGACTTCGTCGGCGAGCAGCATGCGCACCGGATCACGCTCGATGGCGCGGCAGGCAACGTCGATCTGGTGGGGCAGCCAGGCGACCCGCGCCCCCAGCACGGCGGCGCGGCCCGGACGCTTGCCGAGCTTCGCGAGCTCGAGGCCCTGGATGCGGGCGCGGACGACCTCGGGGTGCGCGAGCGTGAGCGTCGCCAAGCGCTCCATGGCTCCGATATCGCGGACCTCCGGGATGAGCTCGCTCTCGACGATCTGTTCGCCGTCCTCGAGCTCGTAGATGGCGAGGCCTTTGCGCTCGGCCTCGAGCCGCTTCAGGACGCGGTGCTCTTCGCCGCCGCGGTTGCGCACCCGCTCGCCGACGGCGATCTGATACCGGACGATGATCGGCTCGGCGCTGCGGGTCGTGTACTGCCGCTCTTCTTGCAAGCGCAGGAAGCGCACGCGCACCTGTGACGACTCGACAGCCGTGACCACACCGATGCCGAGCGTGGGATCGCTTGGACACCAAACCAGTTGGCCAACCTGCCGGGGAAGCTCGTACGCCTTGGTCATGAACTAAAGGAGGCCTAGTCGGGGCGCCTGAAAGTCGCGGGTAAAACGATGGGGCCGTAACATAGGGACACTTGCCGGCGCAAACCATCGGCAACTACTTCCGAGAGCGAAAAAATGCCGCACGTCGATCTGCTCGAGCTCCCTTACTTCGAAGGCATCTCCGTGGATGCCCTGGTGGCGCTCGTCGACCTGATGGCCCCCCGCACCTTCGAGGCCGGCGCCACCATCCTCCGGGAAGGCGAAGACGCCCCCGCCGCCCTCTACATCGCGACGGCCGGCAAGGTCGCCATCACCAAGCGCGGGCCCCAGGGCGTCGAGCGCCGGTTCGCGGAGCTCGAGAGCCCCACCCTGTTCGGCGAGATCGAGCTGTTCTGCCAAATTCCCGCGGTGGCAAGCGCAGTTGCGATGACGCGCGTGAGCGCCTTCGCCCTCGACCGGGCCACCTTCGACCGGCTGTTCGCGACCGGCCACCCGGCCCTCATGCGCTTCACCTTCAACGTCGCCCGGGTCGCCTGCCACCGGCTCGCCATCTCCGACGAGATGATGGCCCAGGCCGTCGGCGCCGATGACCTGGTGAACATCCGCAACGCCGTCTACACCGCCATGACCACCGACAAGAGCTGGCCGAGCACCACCGGCGCCTTCAAACGGCCGGTTTGACCCCCCGCGGCCGGCGGCGGCTCGCGAGCAGCGCCAAGAGCAAGAACGGCTCGGCGGCCACCGCGGCGCACCCCCCGTCGTCCTTGCGGCCATCGTTGATGGGCGTGGCCTTGGCTTGGATGTCGGGCGGCGTCTCGTTGCCGCACAGACCGTACTCGTTGCAGGTCTCGTAGTCACAGTCGCTCGCCGACAAGCAGGCAAGCCAGCAGTAACCGCGCGCGGATGAGGTCGGACGCGCCCCGGAGATGGGATTGCAGGCGTAGAACTCGCGGCAATCCTCGGGGAGCGTGCAGGTCTTCGCGCAGTATGCCGAGCCCGCGCCGAAGCGCAGACAGGCGGTGCCGCTGGGACACTGGCCGTCGTCCTGGCACTCGGTGACGCACAGACCGTCGCGGAAGCCCTGCGCGTCGGGAAGACAGCGGCCGTTCTCGGCGCAATCGACGCGCGTGACGCACGCGTCGCCTATCGCGGACGGACCGTCGTGCTCGCAAACACCGGTGGTGGTGTTGCAGGTCTCGCCGGCGAGACAACCACTGAGCTCGCAGGACGGCAGGCAGGCACGGTCGGTACTCGCCGCGTTGATCGGCAAGCACTGATAGCCGGCGCGGCAATCACCATCATCGTCGCACGCGAGGTGGCAGGACGAGCCCGTGGTGAACCCCTCCCCCACGCAGACCGAGCCGCTGGGACAATGCGTGCCGGTGCCATCGCACCCCGTGCTGCAGTAGCCGTCGGGGAAGCCGATGCTGGGCTCCAAGCAATAGCCCGAGACGCCGCACTGGAAGTCCCGGGTGCACGCGGCGCCGACCGGGACGGTCTCGGGCGCGCAATACGGATCGAGCTCGTCGATGAGACCGTCGCAGTCGTCGTCGAGGTCGTTGCCGCAGAGCTCGAAGCTCGGCACGCATGGCGCGAGCCCAGCGGCGAGACGCATCGAGCGATAAGCATTCACGCGGCCGGCGCCGTACTCGTCGTTGCGGCCGCCGGTGTACGGCAGATCACCGATCCGGTCGGCGCCGTCGATGAGGATCTGCAGCACTTGCGCCGCGGTGAGGCTCGGGTTCTGGCTCCACACCAGCGCCGCGAGGCCCGCCACCACCGGGGTGGAGGCGCTCGTGCCCGCGAAGCCGGTGTAATACGCGCCGGAGGTGTAGCCCCGGCGGTCCGCGATGTCGGTCACGACCTGCGCGGCCGGCGCGGTGAGCACGATCTGCGGCCCGTAGTTCGAGTAGCCAGCGAGCACGTCGTACTCGTTGGTCGCTCCGATGGCCTTGACCGAGGCGTTCGCGGCCACCTGTTCGCTGGTCATCGCCGCGCCGCTGTTCCCCGACGCGAAGAACACGAGGACACCAGAGTTCATCGCATGGTTCAGCGCTTCACCGAGCTCGCTCGAGACCGGGCTCACACCCCAGCTATTCGAGAGCACGCGCGCGCCGTGGTCGACAGCCCAGCGGATGCCCTCCGCTCCAGCGGACGCGCGGGTGAAGCCGTTCTGATCGAGCAGGCGTATGGGGATGAGCGAGCAGTCCGGACAGACACCCGCGATGCCTTCGCCGTTGTTGGTGATGGCGGTGGCGATGCCCGCGCAAGCGGTGCCATGCGCGTCGTTCGCCGCCGGGTCGGCCGTGTCGGTGCGGCGCAGCGTGTCGCGCGGGAACTGGATCTTGGCGGCCAAGTCCGGGTGCGTGGTGTCGACGCCGGAGTCGAGCACCGCGATGGCCATGGCCGGCGTGCCTTGGCCGATGTCCCATGCGGCACGGGTGTTGATGAGGTCGTGGTGCAGCTGCTGCGGGAAGAGCGGATCGTTGGGCTCGGATTCGAGCCTGCCGCGGACGATGAAGTCCGGCTCGGCCCAGACGACCTCGCCGCGCGCAGCCAGCCGGTTGGCGACGTCGATGCTGCTCTCGGGGCTCGGCGCCGTGATCTCGAAGGTGTTGCGCGCGCTGCTCACCAGCCGGGGCGAGCCGGCACCGGCGGCGCGGACCAGCTCTTCCACGCGCGCCCGGTCCGTATGTTCGCTGAAGCGGACGCGCACCTTGCGGTCGACGTAGAGGCGGGTCCGGTCATTGGTCTCGAAGACGGCGAGCACCTCCTCGGCGTCGCCACGCTGCAGGAGCTCACGCGCGACGCTCCCAGGCGCGCCTTCGATGATGGTGAGGTCGTCGAGCACCCGGGTCGCGACGCCTTGCGGCGGTGCGATGTGCTTCGAGCCGCGTACGACGACGGGCTCGGCCACTGGGGTGAGCTGGACGCGCTTCCCCGCGAGAATGATTTCGGGCGAGACCTGCGGCGCCGCGAGCAACGCGTGGGTCAAAAGAAGCAACATTGCTCGACTCAATCCGGGGTGAAAAGCCCCTGCTCTTGCCGCGTCTTCCGGAACTCGTCGATGACTGCGAGGAACGCTTCGACGGCGTCGCCATCGAATTGTTTACCGGAGCACCGTGTCAGCTCGAGGATCGCGATGTCGTGCGGCAGCGCCTTGCGGTACGGCCGATTCGAGGTCATCGCGTCGTAGCTGT
>JBDHVB010000178.1:0-11353 GCA_039809465.1 Myxococcota bacterium
CGTCTCGCGCCTCGAAGCGCTGGACACGACCACCGGCACCACGCGCCCCCTCACCCGCAACGGCATCTCGCAGTTCCGCGCGACGCTCTCGCCCGACGAGCGCCACATGCTGTTCCAACAGAAGTGCTGTGGCGGCGCGCTCAGCATCCCGACGCTCTACCTCGTCCCCTTCGATCCAACGACGACGATCTCGGCCGCTTACGCGGACCTCGAGCCCCTCAAAGGTGCCGACGGAACTCCCGCCGCGGTCTCGGGCAGAGCAGGCTGGTTCGAGTGATCGCGCCGCGGCTGCACGCGTCGCGTGTCCCGCGGACATCAAGCTCCGCAGGTGCCAATCAGCACGCACGCCGGTAGTGCATGGCAATCGCGCCGCAGCGGAGCGGCTTCGCCGAGATCAGCTCGAGCCGGCGCGTGCTCGGCAGTCCGCTCTGGTACAGGGTTGGGCCGTGGCCGGCGATCCTGGGGTGGACGAGGAGCTTGTACTCGTCGATCAGCTCCAGCCGGTCCAGCTCGGCCGCGAGCTTGCCGCTACCGAGGAGCACGCCGGACGGGGTCGCGTCCTTGAGCCTCTGCACGCCCGCGCGCAGGTCGCCGGCGATGTGGTGGCTGTTGGCCCACGGGAAGTCCTTCCGCACCGACGACACCACGTACTTCGGCTTGGCCTCCAGCTTGACCGCCCAAGCGCGCATCGCCGGTGGCGCCTCGACATCGCCGCGAGCGACGGCCGGCCAGTGGCTCTCCATCATCTCGTAGGTGACGCGGCCCCAGAGCATCGCCCCGCTCGCGTCCATGAGGTGGGTGAAGAGGGCGTGTGTCTCGTCGTCGACGATCCCCTCTTGGTGATCGACGCAGCCATCCAGAGTGACGTTGATACTGAAGGTCAAGAGCCCCATGCGGCGAGTCTAAGCCACACGCTCCTGGCGATGGAACGGCAGGCCGGCGCAGAGCTTACCACCGACGATGTGCGAAGCTGTCACAAGCACGCGACAAACCGAGGCGGCAGCGATGCGATCACGAATGGTCAACGGAGCCCGAGCTACGGCACAGTGGCTCCATGAAGCGTCTGCCTATCCTGTGCTTGACGTTATTGCTCCTTGGCGCCTGCCCGAAGGGAGAGCGCCAGGAAGTCATCGATCGCGTCGGCGGCGCACCCAAGCGTCAGCTCGACGACGTCCGTCAACGGGTCGATACCGCGAGCAACCGCGCTCGTGAGCAAACTGACCGTGCGGATCACCTGAGCGAAGATCACGAGTAGAAACTCCGGAGGCACGGGCACTCCTACCGGCGCGATTGCGAGGCCCCGTGTCGCCAGCGGCGTGCTGCAGGGCATTGGCGACTCGGCATCTCAAAAGGTCGAGCGGCTCGAACAACAACGAGGCTCCTGCCGCCGCGAGATCGAACACGCCGGTCGTCGTTTACGCCAACGCGATGTCTAAGAGTTGAACGGACATTCATCGCGATGCCGACGCTCGTCGGTCCGCTATGACGAAAGGCGCAGTGACAGGACGCTGCTCAGGCTGGTATCGTCTTACCTGGAGCCCCCTCAATGCACTTCTATGCTGCTGTAGCCCTGTTGTTGGTCTCGCCAGTCTCGAAGTCCCCTGCGACGATTAAGCCACTCGAGAGCAGTTCGTGCCCGTCCGGCGACTGCACGAGAATTTGGTTTGATCCCGTATCCTTTGAACGCGACGTGAAGCCTCGCGCGAGCTGGGAAACGCTCGACGAGGGGTTTAGAGGCTTTCTCAGCGACAACTCGGCGAGGCTGCGCGCACCGGGTCCGCGCGTGCAAATCGAGCTCCAGCGCGTTTCCGAGGACGAGGTGAACGGCGTACCTCGGACCTCTCTGAGCTACGCGCAGTATGTCGATGCCTATCGTGTTCTCGACGGTGAGCTCATCGCGACGTTCGCCAACAACACGTTGGTCGCTTTTCATGGCCGCGTTCTCGACGACGCGCCCGCCTTGGCTTCGATAGCTCGCAGTGCGACAGCGGAAGCGCCATGCACTGTGGTCAATCGAGAAGAGCCCGTCTACAGCAGGACCTACGCTAGTCCGGTCCTGCTACGCTATTGCGGATCTCTCAAACAGCTCGTCACGCTCGATGGCAAGCAGGTCCTCGAGTCCGAGAACACGTCCATGGATTGGACGCAGACCTTTGGCCCAGTCAATTCGCTGCAAACATCGAATCCCGGTGGGTCGTGGTTCGGTCATGTCAAGACGATCGGCTCTGTTGTCTCCTGCCCGCACGATAACGCGCCGCCCGGATGCAACACCCGTCGCCTCTCGATCGGTAGTGTGCCGATCCAAACCTCGGGGTCGACGATCCAGCTTAACCATGAGACGCAATCCGCGACGGATGCTGCGCCGCCGTTCCCTGCGACCTACAGCCAAAACAACTCAGTCTTCGCCGCGACCTCGTTCACAGGAGCCGATAGCTACACGACAACTCTTAAAGCGCTTGGCCAAGTGGCTCACGAGCGTATTGGTGGCGTCGCCTCACGGGTCGCCAACGACTGGGCGATCGGCCTCTGGGCGTACCGTTACCCATCGAACAACGACTCGTTGCGCGTCTATGTTTGGAACGACGTTGATTCCCGGTGCGGGTCTGGGGCTCCGGGGTCGTTTACCCCAAGCACCGAGGACATCTGCCTGAATTTTGGCTTCAGTCCCGGCTTCGATTGGAGCCGCACGCCGATGCACGAGTACGGGCACTATCTCCACCACTCATACGGTCTCGGCAGCAGCTCATGTGATGAGAAAGCAGTGACAGAGGGTCTCGCTGATGCCTTGTCTATTTCGCTTGAGTGGGCGAGGCAAAATCCTACACCGGGGCATAGCCGATTCATCACTGGCCTGGGATTCGCGAGGTCTTACTCCCTTGGTGCCTCGCAAGGGGTCACTACCAACGGCAACTTCGCCACGATGGGCATGAACTGCTCACACCACAATGATAACAAGTATGCGAAAGGCATGGCCATCTCTCAGGTCCTCTGGAAGCTCCTCAACAATCGGTTCTGCGACTATCGTTCGGGCTCGTGCACGTACCGCAATGTCATCCCTGACATGACGTACGCACAAACAGCGCAGGTTGCCCGCCAAACGCTTACCATCACGATGGACGACACCGGTGGCGAGGCTCCCATCCGCGAGTTCATGACCGAGTGGTGGTATAACCTCTACTATTCGGTGTCCTGGCCGTCGGTTTGGCCGCTGAGGCAAATCTTTCTTCAGCACGAAGTGACGCTGCCGCGACAGAATCCCCACGGCAACCTCGACGGCGTCACGCCAAGCCATTACGGGCCGGGAATGACCTATACCTTCAGTGGGTGGGCGTGCGATCGCGACACGCCGGCGAATGGCGAACGGCAAGACGTCCATGTGTACGTCGGAGGCGTCGGGCTTGCCTCCGTGGTCTCGAATCAGCCATCGGAGGGCGCTGTTGCGCAGGCTTGCTCGGATCCGACCTACTCGAACCACAGATTCAGTTACACGATCTCCAATGCGGCGCTGCGCAACGTCGTTGGGACCGGCTCTAAGACGGTCCACGTTTACGCGATCGATAGCGACTTCACCGACGGAAACCACAACGTCGTCCTACCAGGGCCTCAGCAGGTCTACGTCTATCCGTATGGCTGGTAGCTCAAGCTGATGGGAGCGTTTGCGATGATCTTGCGGGCATTCGGTTTGACTGGCGTTGCGTTGTTGGCGGCTGCACTTGCGAGTTGCTCCGGCGATGACACATCGGACCTCGGCTATTGTGGCACAGGTTACGTTGACGCGGCCGCTTTCGAAGGCTCTGAGCCGCGCTCGCGCGATGGCGATCTAAGCCTCTGCGTTGTCGCCGGGCCGGCGAGCGAAGAACGAAACTTCACTGTCGACCTCGCGCAAGTCAATGGTCACCTCTACATCGACGGGTCCGCTTTCGCGTCCACCATCGTCTTCCCCCAATTGACGGAGGTTGATGCGCTGCACTTCATGGGATGCGCGTTCAGCGCTGCGCGTTTTCCGCAGCTTGCGGCGCTCGAGGCTTTGTATCTCTCGTGCCAGCCCGTGACGACACGAACAGATGTGTTCGAGGTCTCTACGACGGCGCTCAACACCGTTGAAACACTTTCCATGTATGGCCAGGGTCGCATCTCGGCGCCGCTGCTCTCCCACATCGGTGTCGCGGAGCTCATGGACATCGTCCACCGTGAGGCCGTGGACAGTCCGCTTCTCGTCGCGCCTGGCGCAGAGGTTCGAGAGCTTCGCATTGCGGGTGCTCTCGACGGCATTCGTGGCGTCAATGTTGCCACCGTCGATACCCTGACACTCGAGGCTCCAATCGGCGACCTCCGTGAGGATGCTTTCCCCAATCTACAGCGCGTTCAGACGCTGCGGATTTTTAGTCCGCAGGGTCTTACCCAGTGCGCGGTCGATGCAATGCTCGCGCGGCTTTCCGAGCCGCCCGACAGCATCGAAATCGACACCCCCCTCAGCGGATGCGGAGCACCGTAACGTACCTGCGCTCTAGCCCCATGGCGCTCTCCATCCGAAAGCCGGCCGTCAAAGGCGGCGCGTCGCCTAAAACGTCGTCTGCACACCCGCCCCGCCCGGCCCGACCAAGAGCTGCGTGTCCCGCGCGCGATCCCAATCCGTGAAATAGCCGAGGATCGCCGTCGTGATCCCCAACCCAATCGTCGTCCCAATCGCGATGTTCGTCCGGTCGCGCCAGCGCTGCGCGCTATTCCCAATGTCGACCAACGTGTCCCCAGGCACCCCGCCCGGCGTGCCCGCGTTGACGGTGTCGTTCCACTGCCTCTCCGAGTCGCTCTTCTTGTAAGCAAAGAAGCCAATGCACGCGGCGCTCGCCGCCGTGGCGCCAACGCCGGTCCAGAACATCCACGGCTTCACCGGTGGGGGGCTCCAGCGCAGCGCATCGTCGCGTGTCACGCCCGTCTGCGCGCCGCTGACGATCGGCCGCTCCGGAAACAGCTCCGCGACCATCGGCCCCAGCGCAACGAGCATCTCGCCACCATTTCCACCCTCAATCGATCGCGTCGCGGTCTGCTCGATCTCACCAGTCAAAATGCGCAGCCGCTTCATCGTCACGACCGAGTCGCCTTGCAGCCGCGCCGTCCGTGCGAACACCACGATGTCCGCGCCCACTCCTTTCGCGAGCTGCGCAAGACACGTCGGCTTCTCCGCGCACTGCGCATCCATGGGCGACTCCGCCGGCGCCGCCCGCACGACCTCGAGCCCCTGATGCTTCGACAGCTCGATCCGCAAGTGTGCCTCGAACAAGCCGGCCTGCCGCGCGTCGATGTCCCCGCTCGGCGTATGCACCGCGAGGACACGTTCGGCGGGTGCGATCGCTAAAACGGCGAGCAACAGGGCAGTCGGGGCCATGTTGAACGTTTACACCAAGATCCCACCCCCGGCGTGTGCGCTACATCACACTGGCTTGCACAAACTCGCGCGTCAGCAGAGACTCGCCAGCGATGCGCATCGATAGACTCATGTTGCTGGGAATGTTCGCTTTGGCGATCGGCTGCAGCTCGGACGTCAAGCCGGGTGACCAGTTGCAAGGCGATGGCGACCACGATCAGGCCGACAGCGACCCGACCGACAACGGTCCAGCCGACGACGACCCCAACCCCAGCGACACGGACGGTCCGCAGCTCGCCGGCTGCCCCTTGCTCCCCGCCAACCACGTCTTCAACAGCCGCATCGACGGCCTCAGGGTCCACCCCAACTCCGACGACTTCATCGCGACCATCGGCGACCGCACCGTGCACCTCGACCTCGGCACCCAAACCGACCAGAGCGAAAACAACTTCTACGGCATCCCGTACAACATCGTGAACGGCAACGCCCTCACCTGGACGCAGGTCGACTACGACGATCCCGACACCGCCGAGGAGAGCGACTGCGGTGACGCCTCCAGGAACATGCACTCACCCTGCACCGGGTCCGCTTTTGCGAACGCGAGCTATCCGATCCCCGCGAGCCCCATCGTCGAAGGAGGCATCTCCGACGACCTCGACGTCTACGGCGATCACCACATGCTGCTGCTCGACCGCGACAGGTGCGAGCTCTGGGAGCTCGGCAACATGTACAAGCTCGCGGGCACCGGCTGGCGCTCGACGTGGACCGCCTACTTCAATCTACGCTCCAACGACCTGCGACCCGCCGGCTGGACTTCCGCCGACGCCGCGGGCTTCCCCATCTTGCCGCTGCTCATCCGCCAAAGCGAAGCCGCCACCGGCGAGATCAAGCACGCGTTCCGCTTCACCATCAACAGCAACAAGATCCGCCGCGCCTACACCTGGCCTGCCCGCCACCTCACCGGCAATGGCACCACCAGCACCGCGCAGCCACCGATGGGTCAGCTCTTCCGCTTGAAGGCGAGCTACCAGATCCCCGCGGGCGCCAGCACGCAGTCGCGCGCCATCATGGTCGCTTTGCAACGCTACGGCATGTACATCGCCGACGGTGGCAGCGACATGTTCATCACCGGCGAGCCCTCGGCCAATTGGGACGAAGACATCTTCGATACCGTCCAGGACCTGCGCACCGATGACTTCGAGGCGGTCGATCTCGAGGCCGTTGCCGCGCAACGCGCGGGGTTCGACGTGAACAGCGGAGCCCTTCCGTAAGTTGAAGGTCGACTGGAAGACGTTCGGCGGACTCTGTGTGCTCGGCTTCGTTCAGATGGCCGGGTACGCCGTGGCGCGGCCGGCGAGCGAGTCGTTCTTCCTCGAGTATTGCGGCGCGGAGAACCTGCCGTGGGCGTGGATCGCGGTGGCGTTGACCGCTTTTACGGTCACCACCATCTACAATCGCTACGCGACCAACGTCGATCTCGGCAAGCTCTTCGCCATCTGCGCGTTCGGCTCGCTCGGCGTGCTCGTCGGGCTCATCTTGCTCGCCCACGTCGCTCCGGTACCCGCCTCGTTCGCGCTCTATGTGTGGAAGGACGTGTACGTGGTGCTGCTCGTCGAGGTCTTCTGGACCTTCGCGAACGCGCACTACGCCCTCGAGACCGCGCGCTGGATCTACGGCATGTTCCTCGCGAGCGGCGCCGTCGGTGGGCTGGTCGGTAACTTCGGAGTCGGTCCGCTCGCGAAACAGATCGGCACGCTCAACGCGCTGTGGCTGGTGGTGCCGGTGTTGCTCGTCACCGGCGGTGCATCCGCTTTCGCGATGCGCGGCGTCGTCCGCCCGAGCGGACAAGCGCCAGTCCATGTCACCGACGGCTTCAAGCGCGTCCTCGCGAGCCGCTACCTGCTCTTCATCGTGGCGCTGGTCGGCGTCGTGCAGCTCGTGCTCACGCTCATCGACTATCAATTCAACGCGAGCGTCGCCGCGACCTACCCCGATCTCAACAAGCGCACCGAGGTCATCGGGCAGGTCTACGGCATCATCTCGATCGGCGAGGTCGTCTTGCAGGTCTCGAGCGGTCTGTTCATCCGCTACCTGGGCGTGACGGCGACCCTGGTCGGCATCCCGCTCATGCTCTCGGCGGCCTTCGCGGGCGCCCTCACCGTCCCGTCCTTCACCACCATGGCGGGGGCCAAGGTGACCAGCAAAGCCCTCGACTACTCCTTGCTCCGGGCGACCAAGGAGCTCCTTTACATTCCCCTCCCCTACGCCGACCGTGCCCAGGGCAAAGCCATCGTCGACGTGCTCATCTACCGCGTGGCTAAAGGTGGAGTTTCATTACTACTTTTGGTCCTTGGCGCGGCCGCGGTGGTGCCCCTCATCTGTGGCCTCCTGGTGACCTGGCTGGGGATCGCCTGGAACCTCGCCATGCAGTTTCGCCGACTCACGCAACGAACCGCGGGAGAAGGCGATAACTCTCGTTGAAGATCGACATCTCGATAAACGAGGGGTTTCATGTCGGTTCGCACCCACCAGCTCCTGTCAGTCGCCGCCCTCCTGCTCGTTGGCGCCACCGCCCACGCGAATAGCTACGCAGGCAACAACGGCGTCATGCCGAACGGCTACTCCGACCACTCGGCCACCCGTGTCGACACCGAGGTCTTCGGTTGGAGCGAGAGCTTCGACACCGTCGCCGCCGTCGCCACCAACGTCACGCGCGCCCCCACCGGCCGGGTCCGTGGCAAGGTGTTGATGGTCGCTTGGCCGACCTCGAGCATGCGCGCCATCGAGAACATCGAGCTCAACGTCATCACCGCCGCCGAGCTGCCGCACGATCCGGCCATCCTCGACGAAGCCAAGATGAAGCTCATGGAGGTCGACTACAACATCGGCCGCATGTACCCGATGCGTCCCAAGAAGAAGAAGCCGGACGGTTGGATGAACGTCGAGACCCTCTGGGATCCCGTCGCCACCGGCAAGACCTGCCAGCCCGCGGTCGGCTTCATCCTCGAAGCGCGCGGCCAGGTGCGCTACCAGCCGCACGAGGTCATCGCGGACATCAAAGCGAGCTGCAAAGACCTGCGCATGACCAACGTCCGCACCTACTGGGGACGCCCCGACGTCGCGGTCGCCATGGCCAAGTTCGACTTCTCACCCGACGATCACGAGATGAGCTTCCGCCAGCCGGTCTCGGCGCGCTGGAACCGCGCGCGTGAGCTGCGCATCCTGGTCCGCACCAACGATCCCAAGAGCTCCCGCACCGACCGCGTCACCCGCGCCCTGGCGAAGTACGGCCGCATCCGCATCGAGGGTGTTGGCCGCCAGCAAAAGAGCGGCGTCGTGTCCACGCAGGATCTCGCCCTGCTCGCCAACCGCTTGGGCAACGAAGTCGATCTGCCGCGTGAGCCAGGCAACGTCGAAGGTGGTGCCGATATCGTGGTCACCCTGGGTGATGACGATCCCGTGCGCGCCGCGGCCAGCAGCCGTTATCCGCGCCTCGGCTTCCGCTAGCGCGCTCGCGAAACTTGAGCGGGTGCGCCGGGGGTCGCTACTGTAGGGGCCCATGACCCCGAGCACCGTCCCGGCAAGCGTCCTCGACCAGTACGGCCTCGCTGGCGCGACCATCACCCCCATCACCGCTGGCCACATCAACGCCACGTGGGCCGTCGCGCATGAAGGCCGCAAGCTGGTGCTGCAGCGGCTGAGTCGGATTTTTGGCGAAGAGATCCATGAGGACATCGAAGCGGTCACGCGTCACCTGGCGTTGAAGGGGATAACGACGCCGCTGCTCGTGCCGACGCGCACCGCCGCGCTGTTCGCGCGTGATGAAGAGCGCCATGTGTATCGCGTGTTCACCTGGGTGGATGGCGCGACGTACTTGAAGGCTTCTTCGCCCGAGATGTGCGAGACCGCCGCCGAGCTCTTGGGCCGGTTCCACTTCGCTTTGGCGGACTTGAAGCACACGTTCAAGAACAAGCGCGGGAACATTCACGACACGCCGAAGCACGTGGCCAAGCTGCGCACCGTGCTGCGGACGCACGCGGGGCATGATCACTACGGGACGATCGAGCCGGTATGCCGGCGCATCCTCGAGCGCTTGGCCGAGCTGCCTTCGTTAGCGAGCTTGCCGACGCGCGTGGTGCATGGCGATCCGAAGATCTCGAACGTCTTGTTTGCCCCGAGCGGAGCGGCGGTGTGTTTGGTCGATCTCGACACGCTCGGGCCCGCGAACATCGCGGTGGAGCTGGGCGATGCGTTGCGCTCGTGGTGCAACCCGGAGCCCGAGGACAGCCTCGAGAGTCGTATCGACCTGAATTATTTCGCCGCTGCCGTGCGTGGCTATCTGCGTGGTGCCAAGGGGCTAGCGACGTCCGCTGAAACGGAGATGATCCCCATCGGCGTGGAGACCATCGCGCTCGAGCTCGCGGCCCGGTTTGCCACGGACGCGCTGGAAGAGTCGTACTTCGGCTGGGACGAGAAGCGCTTCGGGCGCGCTTGCGATCACAACCTGTTGCGTGCCAAGGCACAGCTCATCGTCGCGGATGCGATGAAGGCGAAGCGCGAGCAGGCCGTGCGGCTGATTCGCGAGGGTTAGCCTGCGTTGGCACTCGCCCTCACCGACACGCCCCTCCGCCGAAAGACGACACGCTCGAGCCGTGGGTCGTCCGGGAAGCTCTCCGCCTCGCCCGCTTGCCACACGCCCGTGTCGATCGGCGGCATGAAGACGACGCCGTCGGCGTCGATGGTGTCGGGTACATAGGTGACGTCGAGCAGATCGCAGAGCGGCATGGCCTCGGCGAAGATGCGCGCGCCGCCGATGAACCACAGGTATTCGCCGCGTGGAGACTCTTCGGCGAGCGCGATCGCGGCTTGCAGCGACGGCGCGGTCTCGACGTCCGCGGTCTGCAATGGCGAGCGCGTCACCACGATGCTCCGCCGATCGGGCAACACTCGGCCGATCGACTCGAACGTGAGCCGCCCCATGACGATCGTGTTGCCGACGGTCAGCCGCTTGAAGCGCTTCAAGTCCGCTGGGTAGTGCCAGGGCAAGCGGTTGCCGACGCCGATGACGTTGTTGGCCGAGACCGCGACGATGATGCCGCGGATCACACCGCGACCTTGAAGTTGATGGCGGGGTGCGCTTCGTAACCCTCCAAGACGAAGTGCTTCATGAGCGCGTCGGTGTCGAGCTCCAGCAAAGGCTTCACGTCGTCGAGATCGCGCAGGTCTGGCGAGAGCACGAGCTTGGGCAGCGGCTTGGGCTCACGCTCGAGCTGCTGGCGCAGGCCCGGCACATGATCGTACTCGGCCATGCTGCCGTCCGCTTTGGCGGTGTAGATGTGCGCGTCGATCAGCGTGTGCGCGAACTTACCGACTCGCATGTCGGCAAAGCGCGCCATCATGTGCAGAATCAAAGCATAGCCCGCGATGTTGTACGGCAACCCCAGGGCGATGTCGCACGAGCGCTGCGTGAGGTGCAGGCACAAGCGCGGCTTACCCGCCTCGTCCAGCTGCACGTTGAACACGAAGAACGCGTGGCACGGCGGGAGCTTGCTGGTCTGCGCGTTGCCCGGCGCCCAAGCCGAGACCACCAGGCGGCGGCTCATCGGGTTACGCCGCAGCTCCTCCAACACGAAACGGATCTGATCGTTCCCCGCCGGCTGCCCCCCCGCGTCGAGCACCGGGAAGTCGCGCCAGAAGCTACCGTACGCGCTGGGCACGAAGCCCTTCTCGTCGGCCCACGGGTCCCAGAACTTGCAGCCGTGCTTCTTCAAGAGGCCGATGTGCTTCTCGCCGCTCAGGAACCACAGGTTCTCGGCGACGATGTTCTTCCAGCTCACCGTCTTGGTGGTGAGCAGCGGGAAGCCCTCGTTCAAGTCGATTTCGTAGTTGATGTTGAAGGTCGACAGCGTGTCGACGCCGGTGCGGTTGGGCTTGCGGGTGCCGCGCTCCAAAACGGCGCGGACGACGTCGAGGTACTGTCGCATGCTC
>JBDHVB010000179.1:0-11326 GCA_039809465.1 Myxococcota bacterium
TCGGCCGTCCCGAGACGAAGTTGCTCGCCCCGCGTCGAAACGCGCCAGCCGCGCCAGCCGAAGGCCAGAACCAGCGGCAACTAAACGAGCGTGAGGCCCGTAAACACGCCGCCGGCGAAGCTGGCGCGATAGACCGAGCCGTTGGTGATCTGCAGATCGGCGACGTCGTGGGGCTCGCGGCCGCGAAAGTCGGAGAGCATCACCGCGTTGGTCGCGCCGTGGGCGACGATGAGCACCGCGCCGCTCTCGTGCCGTGACATGATCATGCCGATGGCGCGGCGTACGCGATCGCGGTGTACGCGTAGCGATTCACCACCGCCCAGGTCATCGTCCCAAACGAACTTGCGCGACTGGTAGGCCTCGAACGCTTTAGCGTCCATGCCGCTGACTTGCTTGCCCTCGAACTCGCCGAGAGAGCGCTCGGCCAGCTCGTTCAAGACCGTGCGCGGGATGCTCGGCGAGAACGCGGCCGCCGTCTGCTGCGCCCGCCGCAGGTTGCTCACGTACAGATGCGCGAAGCTCACGTGCGCGAGCTTGCCCGCGAGGACCTGCGCTTGCGCGACACCGGTGGCGTTCAGGGGAATGTCGACAGCGCCTTGCAGGCGGCGCTCACGATTCCAATCGGTCTCGCCATGACGGGCGACGTACAGCTGTAGCATCAGGGTGTGGCGTTGAGCTCGCCGTAGTACTTGGTGACTTGCTTGAGCGACTCCTCGATGCCCGGCTTGAGCGGCTCCCAGTCCGCGGCGCCGACCGTCTTGAGCTCGTTGACCTTGGCGCGAGCCGTCGAGATCGCGGTCTCGAGGATGAGCAAGGCGGACTCCTTGCCGGGCGTGAGGACGAGGCCCGCCTTCTGGCGCTCGTGCAGCGTCGCGACCTCCTTCTCGATGGGACGTAGCGTGCCTTCGCTCTCCGAGTAGAAGCGGATCTGCTCACGGCTCTGCTGCGGCGGGATGTTCTCTTTGTACTT
Source organism: Myxococcota bacterium (assembly GCA_039809465.1). GTDB lineage: Bacteria > Myxococcota > XYA12-FULL-58-9 > XYA12-FULL-58-9 > JALHOP01 > JALHOP01. The sequence continues at coordinate 971 of JBDHVB010000179.1, forward strand.
GTCGAGGCTCTTGATCTCGGCGCCTTCCTTCGGCTCGGAGCAGGCGACAGCGGCGAAGGTGATAGCAACCGCACACACGAAACGAAGCATGCAGTGTCCTCTCTAGAACGTTTTGGCGAGCAGCCACATCAGGGTCAGGACGACGGGGGTGATGAACACAAGCTGCAAGACAGCATAGCCGACTAGCTCACGGGCTTTCACTGACAACAAGCCCAAAATCGGCAGCATCCAGAACGGATTGACGAGATTCGGGAGCGCCTCGGCAGCGTTGTAAATCTGCACCACCCAGCCTTGATCGACACCGAGGTCCTTGGCGGCCTGCAACACGTAGGGAGCCTCGATGATCCACTTCGAGCCGCCAGACGGGATGAAAAGGCCCAGAACGGCCGAATAGACGGCGACCAGCACCGGATAGGTGTTGGGAGTGGAAGCCGCGACGAAAGCAGCGGCGAGCTTGTGCGTCAAAGGCGACCCGGTGATCAGCCCGAAGACACCGCCGTAGAACGGAAACTGGAGGATGACGCCCCCTACGGACGGCACGGCGGCGTTCACGGCCTTGATGAGCGACCGCGGCGTCCAGTGGAGCGCGAGACCGAGCATGAGGATGGCGAAGTTGTAGGTGTTGAGATCGAGCGCCTGCTTGATGCCCTGCGTGGAGAGCACGTCGGCTAGATACCAGGCGCCGAGCGCGACGATCGGGATGGTGAGCGCTGGCGTGGTCTCGAGCCACTCGAGCTTGCCGGTGACGAGCGACGGCTCAGCTGGCTTTTCGGCCTGCTTGTCGAGCCGCAGGGTGCGCACGCGCGAGCCGGTCGGCGCGGAGACGTAGGCCACGACGAGCGACACCACCGCGATGACCAGGATGGTGACGCCGTTCTGCCAGGTGAACAGCGTCCGCGACAGCGGAATGACGCTGGAGATGCTGGCGAGCGCCGGCGGCAGCGAAGCCTCGGTGTTCATGAGCAAGGCGGCGGACGACGAGAGGCCGAGCGCCCAGATGCTCCCGAGGCCGAGATATGCGGCGGCGCCAGCAGCGCGGTAGTCGATATGGTCGTAGCGCCGCAGCATCTCGCGGGCGAGCAAGCCGGTGAAGATGAGGCTGAAGCCGTAGCTGAGCAGCGACGACGCCATCGAGATGAAGGCGATGTAGGCGACCGCGCTCCGCGATGACAGACGCACGCCCGCGAGGCCATCGATGATCTTCGCGACCGCCGGCGTCGTGGCGAGCACGTAGCCACCGATGATCAGCAGCGACATCTGCATGGTGAACGGGATGAGGCTCCAGAAGCCCTTGCCGTAGGAGCGCACCAGCTCGACCGGCTCTCCACCCGCGGCGAGGCTCGCCACCAAGGCCACCAGCACCGCGATGAGCGCGAACACGAAGGCGTCGGGGAACCAGGTCTCGAGCATGCGCGCCATGGCGATGCCGAACCGCTCGAGCGGACTTGGGCGCTCTTCGTCGCTCACCGCGGCGCTCGGACGTCGCGGACCTTCAGGCCGTCCGGGGCGGCGACGATGAGGACGTTGGCCATGTCCAAGAAGAGACCGTGCGCCTTGACGTTGGGCCGGCCCTCGAGCGCCTTGGCGACGGCGTGGGGGTCGTCTATGCCGTTTGGAAAGCGCGCATCGAGGATGGCGTTGCCGTTGTCGGTGACGAACGGCGTCCCGTCGCCGCCACGACGCGTGACTATGGCGCCGAGCGTCTTCAAGTACTCCGCTTCAGCGGCCACCGCGTCGGTCGCGACCTCGACGGGCAGCGCGAAGCTCGCGCCAAGCTTCGGCGAGAGCTTCGACTGATCGACGATGACGATGAAGAGCTTGGCCTTCTCGCAAGCCGCCCTCTCCCGCAACATCGCCCCGCCCCCACCCTTGATGAGATCGCCGCGCGGGTCGACCTCATCGGCGCCGTCGATGGCGACATCGAGCCGCGTGTCCTTGGTGAGCGGCATCAGCGGGATGTTCCACTCCCGCGCCAAGGCCTCGGTCGCCACCGAGGTCGGCACCCCGACGATGTCCGTCAACGTGCCTGCCGCGAGCATCTCACCAATCGCGATCACGGCGTGCTTCGCGGTCGACCCAGTCCCCAACCCGACGCGCATCCCGCTCTCGACCCGCTTCACCGCTTCGAGCGCGGCCTGCCGCTTCAGTTCCTCGACGGAGCTCATGCCCCAGGGATTACCTCGAGGGTCCGGCGCAAACAACGTCGTATCCAGCGTCTCCTTGCATTGGGTTTGTCCATCAGGAGGCGATCTTCGAGAGCGCTCGTGCTAGAGCCAAACGAGCAAGCGGCCTCCCATGAATACCAAGCTCGAACAGAAGATCGTTCAATCGAAGCAGAAATCGAGCCTCGATGAGTTGCTTCAGCAACTGGGCAATGATTTCGACATTCTAGAGTTGATCATTCACCCAGCCTCCGGCGACGTCGCCAACGCAATGAAAGCGAAGGCCGCGGAGATCGTGCATACGACCTCTCATCCTGCGGAGCTGCACGGTCTTTTCATCCGCTTCATGGCATCAGCGGAGAGCTGCGCGAGCTTCACCTGTGTATTGCCGGGCGTGTCGTTTCTCGAAGACACGGCGCTCACCAGATTTCCCGTCTTGAGAACGAATGCAGATGGCGTCAGGAAGCTGTTCACGCATTTCCTTCGGCGAGAAGATCTGGATTTCTTCTCCGCATCAGCGGACGGCCGAAGAGATCTCTGGAGAGTCTCCTCGGTTGCCGACTACCCAACCGCGGAGAACATGTACTTCGACGGCGCCGTCTATACGGTCGGCACCACGATTGAAAATCCTTAGAGCCTCAATGCTGCTCACTCAAGCAGCCTCGAAGATGGTGTGTCGCGCGCTTGCGAAGCTCGGCGCGGCGGTAGACGGCGCTCGTCAATAGAACGCTGCGGTGCCGTACTACGTGCGCACACACCCGCGCGCAAAGTAGGAGTGACGAAGCTCACTTCACACGATCGCGGAGCCATGCGAAGCTCGAGGGATGAAAATCACTCCCCTGTTCGGTGTCGTTGGGTTGGCGTTGTGTGCGGCTTGCGGTGATGGCTCTGACGATGGTGGTGGTGATCCCGGCAATACGCGCATCGAGAGCAACAACCCGATCCACATCATCGAAAGTAACAACCCCATTCACATCATCGAAGGCAACAATCCGATCCCTATCGAAATCTTCGGCAACAATCCGATCCCCATCATCATCGACAGCTACGCCGGCGCGAACCCGCTGTACGCCGTGCGCGATAACGACCTCCTCGCCGCCCGCTACGAATACGTGCTTCACGGCAGCGACGCCGAGCTCGACGCCTGGCTCGTCAAAGGCGACCTCGTGATGGAGCGGCAGCCAGCCGGCGGACTCACGTACGCCGTGGTTCGCACGAGCTCACCGCGAGACGTGCCCGCTAGCCTTTCGCCGTAAGGTTCGCGACGAACGGGGGCCCCGAAAAACCCGAGAGAGGGGGCGCGGGGTCCCTATTTAGAACCGCCGTGTCATCGCGATGCGGGTCGCGGCATGACGAGCACCACGCTAGGTCTCCTTCGCAGGGACTTCGAGCCCCACCAGAAGACTGGGATTGCGCACAGACGCGATCAGCCCGGGTGCTGCCTTGCACGTCTGCTCCCCCACCGTCCCTTCGATGTCCCGCTGAAAGTCCGCCGCAAGCTGCTCGAGTCGCGCGATGGCAGTCTCACCCCGAAGCGCACCGGTCTCGCTCCAGCTGGGTTCGCCGGGAATGCTGACCGACACGTCCGCCACGCGGTTACGCTGCCGAGCCTCGCTAATGAATCGGCGAATCGCTGCCGGCCCAGCGTGACGTTCGGCGTCGGTGGACGACCAGTCCGGCTCGGCACGTTGGTAAAAACCGATAGTACCCGCGACCTCATCGTTGCCGAAGAACGAGGGCGTCGCCACTGCGCGCAGCGTGCAGTCTGGATTACGAGGCAAGGCGATAACGCGATCGGCCACAGGCGTCGAAGATCGTGGCGTGGCTGGCCGGATCGGAGGTGTCATGCTCTGTACACTACAGCGACAGGTCCAATTCGTCGAGCATGCCGCGGACGTGACGCGCCCTGGAGAAGAAGCGGCAGCCCAGCGCCTTTGCGGAACCTGCTAGCGCCGCGCGCCGAAGGCGCGATCAAGGCGCAAAAAAGGGAGCGTCCCCCAGGTTCCGCTATCTGAACTGCGACGGGCGTAGAAGGCTTCAGAACAGCAATTCTGCGCCTATCGATCGAGCCGGATCCTTTGGCCGCCTTTGAGTATGGCAGCGACTTCTATCTCCGCGCCGACAGCACGTACGTAGCGTCGCAACGTTGAAAGCTTCACGTCATCGCGTTGTTCGACGCGCGATATCTCGCTTGGATCCATCTCCGCAGCGCGGGCGACTTCCGCTTGGCTCTTGCCCGCGAGTTCGCGCAACACACGAAGAGGAAGGCGACGGTCTTTGCGAAGTCCACGCCCAAGGACTTTTGCCGTCGCGAGGTTCAGCTCCGGAATCTCGTCGAGCGACGCACGTGTTGGTCTTCGCTTTCTGTTAGTGCTCTTGCGCATACATCAACTCCTCACGCTTCGTTGCTTGCCGTGCACTGACGATTCTGTCGCGCCTACCTCGCTCGACATGAACGACAAAGAGAACTCGGGCGCGCTCCGACATGCCAATCACAACGAACCGCGCTTCGCCCCGCGTGTCGTCCTCGACGAACAGGCCATTGGGATCAACGACGGCAGTAGCTGCTTCCTCGAACGTGACGCCGTGCTTTGCCTCATTGCTGCGTGCCTTTGTTTCGTCCCATTCGAAGTCGCCGTAGATGACCGTCGCCACGGCTAACCATGTGGTAGACCACATGACCTGTCAAGGCAAACGGGTGAGCCTGATAGCCGGAGGCGCCGGCCCGCTAGGCGCTGCGGTCGGCGTGCTCGGACGCAAGGCCCGGCTTTGCTCACGCCGTCCTTCGCTGCCTTGGTGTCGAAGTCGGTGCGCTCGGAGACCACCTCGTCAGTGTTGAGCGCTGGGAGCGTCTCGCTGACGTCGCTGTGCTCTTCGGTGGTGGTGACCTCTGCGCCGTCGGCCTTCCTGCCGCGCTTGCCCCTGCCAAATGCCATGGGTGTTCTCCTGATGCGGGCGTGCCCGCGTTGGTGACACAGGAGAAAATTCAACCGACGTGCCCGAGCAGCTTCGCCCGGCGAGGGTATCAGGGAGTCTTGCTTCGCTGGTGTCGTCACGCCGAAGGTCGGGCAGTCAGTCGAAGACGCGAGAGGGACCGTGGGAGTGGATGGGATTGTACGCGCGTACCGTTGGAGGGTTGGGCTCGCGGCCTGTTCGGTATCGGCGTCGCGGCGAGCGCGGTCATGGTGATAGCCGGAGGTATGGGAACCCGCTATTACGGATACGGCTGTCGTCGATTCGCGGTGACGCATCCCCCCTGGATATCTACGGCGTCCTGATACGTTTCGCCACCGCGACCTCTTGATTAGGTGGGAGCAGCGTTACGTCGTTGCTGCCACGTTTCGATTATCAAGGAGGCAGTCGCCTGGGCGACATGGACAACGAATCGAGCGAGTCGCGAGTCAGGAGCCACGAACTCGCGTTCACGCCCGTGCACAGCTCCAGAATGCGAGCGTAGGTCGCCAAGGCCACTAACGATTGCCGCGATGCCGCTGAGAACAGCCTTGACGTCGTTGTTCGCCAAGTTATCAGGCGTCAAGTCAAGATGAGCGCGAATGGTTTTCCACAAAGGCTTAATAGTGGGCTCGCCAGGCAAAGGAATCTTGTCGTCAACGAGGATCGTTTTGAACACTGACTCCAGCAGAGAGCACGCGTTGCCGATGGCGGCCGACGGATCCGTCTCGACGTTCGACAGGGCACGGTCGAAATCGGCTCGCACAGTCGTCATGTTCCCGTCGCGAATAGCGTCTTCGAAGGTTGCGACGGTGGGCACGTGGACGGTGATGAGTCGGTTTCCATCGAACCGAAGGCCGGCGTCGGCTAGCGCCTGCTCGAGATCCGCGCGTGAGTCGGAACGTTCCTTCGGTTCAGGGGCGCCGTCTGGCCACCGCGAACGATGTATGTCGCGGACCAGGATCTCGATCATGGAGATGCCGTTGGCGGCCTCGTCGAGTTGACGGAGATACGCGCGTGCCTTGTCCGTCTTGCTGTACCCAGATGCTGGCTGAAAACCCGCCTTCTCAAACGAGACAGCCATCGTCGTGCTGCTGTTGTGTTGAACCATCGCAGTCGCGAGCGCTGCGCGTAGGGGAAGGGGGACAGTAGTCATGACGGCTGCTCTCGGCTTACGCCTGATGTGAGAGTCGGCTTTGTCGGCCTCACCGCAGATAGCGAGGGACGCAAAGTCGCGCTGATTCACTGCGGCGAGCTAGCACCTCGATGCGCCAGTCGTTGGCAAGGGTCCGAGGTATTCCGTTTGCTTGTCCTGCCCAGGGCTCGGGACCGGGGTCGGCGGCGGTCGTTCATCTTGTGGCGGCGGCTGCCGCTCGTCTTCCTTGTCGGACACGGTCATTCCTCGCTGTAGTTGCAGACCTGCCCGCCAGTAGGGACAGGGGTCGGCGCTGGCTTCTCACTCTTGCTCACCGATACGCCACCAGACGGGACAGGCGTTGGCGGAGGCCGCTCGGGGGTGGGTGACTGGTTGGTGCTTTGTGATGAGGATGATGGCTGGCTCATGGTGGGGCCTTCCTTGAGTGCGGCTCCGACGAAGGTCACGCCGACAACAAGCAGATGACACAAGAATGCTAGATAGCAGCCTTGTCCTCTCCTGACGGCGGTTGCTTTGCGTTCATGCACGCTGAAGTGCTTCTGATACATCTGCCAGGTGCTACCCAGCATATAGCGATTGTAGTACGCAGCAGCGGCTTCTCCGCCGTGGCGGTCGGCTTCCTCTAGTACGGCGGGATTGAGAACGTCGTTTGTCGCCAACGCCTTGTAGTCTGCCCGCACCCGGAGAGCCTGACAGGCGAAGCATCCCGCCCCGAACGCCGAAACAATGGCCGAGCCGAGGAGAGCGACTGAGCAGTACCAAATCGTTGGGCCGAGCGGCGCGAGGTATTGCGGGTGACCTAGCAGAACGTCTCCGCCGAAGGCGAACATTACGCTCAAAGCGAGACCCACGGCTCCGAGGAGCGTGTTGGCTTTTCCGTCTAACGTGGCGGCTCTCTTGTCCTCGCCTGTCAGCGCTGCGTCAGCGAATGCAGCGACCGCGTCCACCAGCTCCGGCGATCTTATTCGTAAGCGATCAGTGAGCTGCTCGCCCGATAGCCGTTCGTCGGGCGCACACGTAGGAAGCAGGCGAACCGACGGGATTTCCGGCGTTCCTTCGGCCGCCCCTGGGGCGGGGATGTTGTCGGTACTTGCCACCACCTTCCTATCTACCACGAGGGTCTGACAGGTTGCCGCCGCCGATCAAACGCGCGGCGGAAGGCTCGTCGCCGGCTCGAGTGCTCCCGGTTCATTCTCGGGGGACATGGCTGGCTAGCTGGGGCGGGTCATTGCAACAGTGGCGGTGAGCCGCGGCTCGTATGCCACAACGCGAGGATCTCCACCGTCACGTCGTCGAATCGATAGTAGAGGTAGTACCTGATGCGTTCCATGACGACGCGCCGTACGTCGGGAAGCTCGACGTCACGGGCCAGAGGGCCGATCGCCGGCTCCGGTAAGAGCATTGCGATGGTGCTCTCTGTGTCATCGAGCACGGCGTTCGGCGCAGCAGTGCGATGGATCTGCCACCAGTCGTCGGCATCGCGGAGCTGCCGCTCGGCCAGTGGCGTGAACTTGTAGGAGCGCACGCTGGCTGATTAGCGCTGGCGCAGCCTGCTTAGCAATTGCGGGCCGTCGACGAGCTCTCCGCGATCGGCTTGGGCGATCGCTGTTCGGAGCATCGCCTTCTCTTCGGGCGTGACGTCAAAGCCTGCGTCATCAGCAGGGTCAGCCGCGACGATGACCACGCGGGTTCCGTCAGCGAGTGGCTCGCCTTCGAACACCGCTTTGCCATCGACGATACGACCAACAGCGACGCGCATGCAGGTAACGTACTCCGGGGGGCGGCATCTGACGAGGGGCCAAGTGCCCATGCTCCCGGTTCATTCCCGAGGGGCATGGCGTCCGCAGGGGGATTCGAACCCCCGTCGCTGCCGTGAAAGGGCAGTGTCCTAGGCCGGGCTAGACGATGCGGACAGCCTAAGTGCGAGCGCGTAATGCCAAAAGCTGGGCTGGTGTGCAAGGGAGTTCGTGGAGTGTTATCACGTTCGCGTGACGCAGCTGCGTTGGATGCTCCTGGCTCTCGCGCTCCTCGCCCTGCCCTCTTCGGCCCGGGCTGGCATCATGGTCGTCGTCGCGCATCCCGACGATGACGTGATCCTCGCGGGGGGTGTCGTGCATGCGGCGCGGTTGCGTGGCGAGCGGGTCAACGTCGTCTACGTGACCAACGGGGAGCTCGTGGGCGGGCCTCTCACGGGCATCGAGCGCCAGGGCGAAGCGGTGAACGCGCAGAGCTTTCTCGGTGTCGGCGAGAGCGAGCTCATCTTCCTAGGCTACCCCGACAACCGCCTCTCCGATCTCTTCACCAACCCGTCGTACGCGGAGCCCGGCGCCGTGCTCACGTCGGTGCACGGCCAGTCCGTGACCTTCGGCAATCGCGGGCTCGGGCACGCCGACTACCATCAGCACCGCTTCGGCATGCACGCGTCGTTCAACAAGAAGAACCTGCTCGCCGACCTCGCGGACGTCATCGCCACGTACCGCCCGACGCACATCCTCACGCACGCGGACTTCGACGTGCACCCCGATCACCGGCAAGTGAGCGCGGCTGTCCGCGATGCCGTACGCGCCGCCGCGGCGAAAGACCCGACGTACGCCGCCACCCTCTTCCACGGGCTCGTCTGGAGCATCGACTCGCGCGCCTGGCCGCTGGCCGCCAATCCGGCGACGTATCTCACCGAGCCGCCGGGGCTTGCGCCCACGGGGTTCCGCTGGGTGGACCGGCACAGCATCGACGTGCCGCGCACCATGCTGAACGCGACGCCGGAGCTCAACCCGAAGTACCTGGCGATCGACGCGCATGTGAGCCAAGGCGGCTCGGGGGCGTTCATCGGCAAGTCGATCCATCGCGACGAGGTGTTTTGGGCCGAGAACCCCACCGGCGCCGATCGGCCGCCACGCGTCGACGCGGGCAAGCCGCTGTCGGTCGCGCCGGGCGCCAAGGTCACGCTCGACGGCTCGCAGAGCGCCGATCTCGATGGTCCGCTCACGTACAAATGGGTGCAGCGCGACGGCCCGCCGCTGACGCTCGCTGGAGCGGACACGGCGCGGCCCACGTTCACCCTCCCCGCCGACCTTCCCACCGACAGCGTGCTCACCTTCGCGCTCGTCGTCAGCCAAGGTGGGGTCACGAGCCTCGAAGACCGCGTGACCGTGCAAGCTTCGACACGGGCGGCCGCGGCGGCGTCCACCAACATCGCCCCGCGCGCCAAGGCGACCGCGTCGTCCGCTAAACCGGACCATGACGCGAGCAAGGCCGTCGACGAGATGGTCGGCACCGCGAAAGACACGGGCTACGAATGGGTGTCGAACGGCGAGCGCGCGGGCGCCTGGCTACGGCTCGACTGGCCGGTGCCCTACACCATCGACCGCGTCGTCGTGCACGACCGCCCGAGCCCGACCAACGACGCCGTCAACGTCACGCTCACCTTCGACGGTGGGGTGACGCGATCGGCAGGTCCGCTCGAGGGCGCGGGCTTCACCGTGACCTTCCCGCCCATCACCAGCAAGTCGCTGCGCGTGCGGATCGACACGGTAAGCCCAAGCACCACCGACGCGGGCCTCGCCGAGCTCGTCGTCTACGGCGTCATGACCGCGAGCGACACCACGCAAGCCGTTCCCGACGGCAACATCGCCGCCCTCGCGACGGTCAGCGCCTCGTCCCCCACAGCCGGCAACGTTCAAGACGCGACCAAGGCGGTCGACGGGGTCGTCGATGGCTGGCCGAACGACTTCAGTAAGGAGTGGGTCAGCAGCGGCGAGCGCGGCGGGGCCTGGATACTCCTCGAGTGGAACGAGCCCCACGTCATCGACCGCGTGGTGCTGCACGACCGCATGAACCCGTCCGACAACGTCAGCAACGCGACCCTGACGCTCGATGGCGGCAAGCCCATCCCCACGGGCCCGCTCCCCACGGATGGCGCGCCACGCGAGGTGAAGTTTCCGCCGACCTCCGCCCGCAAGCTGCGCATCACCATCACGGCGACCACCGCCGGCACCCAGAACACGGGCCTCGCCGAGGTCGGGGTCTACGAGAGCAGCGAGCCGGCGGCCGAGCCTCCGTCCGCGATAAAGGGCAAGGCGACGAAAA
>JBDHVB010000180.1:0-11300 GCA_039809465.1 Myxococcota bacterium
GCCACGAAGTCCGGGGGCTCCTCGAGCTTCATGTCGCCGAAGGTCTCGCGGTACTCCTCGCGGAGGATCGCCTGGTACTTGTCGTAGGTGCCGTCGGCTTTCATGCGGGCGCGCATCTCGTCCTGGACGCCGCCCATCAGGCCGAGCCAGTTCAAGAACGAGCCGTCGATGGTCTTCATCGGCGCCGCCTTGGTGCCGTCGTTGTTCACCGACTCGCCCGCGCCCATGGCGGTCACCGCGCCACGCGCGCGCATCATGTTGAGCAGCCACGCCAGGCCTTCACGACGCTCGGGGGTGTTCGACTGCTCGAGCAACACCGTGAAGACGCCGTACACCGCGTAGAACGGGTAGTCCGTGACGGTGGAGTACGCGATGCTCGGGATGCCGTGGTCGCCGGCGTACGGGACGATGGCGCCTTCCTGGGGCCCCGAGTCGGGCGCGTTGATCGACGCGCCGAGGCCGGGCTTGCCGCGCTCGACGGCGTCCAGCAAGCGCAGCTTCTGGCGGATGCGCGAGAGGGCGGCCCACTCCTCCTGATCGCGCTTGGGCATGATCAGGAACTCCCACTCCTCGTGCGGCGAGCCCCAGTAGCCCTGCCACGTCGTGCCGTACTTGTGCTCGACGAGGTTCATCTTGGTCTCGGACCACATGTGCTTCACTTGCGCCTCGGTGAGCCCCGGGCTCGCATAGAGCGCCATGTAGTGGAGGATCATCGCGCCCTCGTGGACGCCGTGCTGGCCGCGGATGAACGCGTCCCCATCGTGGGATGCATAGGTCGCGTTCGGATCCCTGATGTCCGAGATCTTCGCCTGGACGCGGACGGCCTGCTTCTCCTCGTCCCAGAAGACGCGCTTCACGTTGCGCGCGAGCTTCTCGTTCCACGCCTTGTAGCGGTCCGCCAAAGCGGTCTCGCCCTGCTGGCGCAGCACGTGCTCCACCGCGAGCAACGTGAACAACCACTCGCCGTTGTCGAGCGACGGGACGTTCGACTCCCAGTGCTTGTCGGCGGGGCCCAGCGAGCCGTCGGCGCCGATCTTGATCCACGGCATGAAGCCACCGTAGCCCGGATACTCACGGTCGAAGCGCTCGTAGCTGTCGACTTTCTTCGCGAGGATCTCGAGCACCGCGGCCCGGGCATCCACGCCCTTGCCCACGAGGCGCGCCGCGAGCGGATCACCCGTGAGCACCTTGGTGATGACCGCGACGTCCGTGCACTCCTTCGAGGTCGCCGTCATGCGGCGGAAGCCCGAGAGCTTCCCGGTCTTGGGGTCGAGGTCGACGCCGTCGAAGGCGAGGCCGGTCTTGAAGTCGCGCGCGATCTGGAAGAACGGCGCTTCGTGATCGAAGTAGTCTTCTACGAAGCGGCGCGCTGCCTCGGGTGAGGCGAGGACGTCCGCGATCGCGTGGTTGAACGGGAAGCGCGGCGTGGCCTCGGCGGCGCGGGCGCGGGCCTTGGCGGCCGTGATCAACGCGGCGTTGCTCCAAGAGAGATCGGGGGCCGAGCGCGGCGAGCCATCGAGGCGGTCGAATTGCTCGGGGAGCGGCAGCGCGTTGCCGTCTGGCGTCACCTTGGCGTGACGCGCGACGCGGTTCACGAAGGCATCCCCCTTGGCCAGCATGGCCGCGGCGACCCGCGACGCTTCCACGGAGCCCGGCGCGAAGCTCGCCCCTGGCCGCAAGAACTCACTGTACGGCAAAGCGGACGCCAGGAATTCGAGGTTCTTGGCGTCGACGTCGAGTCCGTTCTGGCGGATGTCCTCGGCGACGCGGTAGTGGAGCTCCGCGAACCCGAGGGTCAGCATGTAGAACGGGTTGCCACCGAAGTAGCGATCGCCGTCATAACGGCCAATGGCCGCGCCGAGACGCTTCGACACATCGGCGTTCAGCGGGAAGAGCAGCATGTCGCGCTTCTCGATGAGACGCGCCGTGGCGAGCACGAAGCTGTCGATGCGGCCGCCGTGCAGCGCGGCGAGGATCACGTTGCTGTCGAGGTCGGTGGCCTTCGCGGTGTGGCCGTCGCGCGCCTTCACGTCGAGGCTCGCGCGCAGATAGTCGCCCTTCCAGAAGAGCGGACGCTCGGCGTCGATGGCGTTAGCCGCTTTCGCGTACACCGCGGCGCGGTCCGCGAGCTCCGGCAACGCCGCGGCGCCCTTCAGCGCGGCGGCCTGCACTTCGCGGGTGTAGTAGTGCTTGGCGGCGAGGGTCTCTTCCCAGAGATCGAAGGAGTCCTTCGGCCAAACCTCGGCGATGTAATCGAGGTCGACGCGGAGGCTCGCGATGACCTGCTCGCGGAGCGATGGAGCGATGGGCTCGCGCAGCAGGTCGAGCATGGTGAGCGCGCGTAGCGCCGGACCGTCGGTCTGCGGGCGGCTCCACATGAACGGATCGAAGGCGCCGTTCGGGAGCTCGCGCGGCTCACCGAGACCGAAGCTCACATCCTTGCGGATGTACTTCTCGGCCCACTCGAAGCCGGGGGCGACCTCGAGCTTCGAGGGGTCGAAGGTCGGGGCGGCGGCGCGTGCCTGCCGCTCGCGCGTGAAGGCCACGTAGTCCTCGAGCGCCCGTGCATCGACGCCCACGAGCGAGCGCATGACGATGGCGCCGTCGCGGTCCCAGACGAAGCGGTAGTCGGGGTTCTGACTCTCGGCGGCGATGACTCCGCCCTTCAAGGTCGGAGTGAGCTCACCCGTGAGCGGCGACCTCTGCCCGGTCTGCTTGCCGATGTGCTCCACCACCTGGCGGATCGCGATGGGCGCGGCGACATCGAGATACGCTTCGGCGGCGGCACGCGTGCCCGGGCGCGTGGAGAGGCCCGCACCGCGAACGCGAGCCGCGGCGTCAGCGGAAGCCGAAGCGGAGGCAGAGCCAGCCGCGGTGAGCCGCAGACCCGAGCGGGCAGCCCCCTCGGCGGAGAGCTGGCCGACTGGGGCTCTGAAAAAGGGCCTCACGCGCATTGACGTCCTCACTGATCGGGACCACGTTTTCGGCTCTCTCTGACGCTTGTTGCCTTGCTTCGAGTGCCAGAGCCTCGCTAAAAACCAGCCGCAGTTCGGGGGGATTGCTTGGGTCAGTACTGGCGCGTCCACGTCGTTGCCTTGTGCGTGCTGGTTTGCGCGCCTGCCGTTGCCCAAACCCAGGACGAAGCCGAGAAGACCGGCACGCGGCCCGAGCCGGGGACCACCGAGCCCGCCCCCGTCGATCCGGCCGGCGTAAAGCCCGGTATCTCGCCGGGTGAAGCGGAGTCACCGCTCGCCGACACCGAGAAGGACGATCCGAACGTCGAAAAGAAGACCGAGCCGCTCCCCATCGAGGCTCCCCTGCTCACCTGGAAGCCCGAGTGGGCGCGCGTCGGTACCGGCAACTACGCGTTCATCGGCGCCACGGCGGCGGTCTCCATCGGGACCTCGCTCCTCCGGCCGCTCAGCAACCACAACCTCGAGCGGCCCATTCTCTTCGACGAAGGCGTGCGCAACTCCCTGCGCTTCGACTCCTTGAACGCCCGCTACGCGGCGCGCGACCTCTCCGATGTCTTCTTGTCCATGGAGATCACCTGGCCCATCGCCGTCGACGCCCTGGTCCTCGCGGCCGGCGTGCGCCGCAGCCCGGACGTCGCCTGGGAGATGGCGGTCATCGACGCCGAGGCCATCGCCCTCAGCACGGCGCTGCAACAGGTCACGACGTTTCTGGTGAGCCGGCCGCGCCCCTACGTGGAGAACTGCGGCAGCCAGCTCTCCCCGGATCTCAACGACTGCGTGCGCAACGGCCGCTACCGCAGCTTTTATAGCGGTCACAGCTCGATGGCGTTCACCGGCGCGAGCCTCATCTGCGCCCACCGCATGCGTCATGAGCTCTTCGGCAAGACCGCCGACATCGTCACCTGCGCCACTGCTTATGCCGCAGCCGCCGCGACCGCATCGCTGCGCGTGGTCGGCGACATGCACAACGCGAGTGACGTGATCACCGGCGCGATCATCGGGACCGCCATTGGCCTCGGCATCCCGGCGCTCCACTATAGGAGCTGGGAGCACAAGCGGCGCGGATCGAGAGCTGGCAGCAGCTACGAGATCTCTCTCTACCCGACCGGCAACGGCATCGGCTTGGCGGTGGTGCACTGATGCTGACGGCCATGCTCATCGCGCTCTTGACCGCTCAAGCGGATGCGCCGTCGGCCGCCACCGACGACCACGTCGTGACCACGGATGGCGAGGTCGTCCACGTCTCGCAGAGCGTCAACACCGCCGACCTCGTGGCGCCGACCGTCGACCGCGCCGCCTGGAAGTCTGGCAAGCGCCGCTTCTTCGCCGCGACGACCGTGGACCTCGGCTACATTTACCTGCGTCCCCGTCTGTCGTTGGGTTACGGCGCCCCGCACTTCCAGTGGATGGGCATCGAGATGAACCCCATCTTCAGCCGCCAGGGCGTCGGCGCCTGGGGCGGTGTGCGCTTCGCGTTGCCTTACATCGACGTCCGCGCGGGCGCCCGTGGCTTCTACCAGTTCGAGCGCTCGTTCTTGCCGGGCAACATCGACAGCTTCGACCGCGCCGCCCTCGAGACCTCGGGTGGCGAGCACGGGCACTACGTGACCATGGAGACCGAGCTCAACACGGCGATCGCCACGAAGATCGGCGAGCTCAGCCTGCTCGGCAGCGCCTCACGCGTCACCGGCTTCGACGACCCGAACGACTACGTCTACGAGGACACGCTGCGCCTCATCGTCGGCTCGAGCCTCGTGTGGCGCGCCCGCGCGCAGTTCGCCTTCTATCCGATCCCGACCTTCCGCCAGTTCGCGATTGGCCCGGCGGTCGATGTGCTCGGCGTGCCGACGCGGGACGAGCTCCTGGTGCGCGCCGGCTTCGTGACCCGCATCGTCTTCAACAAGGCGCTCGAGGTGCGCGGCAGCTTCGTGCCGACCCTCGTCAGCCGCGACCGCTTGGGTCTCATCACCAGCGACTTCACCGAGTTGGGGCTGCGCTGGCGCTGGGCAACTGAGTAGCGAGCGACGCCGCCGCCCGCGGGAGGCTCGCCACCATCGCGTCCGCGAGCTCGGCGGTGATCTGCGTGAGCGCGGCCGCGGTCCCCTTGCCCGTGCCGTCCACCGAAGCGGAGTAGCTGCCCTGGCGGCGCTCGAGGATCTGCGGCGCCTGACTCGCGAGCAGGCTCCAGCTCGCCTCGAAGGTGAGCACGCCGCCGGCTTCACGCAGCGTGAGCACGTCGACCGACCAGAGCAGCGCGCCCTTGGGCCGCGGCGCGTCCGGGAAGATGACCGCGCCCTCCGGCAAGCGCGCCACGAGATTCTGCGCGAGCGTTTGACGCATGAGGAAATCGAGCTCGTCGGTCCAACGCTCGAGCGTACTGATGGTCACCTGGTTCTCGCCATTGGCGTGCAGTAAGCGCTGGCCCGCGACGCTCGGCGGCAGGTGCACGGCTTCGAGGCGGACGGGCGGGCCGTCGTAGGCCGCGCGGCTCGAAGCGGGCTTGGCAGCCAAGGTGTAGAAGCGCGTCGGCTCGCTGTGACCGCAAGCGGCGGCGCCCGCCATGAGGATGATGCTCAGCAGCGCGCGTTTCATTCCTTCTCCTCGCTTTTACCGAACAAGATCGACTCGGGGTTACGCTCGATCGCGTCCGCCAAAGCGCGCATCGAGCGCGCCGCTTGGGTGAGCTGCCGGATGGCCTCGGGGAAGCTCGTGCCTTGTGACGCGCCTTCGCCGGTCATGACGGCGCGTGCCTCGGCGGCGGTACCTTGAATGGCGGTCGCGCTCGCCTGGAGCTGCTGCATGGTCGGCTCGAGCTGCGGCTCGATGACCGCGAGCGTGTGGTTCAGGCTCTCGAGCGTCCCCTTCAAGCCGTAGCCGATGTCCTTGAACGGAATGCTGTCGACCTTGGCGAGGATCGAAGAGACGGTCGCCGTGAGCGATGCGATGTCGCCCGTCGTCGAGACCGGGAGCTTGGGATAGAGAGCGCCTTGCGCGAGCGTCGACTTCCCATCGGTGCGCGCGAGCTCGAGGCTCAAGGCGCCGACCAGCGGCGGTGATTGAATGACGCGGAGGCGATAACCACGCTCGAGGAGCTTGGTCACGAAGGTGTCCATCGCCGTGCGGTCTTGCTCCGCGAAGGAGAGGCGCCGGGGATGCAGCGCGACGATCATCGGCGCCGTCACCGCGCCCGTCGCGGCATCGGCGGACAGCGTGCTCGAGCGGACGCGGCCGACGCGGTAGCCCATCAACGTGACGACGGCCCCCACGGGCACCGCGCCCGCCCCCGATTCGATGGTGCTCTCGTAGAGAACGTCCGGCCCGTCGTTGCCTTCGCGGGCGCTGCTCTCGTCGCTGAAGAGCTTGAAGTGCGTGTCTTCGGTGACGGGTCCGCTCGCGAACGCGGCCTGCGGCGTGTCGAACGCGACGCCGCCCGCCAGCAGCTCGCTCGCGCCCGGCAGGTTCGCGGTCACGCCCGACGCCGAGAGCTGCACCTGGAGGCCGCCGGTCACCCAGAAGAAGCTCTCCGCGCGCAGGGCGCTGCTGAATGGCTCGGTCACGAACACCTCGACCTCGAAGCTGCTCGGCGGCACGAAGCGCACCTCGGTGACGCTGCCCGCGTCATCACCGCGATAGGCGACGCGCGAGCCCTCCTTGAGCGAGCCCCGAAACTCGGTGGTGAGCACGACCTTCTTGCCGGCCGTGCCAGGATAGATGATGGGGGCACGGTCGAGTCCGACAAAGCGGTCTTGTGGCTCGCCTGGCCCAGGGGCCATCTCGATGGAGACACCGGTCACCGCCGCGGTGAGCGAGGCGATGTCGGCGAGCGTGGGATTGGCGCCGACCAGCCAGAACTTCGTGCCCGTGGTGAGCAGGGGCGCGACCTTGCGCGACAGGCGCAGCGTGAACTCCACGTGCTCCTGGTCATCGGCGAGCTCGATCTTGCTGACCTTGCCGATGGTCACGCCCTTGTAGTGCACGTGCGTGTCACGCACCTTGGCGCCGCCCGAGTCGGGGAAGGTGACCACCACGTCGACGCCGCGCTCGAGCACCGCGTTGATGCCGAGGTAACCGACGATGATGAGCGCGGCGACGGGCAAGGCCCAGACGACGCCGGGCAGTCTACGTTTGATCTTGCGAGCTTCCGGGATCAGGTCAGCCATTGCGACGCTCCCTGGCGGCATCCCACATGAGACGTGGGTCGAACGCGCGTGCCGCTATGACGGTCAGCAACACGACCGCGGTGAATGCGGGTGCCGCGGCTTCCGCCTTGCTCGACATGGCCGCGTTGTACTGGGTGACGGGGATGAAGCAAGCGAGCACGAGCGGGTCGACCATCGACCACCGGCCCGCCGCCTCGACCACGTGATAGAGCTTCGTCTTGAGCTTGAGCCGCTTCTTCGACTTGCGGGCCACCGACGCGATGCACCAGCCGAGCCCCGCGAGCTTCAGGAACGGGATGGCGAAGCTCGCGACGAACACGAGGATGGCGAGCCCGACCATGCGCACCTCGACCAGGTCGATGACGCCGCCCATGACGGTGTACGAGACCAGCTCGAAGCCGACCGGCAGCGTCGCCATCGGCAGGACGTTCGCGGGAATGTAGAGGAGGAGGCTGGCGATGACGAGCGCGCTGGCGCGGCTCACGGCTTGCGGCCGGCGGGTGCGCAGCGTCGCGCCGCAACGCGGACAGTCGCTGCCGAGCAAGCGCGTGTCTTCGACGCGCGCGCACACCATGCACGCGACGGCGGGCGGCTCGACGTGATCGTTCTCGGGCATGATGGCGCGCCAGACCGTCCCCTTGTCGAGCGCTGCTTGCAGAATGAGCGTGGCGAAGCCGCAGATGACGAAGCACCAGCCGCCCGCTTCGAGCGTCGTCGAGACCGTGTCGGCGAGGCGCGCATAGGCAACCCAGAGCGCCACCATGAGCACGTCGGTCATCGCCCAGAGCTCGAACCAGTTGGCCCAGCGGAAGGCGCGTCCCAGCCATGGACGACGCTTGTGGAAGATCACCGAGCCCAAGACGGACGTCAGCAACACGAAGCGCACGAGCGGCGCGACGATGACGGTGAAGCCGATGACCGCGCCGAGGGTGGGCCAGCCGTCCGCCGCCATGACGCCGACACACGAGCCGATGACGCTGGTGCGCGTCGCTTGCAGCACCGAGGTCTCGATGAAGGGCAGGAAGTTCGCGGGAAAGAAAAAGAGGAGCCCAGTGCACGCCGCGCCAAAGGCGATGGTCATGCTGCGGCCCGCGCTCCGAGCAAGCTCGGACCCGCACTCCACGCACTCGACGATCCCGCGATCGTCACCCGGCGGCACATTTTGCAGCGTGCCGCAGCTCGCACATTCCATCATATTGGCGTAAGCCCCCCAGCTGGCGCCGCCGCTAAGGTAGGTAGTGCAGGCCTAAATGCGCAATATCACCCTGCTTCTTCTCCTGTGCCTGGCCGGCTGCCACGGCGGCGGCCCCCTCAAAGTGGGCACCACGGGCGACTACAGGCCTTTTACGCTCTGGGAAGGCGAGGCCCCCGAAGGCGCCGACATCACCATGGCCAGGGCTTACGCCGCCGCCCAGGGTCGCGAGGTGGTGTTCGTCCGCACCAAGTGGACGACCCTCATGGACGACCTCGAGGCCGGCTGGTTCGACCTCGCGATGTCGGGCATCACCATCACCGAGCACCGCGCCACCAAGGCCGCCTTCAGCAGACCCTATTTTCAGGGCCACAAGGTCGCGGTCATTCGCTGCACCGACAGCGGGCGCTTCGGATCGTTGAACGACGTCGATCGGCAAGGCGTGCGCGTCATCTACAATAGCGGCGGCACCAACGAGGTCTTCGCGCGCGCCACCATCAAGACGGCGGCGCTCGAGAGCGAGGCGAACAACCTACGCGTCTTCGAGCGGCTGGCCGACGCCGATGCCGACGTCTTCTTCACCGACGACATCGAGGCGGCGGCCGTGACCCGCGATGAATACAAGGGCGTCTTGTGCACCGCTTTAGCGAGCGAGCGGCTGGCGCCCTTCTCCATCGCGGTCATGGGCAAGCGCGGCAGCAAGGAGCTCGAGCGCTTCGACGCCTGGCTCGCCAAGAATCAGAGCGCGATCGACACCGTCTTGGTGGTCACGAACTCCAGCAAGCCGTAGCGCGACACCTCGCGGCCGTAACCGCTCTCCTTCACGCCGCTGAACGGCAGGCGCGGGTCGGACTTGACGTTGTGGTTCACGAAGGCGAGCCCCGCCTCGAGCTCCTTCGCGGCGATGGCTTCGCCGCGCGCGAGATCCCTGGTGAGGACCGCCGCGCCGAGGCCGAAGCGCGAGTCGTTGGCGATGCGGATGGCCTCGTCATCGTCACGCGCCGCGATGATCGCCGCGACCGGGCCGAAGATCTCCTCGTCGTACGCCGGCATGCCGGGCTTCACGTCCGCTAGAACGGTCGCAGGGTACCAGGCGCCGCGCTTGGGCGGCACGGTGCCCCCCAAGAGGAGCTTTGCCCCCTGCGCGATGCTCTCGGTCACCTGACGGTGGATGCCGTCACGCGCTTTGACGTTCACCATGGGGCCGAGCTTGGTGTCGGCTTCGCTCGGATCCGCCGCTACCCACTCCTTCATGGCCTCGACCATGGCCGTGGTGAACTGCTCGCGGATGACTTCGCTGACGATGAAGCGCTTGCCGGCGATGCAGCTCTGGCCGCCGTTCACCATGCGGGCGGTGGCGCAGACCTTGGCGGCGTGCACCGGGTCTGCGTCCGCTAAAACGACATAGCCGTCGCTGCCACCCAGCTCGAGGACGCACTTCTTGAGGACGGTCGCGGCGGCGGCGGCCACGGCCTTGCCAGCCTTGACGCTGCCGGTGAGCGACACCGCGGCGATGTCGGGGTTGGTGATGAGCGCCGCGACCTGTGGCACGTCGACCAGCAAGGTCCTGAAGACGTTCTCGGGGAAGCCCGCGTCCTTGAAGATGTTCTCGATGGCGATGGCGCAGCCGGGGACGTTGTCGGCGTGCTTCATGACCACGCAGTTGCCGGCCATCATCGCCGGCGCGGCGCAGCGGAAGAGCTGCCAGAACGGGAAGTTCCAAGGCATGAGCGCCAGGATGACGCCCACCGGCTGGAAGGTGACGAAGGCGCGCACCTTGGGATCGCCCAGATCGACGGGCTCGTCGGCGAGCATGGCGGCGGCGTTGTCGGCGAAGTACGCGCACACGAAGGCGCACTTGAGCACCTCGGCCTTGCCGTCGCTGAAGGGCTTGCCCATCTCGCGGGTCATCAGGCGGGCGAGCTGGTCGGCGCGCTCGGTGAGGATCTTGCCGGCGCGGCGCATGAGCTTGGCGCGCTCCGCGAGGTCGGTGCGACGCCACGCCGGGAGGGCATGACGCACGTCGGAGATGGCGGACGCCGCTTCGTCGTCGGTGAGGGCGTCGTACTTGGCGAGCGGCAGGTCGGTGGCGGGGTCGATGACGGTGAAGGCGCCGGGTCGGGTCATGCGCCAACCCTTAACCTAATCGAGCGCGATGGCAACACCCACGCTGAAGCGGTACTGCCGGTAGCCGAACGGCACGCCGCTGATCTGCGGCAGCGGGATGGCGACGCGCATCGACTCGATGAGCAGGCTCACCCGCTCGCTCAAGCGCAGCTCGGCGCAGAGCGGTGTGATGCCGAGGTACGGGCCGACGGAGCCCTGCGGCACGCCGTAGAGATCGAAGAGCAGCCAGCTCACGCCGACGTAGCCGATGGTGGTGAGCGAGACGCGCCCCGTCTTCACCCAGCGGTAGTCGATGCTGCCGAAGAAGTTGGCGCTGCCGCTGCGCAGCTTCAAGCGCGTCACCGAGCCGTAGGGGTTGTATTCGCCGTGGAGGCCGACATGCCAGTCCTTGGCGAAGCGTAGCCGCATGCCGAGCCCGCCGGCGATCGCCGCTTTGTCGACGGAGCCACCGAGAGTACCGATGATGTCGACGTTCTTGTCGTCGTACTGCGCGTGCGCGATGGCGGGCACCACGAGCGACAACCCTATGGCGACGAAGAGCGCTTTGCCGAATCCCATTTCATCCCCCGTCTATTGCGAATCAAGGCGACCACCGCGAGCAGCAGCCATGGGCTCGCGCCTACCGCCGCGCACGTCGAAGAAGCGGCATACTCGGCGTCCGCAGTAGCGCACCATCCGTCGGCGAACGAGCAGCTCGGAATGACGCCGGTGTTGCGCTCGATGACCGCCATGGCGTTCTCGACGCGCAACGCGGGATCACCGGTCAGCATGGCGAGCAGCAAATCGACCGACGCGTTGGTGGCGAGCTCGAGGCGCAGCTGCTGGCGCTCGTCGATGAGCACGCAC
>JBDHVB010000181.1:0-11182 GCA_039809465.1 Myxococcota bacterium
TTCGGTCTGCGTGACGCGTACACCGACGATGACCCCCTCGCCCCTCCCGGGCGCCTGGCGCGCTTCGTCTCTCTGGCCTGCGCCGCGCGCGAGCGGCTGCGCGCGTTCGAGCACCGCGCCTGCGCGACGCACGGCGACTTGCATCCCTACAACGTGCTGTTCGACGGCGACACCCTGCGTCTCCTGGACCGGTCGCGTGGTGGCTTCGGCGACACCGCCGACGACGTGACCTGCATGGCCATCAACTATCTGGCCATCGCGTTGCACCGGCGCGGCTCCTTCTCCGGCGCGCTGCGTACGCTGTGGACGGAGCTCTGGTCGCGCGTCATCGCGGCGACGGGAGACGCGGAGATGCTCCGCGTCGTGCCGGTGTACTTCGCGTGGCGCACGCTCGTGCTCGCGAGCCCCGTTTGGTACCCCGACACCTCCGCGGCCGCGCGCGAGAGCTTGCTGCGGTTCGCGGAGCGTCTCCTCGCGGGTGAGCCTTTCGATCCGGAGCGCATCGATGAGCTCGTTCGATGAGGCCGAGTGGCATCATCGTGTGGCTGACCGGCCGCCCGGCGAGCGGCAAGTCGACGCTCGCATCCGCCGTGGCGGACAGGATGCGCGCGCTCGGGCGCACCGTCGCGTGGCTCGACAGCGACGAGGTGCGGAGGACTCGGATGCCCGAGCTTGGCTTCGGCGAGGCCGACAGGGATACGTTCTATTCGCGTCTCGGTGACCTCGCGCTCGAGGCGGCGCGGCATCACGATGTGGTGCTGGTCAGCGCCACTGCCCCACGTGTCCGTTATCGCGACGAGGTGCGCGGGCGCGCGGCGCGCTTCATCGAGGTCTTCGTGACCGCTCCGGAGCCGACCCTGATGGCGCGTGACCCCAAGGGGCTCTACGCCCAGGCTCGCGGCGGCGCGTTGACCCAGCTGCCTGGCGTGGGTGCGGCCTACGAGTCGCCGCCGCACCCGGAGCTCGTTTGCGACACGGGGACGGCCACCGTCGATGCTGGAGCCGAGACCATCGTCTCCTACCTCGTGCCGCTCTTCCCGTCGGGTCCGTCGGCTCCCGCGCGGTAGCGCCGATGGCAGGCGAAGCAGCTCGCGATCGTCTGATGGAACGCTTCGTCGACGGCGCGCGCGTCACCAGCGCTCGCGGCTCGGGCCAAGGCGCTCGCGGCGCGCTCGAGATCACTTTGATAGGTGAAGAGCTCCGGGGGGATGACGCCGTTGAGGAGCGCCGGATCCTCCTCTGGCGCGGGTTGACGAAAGCTCGGCTCCGCCGCGAGCTCTTCCGCGTTCGCCGCTATAGCGTTGTAGTCGGCGGACAGAAACGCCCGCCAAAGGCGCTCGGCCGTATCGCCGTGCCGGCGCATTCGCCCGTGGAGCAGCATCCGCACCGTGGGATCGAGCGTATCGTGGGCGACGAGCTCATGATGTCCGTCACGCATCTCGCCGAGGCGCTGGGCTTCATCGCGGCCGGCGGAGCGCCCCCAAAGCCAGATGATGCCGCCCAAAGTGATGGTGACGATGGCGATGATCACGTCGCGCGTATGTCGTGTCGTCTTCATGTGGCTCTCGGCGATTCAATGTGGCGTGTCCATCTTATGAAGGGTGCACATGGCGTGCCGTATGCATGCGCGTCCGTCGTAGCGGTACAACAGTCGAGTTTCGCGCAGACCTCGCGCGCCGCCGCTTTCGCGGCGCAAAGTCTGCGCAGATCGCCAAGGATGACAGGAGAGAATCGTGTCCATCATCGTCGCAACAGCCTTGGGACCTCACGACCACGACGCTCGCGAGCTGGCCGGCATGCTCGCCAAGCGCCTGGGAGAGACCATCATCCTCGCGCACGTCAGCGAGCGCCACGGGCCGCCACCCCAGGTGATCCGCGAGATGCTCGAGCGCGCGACGCACGAGATCGCGCGCTTCGGCGCCTCCGCGGAGTATGTGCTCTTGAACGGCGACCCGGGCACGGCGCTCACGGACTACGCGCGTCGTGCGCAGCCGAGCTTCGTGATCATCGGGGGAGCGCAGCCCAATGCTCCACGTGGCCGCGGCAAGCGGCGCAAGGCGCGCCACCTCATCGACACGTTGGCCGTGCCGGTGCTCTGCGTGCCGCACGCCGCGAGCCTGCTACAGGCGCTGCTGGTCGGCGAGCGCTTCCGCGTCCTGGTGTCGGGCGCGCGGGATGCGAAGACCCAGGCGGCGATGCTCGCGCAGGCACACGCGCTGCGGCGTCTGCTGACATGCGACGTCTCGGTCTTGTGCTCGAGCCGCGAGGTTGGCCCCAGCACGCAGGCCAGCCGCGCCGCCCGCGACCGGCGTTATGACCTCGTGATCCTCGACGCCGCCGCGCTCGAGGCCGAGACGGATTGGCCGTTTCACGACACGGCCAAGCCCATGTTGTTCGTGGCATCGGCCGCTCAGCCGGAGGCGGCCGTCGTGGCGACGCGCTCGAGCTCTGGAAAGTCGGCGTCGCGTCCGAGGCGCTCCCAGCCACTGCGGGGAGCACCGTAACGCCGCTTGGGGCCACCGCTCCGTCACGATCGACGCGAGCGCGAAGCGCCCTGAGATTATTGCAGCTCGTGACGCGCGGCCGCTTTAGCGGTCTTGGCGCGCGGCTTGGCGCGCTTCGTCGTGTCCTTCGCCGTGCTCTTCTTGCGGGCCTCGACGAGCAGCTTCTCAGCGCGCTGGCGCACCTTGCGTACGAAAGCCGCGGCGTTGCTGGCGGCGGTCGCGACGAGGCGCTCGGCCTGGCCGATGTCGGCGTGGAGGCCGTTCCAGGCATCGCGGAGATCCATCCCGCCGAGATGTGCCTTCAGGCGCGCGCGGTCGCGTAGAGCGCGCAGGTTGATGACCTCGACACCCAGCTCGTCGTCGAGCGCGGTGCGGCGCTTGGCGAACACCTCGTCCTCGAGCGCGCGCAAGACGTCCGTGGTCGTGACGATGCCGACCAGCTTGCCGCGGCCGATGACCGGCAAGCAGCCGATCTTGTCCGCCGCCATGCGTCGGGCGGCGATGGCGATCGACTCGTTCATCGTGGTCGTCTTGACGGGCTTGGTCATGGCCTCGCGTACGAGCGTGCGCCGCGACGCGCTGGTCTCTCCGCGGGCGCGAAACAAATCACCCTCGCTGAGCACGCCGACGAGCTCGCCGCCGTCGACGACGGGAAGGTGGCGGCCACCGGACCAGAGCATGACTTGCGCGGCGGTGGTCAGCAGATCGTTCGGACGAATGGTCATGACTTCGGTGGACATGATGCTCTTGACGTTCACGGATGCCCTCTCTTGTTGGCGGTCATTGCCAGCGCTTTTCACTGCCCTTGTTGCGAGCCTCGAGCGCGGCGATGCGCCGCTTGACCTCGAGGACCGCGTCTTGACTGAGCGAGATGGAGTCGATGCCGGCGTCGACCAAGGCCTCGGCGAAGCGCGGGTCGTCGCTCGGCGCTTGGCCGCACAGGCCGACGGTGATGCCGGCGGCGTGCGCGCGTTTGATGACGTCCGTGATCGCGGTCATGACCGCGGGATCGCTCTCGTCGAAGAGGTCGGCCAGCACCTCGGAGTCGCGGTCGATGCCCAGCACGAGCTGCGTGAGGTCGTTGCTGCCGATCGAGAAGCCGTCGAAGCGCCGGGCAAAGCTCTCGGCGAGGATCACGTTCGCCGGGACCTCGCACATCATGTAGAGGGCGAGCCCGTTCTCGCCGCGCCTGAGCCCCGCGGCGGCCATCACCTCGAGCACCCGATCGGCCTCGCTGACGGTGCGGCAGAACGGGATCATCAGGGCGATGTTCGTGAGCCCGAGCTCTTCGCGTGCCATCTTCATGGCGCGGCACTCGAGCAAGAACCCATCGCGATAGCGGTCATGGTAGTAGCGCGAGGCTCCGCGGAACCCGATCATCGGGTTCTCCTCGGCTGGCTCGAACACCCGTCCGCCGAGCAAGCGCGCATACTCGTTGGTCTTGAAGTCGCTCATGCGGACGATGACGGGCTTCGGATATTGCGACGCCGCGATGGTGGCGACGCCGCGCGCCAGGGTCTCGGTGAAGTAGCGCACACCGTCACGCTCGGTGCCGAGCTTGGCGGCGATCGCCTGCCGCTCAGCGTCGTCGAGGCGGTCGGGGTGCAAGAGGGCCATGGGATGGACACCGATCTCGCTGCCGACGATGAACTCGATGCGCACGAGCCCGATGCCGTCGACCGGCAAGCGGGCCGTCGCGAGCGCCGAGCCAGGCTGCGCCAGGTTGAGCATGATCTTCGTCCGTGTCGGCGGAGCGCCGAGGTCGGCGGTCTCGGCTTTCCAGCGCAGCGAGCCTTCGTAGACGACGGCCTCCTCGCCTTGCGCGCAGGACATCGTCACGACCTGGCCCGAGGTGAGCAGAGACGTCGCGTCGGTGGTGCCGACGATGGCGGTGATGCCGAGCTCGCGGCTCACGATGGCCGCGTGGCATGTGCGCCCGCCGCGGTCGGTGATGATGCCGCGCGCCTTCTTCATGATCGGCACCCAATCCGGGTCGGTCATCTCGGCGACCAGGATCGAGCCCGGCGTGAACGTCTCGAGGTCGCGCGCGTCGCGCACCACGCACACCGAGCCGCTGACGATGGCGCTGCCGACGCTGCGCCCTCTGACGATCGGCCGGCCCTGCTCGAGCAGGGTGTAGTGGGACTCCGCCGCCGGGTTACGCCGGGCGTGCACGGTCTCGGGGCGCGCCTGCAAGACATAGAGACCACCCGTCTCGCCGTCGCGGGCCCATTCGATGTCCATGGGTCTACCCATGGCGCGCTCGATGAGCACCGCCCAGCGCGCGAGCGTGAGCACGTCATCGTCGCGCATGCAGAAGTGAGCGCGCTGCCACTTGGGCGTGTCGACGTTGACCGTGGGCGCGCCAGGCCGGTCGGAGAGCTGCAGGGTGCGCTCTTTCGCGCCCAAGCGCTTGCGCAAGATGGGCTTCAAGCGTGGGTCGTCGAGCCCAGGCTTCCAGACGTAGATCTCGTCGGGGTTGACGACGCCTTTCACCACGTTCTCGCCGAGGCCGTACGCGGCGTTGAGGAGCACGACGTCGCGAAAGCCGGTCTCGGTGTCGAGGGTGAACATGACGCCCGATGCACCCATGTCGGCGCGCACCAGCGTCTGTATGCCGATCGACAGGGCCACGCTCCTGTGCGCGAAGCCCTTGGCCTGCCGGTAGGCGATGGCCCGATCGGTGAAGAGAGAGGCAAAGCAGCGCTTGCATGCGTCGAGCAAGGCGCTGGCGCCGGCGATGTTGAGAAACGACTCCTGCTGACCGGCGAAGCTCGCGTCCGGCAGATCTTCCGCCGTGGCGCTCGAGCGGACGGCGACGTGCAAGTGCTTGCTGCCTTCGCGGCGGCCGAGCTCCTCGTAGGCGCCGATGATCTCGCGCGCCATCGCCTCGGGCCAATCGGCCTCGAGGAAGGCGTGGCGGATCTGCCGGCCGGTGACCGCCAGGGTCTGCTCGCGACGCTCATAGGCGGCGAGCTCGCGCTCGATGTGCCCGTCGAGGTCGGCGGCGGCGACGAAGGCGCGATAGACGCTCGCCGTGCAGGCAAAGCCGCTCGGCACGCGCACGCCCAGCGGCACGAGCTTGCGGTGGAGCTCGCCGAGGCCGGCGTTCTTGCCTCCTACCGTGGCGATGTCGTCGAGCGACAGCTCATCGAGCCAGGCGATGTTCTTCATGGGATCGTCTCGTCGTTGCTGACCGCGGCCGCGAGCCAGTCGGAGGCGCTCGCGCCCTCTTCACCCGAGTAGGGAGCCGATCGGATCATGGCGCCCAAGGGCTGCCGGCCCCAGCTCGCGGCCTCCTCGACGAGGATGCGGGCGCCCTCGAAGCGGCTGGTGAGCAGAACGCGCGCGTCCTGCTTGGGGGGTATCGTCAGGCTTCGCACGTACTCGTTGTCTTCGAAAACGGACACGAGCAGGACGCCGTCGCCCTGGGTGTGGGTCACCTCCACGAGCGTCGGGCCACGGTGCGGCACCGAGAACACGACTGGCACGCCGACGCTGCCACGCCAGACGAACGGCAGCGGTTGCCGCGGCAGCGGCGCGGCCGGCTGAAAGTCCGCGGTGAAGCATCCCTTGCCCGCCGCCATTTCATCGCCGGTCAGCTCGCGCCGATCGACGATGACGAACGAGTAGGCGCCGGGGGTGGGGAGGACGACCGTCGCGGCGAAAGCCTCACCGGTCCGCGATGGGATCTCGCGCATCCAGCTTTGGGTCGCCGCCGCTCCATCGTCCGCCGTGACCACGAAGCCAGGCTCGAGCCCTTCTCGGCCACGCAAGGTGACCAAGAGGGTCGTCTCTTCCGCGACAGAGAGGCGCACGACGTCGACGTCCGCGTCGAGCTCGCGCGACGCTGGGTCGAGACAGCCGCGGCGATGCACGCTTTGCTTGGCGAAGGGCGTGTAGCTCTTCATCGCGGCCGCGTCGCCGCCCGAGCGCGGGGCCAGGCGCCAGGTGATGAGGCCGGCGATCGCGAGGAGCCCGAGAAAGCTGCGTAGCGAGTTACGTTTCATCAGCGCACCCCACGGGATGAGATGGTCCGCGAAAACGAGCGAGGCGCGGTCTGCATGGCTACTCCTTTCGGGTGCGGACGATCAGCACGGGGCAGTCGGCTTGTTGGACGACTTCGGTCGCGACCGAGCCCGTGAGCGCGCGCTCGACCACGCCCGCCCCGCGTGAGCTCATGCAAATCGCATCGGCGTTCCAGCGGGCAGCCTCCTCGACGATGGCTTCGGCGATGGGGCCGCCCTCGAGCACCTTGGTGATGATCTGAACGCGGTCCTCGTCGAGGGTCTCCGGCAGAAAGCCGCGCAGCCGCGCCTCGAGCTCGGCGGTCTCCGGTGAGACCAATCGGTGTCGACCCTCTGGAGCGCGATGCGTTGGGCTTCCCATCACCTGGTCGTCCACGAAGACGAGGCAGAGGCTACCCTCACGGTTCCCGAGCAGATCAATCGCGTGAGCGATGACCCGGTGGCTGACCTCCGACAGATCCGTCGCGACGAGCACCCGCTCGATCTCGGGGTTCTCCTCGGCGCGGCCCAGGACATCGTGGCCGACGCAGAGCACCGGAACGTCGCTGAAGCGCATGACGTCGAGCGACACCGAGCCATGCAGCAGGCGGCTCCAACCACGCCGCCGATGCGAGCCGACGATGATCAGATCCGCTCCGAAGGCTCGCGCCGCGCGCTTGGCGAGGGCCTCGACGGGGCCGACCTTGGGATGGGCTCGGACGGTGAGGTCGCCAGTGCCCGGTAGCTCGCCAACGCGATCGCGGAGCTCGCTCTCGAGCGCGCGCACGACGTCGGGATGCGGCGTAGACGGCTCCTCACCCACGGGTATGCCCAAGCGGTCATGCTCGACCAGCGGCCAGTAGAGATAGTCGACGACGACATCGCACGCGACCCGCTCACGGAACCACCTGAGGAAGCGCAGCGGGGTGTCGCTCGCGAGGCTCCGGTCGGCGGCGACGAAGACCCGCAAGCGCCGTTTCCCAGCGAGGCCGGCGCGCAGTCCTTGCGTGGTCGGCCGAACCACCAGCACCGGGCAGGGGAGCAACGCCACGAGGCTGTCGGCGACCCCGTGATAGCTGCCCTTGCCGTCGCCAAAGCCGCCGACCGCCGCGAGCCTGGGCGCGTGCCGCGACACGGCGTCGAGGAGCGCGTCCTCGATGGCGCCGTGATAGACCTCGGTGCTCACGGCGAGCTGCGCGTCCGCGAGCTCCAGCTTTACGGCTTCGAGCATCTTCACCGCGAGCGCTTCGCGAACCGCTGGGAGGTCACCGAGCCGCGGCGTACCCACGGCGGGGAAGGCCGTGCGTGGCTCGAGGACGTGCACCACCACCAGCTGCTCATGGAGCGCGCGTGCGAGCTCGGCGGCGACGCGTGTTGCTTCGTTGCCTTCGGGACTAAAGTCGGTTGCGGCAAGGACACACATGGGCTCGCTCCAGATTCGACGCTGTCATGGGCAACGCACCCGGACGCGCGCGTCGAGCGCGACGAGGCCTTGCCGCGCGGTTGCGACAAGTGGGTTCAGATCGATCTCGAGGATGTCCGCGTTGCGATCCGCGAGGGTGGAGAGCGCGAGCAGGACGCGGACGACTGCCTTGCGGTCGACGGCGGGACGTCCGCGAAAACCGTCGAGCAAGGCTTGTGAGCGGATGGCGCTCAGCAGGTCACGCGCGTCGGCCACCGTCAGTGGCGCGAGCCGGAACGCCGCGTCGGCGAGAAGCTCCGCCTGAATGCCCCCGGCCCCGAACCCAATCAACGGTCCGAAGCTCGCGTCCCGGGTCACGCCAGCGAGCAGCTCGGAGCCGCTCTCGATCATTTCTTGCACGACGAACCCGTCGACCTTGCCGTTCAACCGGTCGCTCATGGCGAGGCACGCGGCCCGGACTGCTGCGCTATCGCGGAGGCCGACACGCACGCCGCCGACCTCGGTCTTGTGGATGACGTTGGGTGAGCTGACCTTCGCGACCACCGGGTAGCCCATGCGCTCCGCGGCCTCCGCGGCAGCGTCCGCCGTGGAGACGAACACGGTTCGCGGCGTGGCGATGCCACACGTCGTGAGCAGCGCTTGCGTCTCTTGCGGGGTGAGCCAGCCGTTACCCGCGGAGGTCGTGCGTATCCTCAGCCCTGCCTCGTCCAGGATGCGCCGCGCCGCGCCCTGATCGCCAGCCGCTGGGACGACGTCTTCGCCGACGTGAGCCGCCCGCCAGGCTCCGTAGTCCGCCGCGTGTCCGAGCGCGGTCACGGCTTCTTCGGGGAAGGCAAACGCCGGGAAGCCTTGCTCGCACAAGTACTTGCGACCCTCCTCGACGCCGTGCAAGCCGACGAACGCGGTGACCACTGGCTTTGCTTTGCCGGCCGCCGCGCGCACGATGGAGCGCGCGACCTCCAAGGTGTTGGTCACCGCTGTCGGGACGAGCAACGCGATAGCGGAGTCGAAGGCGTCGCTCGCGAGCACGGCCGCGAGCGTGCGCTCGTAGGTCTCCGGCGAGGCGCTCGCCACCATGTCGATTGGATTACCGAGGGAGGCGGCAAGCGGCAGGAACTTGCGCAGGGCCGCGTCGGTGGCGGCGTCGGGCTTTGGCAGCGTCAGGTTGCGGCCCTCGCACGCGTCGGCGGCCATGATGCCGAGCCCACCCGCGTTGGTGATGATCGCGGTGCGGCGGCCCGCCGGCGCTGGTTGCAGCGCGAGGACGCTCGCGGTCTCGAGCAGCTCACGCATGCTCTCGACGCGGATGACACCGGTCTGCGCGAAGAGCGCCGCGGCCGCGGTGTCGGAGCCGGCGAGCGCGGCCGTGTGCGAGCTCGCGGCGCGGGCACCGGTCGCCGTCCGTCCGGCTTTCACCGCGATGATCGGCTTTTGGCGGCTGACATTGCGCGCCAGCTCGAGGAAGCGCCGCGGGTTTCCGAAGCTCTCGAGGTACAAGAGGATGACGCGTGTCGCGGGATGGTCGAGCCAGCGCTCGAGCAGGTCGTTGCCGGAGACGTCGGCCTTGTTCCCCATGCTCACGAACTCGCTGATGCCGAGACCCAGGCGGCCCGCGTAGTCGAAGGCGGCAAGGCCGGGACCGCCCGATTGTGTCGCGAACGCCACGCTGCCCGCTGGCGGGTTGACTGGACCAAACGTCGCGTTCAGCCGAACCCCCGGCGCGGTGCTCAAGACACCGAGGCAGTTGGGTCCGACGAGCCGAATGCCCGCGCGCCGGCAGCGCTCCGTGAGCTCTTGTTGTTGGGTGCGGGCATCGGCGCCGCCCTCGGCGAAGCCAGCGCTGATGACGACGATCCCCTTGACCCCCTTGGCGGCGCAAGCATCGACGACCCCGCGGACCGCCGCCGCTGGCGTGGTGACGACGGCGAGGTCGACCGGCCCAGGGACATCCTCCAATTTTGTGTACGCTTTGACGGACTGAACCCACTCGGCGCGCGGGTTGATTGGGTACACCGGACCCTGAAAGCCCGAGGAGACGAGATTGTGGAAGATCTCGGCGCCGATGCCGCCGCGCTCCCGTGAGACGCCGACCACGGCGATGGAGCGCGGAGCGAGGATGGCGTCGAGACCTGCGTTGTCGCGTGAATTAGCCATGGCTGGTGTCTTGCTGGCGGGAATCGTTGCCGTCGCGTGTGATGACCGTGAAGGTGGGGCGCGCCAGCACCGACTTGGCGACCGCGCACTGGGCCACGACGTTCTCCAAGGCGTCCGCGTAGCGTTTGGGGAAGCTCGCGGGCAGGGTGATCTCGAGCTCGACTCCGGTGAGGACGCCGTGGTCGTCGAGCGCGACACGCTCGGTGATGGCGATGTTCTCGAAGGGAATGTCACGCGTCACGCAGAAGGTCTGCACGCTCAAACCGGCGCAGGTGCCGATGCTCGCGAGAAACAGGTCGAACGGCGACGGGGCATCACCGGTGCCGCCGCGCGCGATGGGTTGATCGGTGCGGATGAGATGACCGTGCACCGTGGCGTCGATGCGTCGTTTGCCGACGAGCTCGATTGGGATCTCGTACGTGTGTGCCATCGCTGGTCTCCTGCCTGGGTGCACGTCATTCTTCGCAAGGACCGTTCCAGTCCGAGGGCCGTGGGCTTGCGGGGGGCGGCGCTCGCGGATCGCGTAAGTTCTGCGCTTCGAGGCTCGTGCCGCGAAAGCCTTGCGTCGCCGCGCGGGGAACGGCGGGTTTCGCCCGGGCTTGCGCTGGTGGCATGTGTGTTGCTCTTCTGGGGACGGGCGGGATGAGCTTCCGCGCGAGCCTGACGCTGCGTCTTCAATAGTGGAGCAAGACCATGTTCAAAAGCATTCTAGTGCCAACGGATTTCTCGGAGCACTCCAAGCACGCTGCACACACCGCAATCGAGCTGGCGAAGCGCTTCGAGGCCCGGCTGTGTTTCTTGCACGTCTACCAATCGGTCGCGTACATCTTGCCCGAGGGTTACATGGCCTACAGCGCGCCGCGGCTGGGCGACATCCTCAAAGAGCTCGACAAGCTCGTGACCGCCGAGAAGAGCGCCGCTCTGGAGGCGGGCATCGCGCAGGCCGAGGGTGAGCTCGTGGAAGGCGTGCCGGCCACCGAGATCGTGCGCTTCGCCGGCGAGAAGGATTGCGATCTCATCGTGATAGGCACGCACGGGCGCACCGGCATCAAGCACGCGCTCTTGGGCTCCATCGCGGAGAAGGTCGTGCGGAC
>JBDHVB010000182.1:0-11158 GCA_039809465.1 Myxococcota bacterium
ACGGATGGCCCAAGCTGACCGAGCCGCCGTGGATGTTGAGCTTCTCGCGCGGCACCTTGCCCAGCGGCTTGGCTCCTCCGCGATAGCGGTCGCTGAACTCCTTCGATTCGAAGCCATGGATGTTCGACAGCACCTGCGCCGCGAAGGCCTCGTGCATGTCGATCAAGGTGAGCTGGTCGAGCGTGAGGCCCGCCCGCGCGAGCGCGATGGGGGCCGCGAACACCGGACCTTGCAAGAGCTGCCACGACGGGTCGAGCCCCGTGAAGGCCCACGAGCGCACGAAGGCGAGCGGCGTGACCCCCAGCTCCTTCGCCTTCTCCTCGCTCATGACCATCAACGCCGCGGCACCATCAGTGAGCGGCGAGCTGGTACCCGCCGTAACGGTGCCGTAGTTGCGGTCGAAGACGGGCGCCAAGCTCGCGAGCTTCTCGAGTGACGTGTCGGGGCGGACGATGCCGTCCTTCACCACGGCCTGACCGTAATCGCGGCCAAGCAGCATGTGCATGACCTCGTCGTCGTAGATGCCCTTCTCCCAGGCAGCCGCGGCGTTCTTGTGGGAGCGGTACGCGAAAGCGTCCTGATCGGCTCTCGTGATACCGTTCTCCTTGGCCATCTTCTCGGCCGACTCACCCATCGAGAGGCCGGTCGCCATCTCCTTGATGGCGGGCGCCTTGGGGAGCAGGTCCTTGGCGCCGAGCTCGAGGAAGGGCTTGGCCTTGCCGAGCGGATCCTTGGCCGAGCTCGCCGCCATCAACGCATCGGCGAGGTTGTCGCTGACGGTGATCGGCACGCGCGACAGCGACTCGGCGCCGCCAACGACCGCGACGTCGATGTCACCGACGATGATGCTCGCGGCGGCGTCCACGAGCGCCTGCGTGCTGGTCGCGCAGGCGCGGGTCACCGAGTAAGCGTCGATGCTGCGCGGCAGGCCGGCGCCGAGCACGATCTCACGGGCGATGTTCGGCGCGTGCGGATCGGGGACGACCGAGCCGAAGACCAGGCGATCGATGCGCTCGGGGTCGACGGCGGCCCGCTGCACCAGCTCCGCGACCACGGCCTTGCCGAGCTCCAGAGCCGACAGGTGCTTGAAGACCGTGCCCGACTTTACGAAGGGCGTCCGGATCCCGTGAACGATGGCCGCACGACCACGCGGCCCCACATGATTGAAGGCTGACTTCGGCATACGCTTAGCTTCGACCCCGATTTAGACACTGTCAAGACACGCCGACGTAGTGCGTCACGGCGGTCTGAATGTGCTTCTCCAGCGCATCCAGACCATCGGTCAAGGCGGCTGGCCCGGGCTGCAAGATGATTGGGCTCTTGATCTCGAAGACGAGGTCGTTGCGCACGGCGCTGGTCTGGTCGAAGCCGGGCCGGCGCAGCACTTCCTCGCGCTTCATCTTCTTGCCACACCAGCTCCCGAGGATGAGCTGCGGATCGCGGCGGACGACCTCGGCGGGGTCGACGATGCGCTCCTTGGCGAGCTTGCCCGAGCGCTTCTCGGCAAAGAGGTCGTCACCACCCGCGGCCTCGATGAGCTCGCTCACCCAGCGGATGCCGGAGATCAGCGGGTCGGGCCACTCCTCGAAGAACACCCGTGGCCGCAATGGCAGACGCCCTGCCCGCTCCCGCGCCGCGTCGACCCGGGCGTCCAGCGAGCCCGCGAGCTGCTCGGCCTCGCGCTGCTTGCCGACGATGCTACCGACCATCACCACCATGCGCAGGATCTCGTCGACGCTGCGGTGGTTCAGGGTGAGCACCTCGATGCCGCGCTGGATGAGCGCGCGGGCGATGTCCGCCTGGAGGTCCGAGAAGGCGATGACCAGATCGGGCTCGAGCTCCTCGATGGCCGGGATGTCCGCTTCCAAGAACACGCTGACCTTCGGCTTCTCCTTACGGGCACGCGGCGGGCGCACGGTGAAGCCCGAGATGCCGACGATGCGCTCCTCCTCGCCCAACAAGTACAGCGTCTCGGTGGTCTCCTCGGTGAGGCAGACGATGCGTCGCGGCTGGAACGAGCGCCCCATCAAGCGCCGGCGACGCGCCCCGCCAAGCCATCCATGGCAGCGACCACGACGCGGTTACGGCCCTCGTGCTTCGCCTGGTACATGGCGGCGTCGGCGCGGCGCACCAGCGCGTCGATGTCGGGCATGTCGGGCGCGAGCTCGGCGACGCCGAAGCTCGCCGAGAGCGTCAGCGTCCCCGCCTTGGTGACGAGCGCGTGCTCTTCGATGCGCTTGCGGTAGCGCTCGGCGACGACCTTGGCGCCATCGCCGCCGGTCTCCGGCAGGAGCAGCGAGAACTCCTCTCCGCCATAGCGGCCAACGACGTCGTTGCGGCGCAGGTCTTGGCGCAAGACACCGGCGACCGCGATGAGCGCCTCGTCTCCCGTCTGGTGGCCGTGCTGATCGTTGATCGACTTGAAGTGATCGACGTCGACCATCACGAACGACAGCGTCGAGTTGTAGCGGCGCGCCCGGGTGAACTCGAGGTCGAGCAGCTCCATCAGGTGGCGGCGGTTCACGACCTTGGTGAGCCCGTCGGTGTTCGAGAGCTCCTCGAGGCGCAGGTTCTTCTCACGCAGCTCGTCCTGCAACGCCTTGATCTTGAGGTGCACCTTCACGCGCGCCACGAGCTCTTCGTCGTCGAAGGGCTTGGTGAGGTAGTCGGAGGCCCCAGCCTCGAGGCCGCGCACCTTGGCGTGGACGTCGCTCGCGGTGCCGGCAAGCATGATTACCGGTGTCTCATTGAGCTCCGCGCGAGCCTTCTTCAACGAGAGAAACTTGAATCCGTCGATGCCGGGCATCACGACGTCGCAGAGCACCAGCCCCACGCGGTTGTTGAGGAGAAGCTTGAACCCCTCGAGGCCGTCCTTGGCGAAGAGCACTGACTGAGCCACGTGACTGTCGAGGAGGACCTGCTGCACCCGCTGACGCACCGTCTCCGAGTCGTCGATGATGAGGACAGTCGTGCTCACGTGGCAGCTAGTGTAGCCGCCCTCGAGCCGCCACGCCACCCGTGACCTTTATAGCGGAGTATCGGCGGAGAAGATGCTGTCCTGCCCGGCGTTGACCACGTTCTTGTCGGGCGCCACCTCGCGCGGCTCGCTGCCGGCGCGGAAGTACTCGGAGTAGGCGCGGCCACCGGCGCGGGCGCGCATGCCGCTCTCCGGATCGATCGAGATCTGCACGATGCCCGACGGCATGGGGAAGGAGCCCGACGGCTTCTTGCTGGGCGGATCGGTCGTGTAGTCGGTGAGCGCGCCCATCATGAACTCCAGCCAGATGGGGAGCGCGGTGCGGCCGCCTTGCTCGTTTGGCCCCAGCGGGCGCTCCTTCTTGTCGTGGCCGACCCAGACGCCCGTGACCAGGTTCCTGGTGAAGGCCATGAACCAGGCGTCCTTGGCGTCGTTGGTGGTCCCGGTCTTGCCCGCCGCGGGGACGCCAAGGCGCGAGGCCGCGGCGCCGGTGCCACCGTCGACGACGCCCTTGAGCATGTTGGTGATGAGGAACGCGGTCTGACGGTCGAGCGCCATGCGCGGCGGCGTGACGATGCGGTTGTAGGCGCGCGTGAGCCGCGAGGCCAAGTCGAGGGTCGGGTCCCAGGCGACGGTGTGATCCTCGAGGACGTTGCCGTAGCGGTCGACGACGCGGCGCACGAAGGTCATGTCACGGCGCTCGCCCAGCTGATTGAACGCCACGTAGACGTTCATGAGATCGTAGAGCGTGGTGCACGACGAGCCGAGCGCGGTGCCGAGCTCCGCTTTCAAAGGCGTGGTGATGCCCAGGCGGCGGGCGTTCTTGTTGACGTCGTGGATGCCGACCATGTCGGCGAGGCGCACCGCCACCGAGTTGATGGAGTCGCGCAGCGCCGAGCGCAGCAGGATCTCGCCCTTGAACTCCTCCTCGAAGTTGTCGGGCTTCCAGCGCGTGCCGGCATCGGCGTCGTCGAAGACGATCGGCTTGTCGTCGATGATGGTGCCCGGACCCATGTCGAGCTTGTCGATGGCCGCCGAGTAGACGATGGGCTTGAAGGCCGAGCCGGGCTCGCGGCAGGCCTGCACCGCGCGGTTGTAGCTCGAGTCGACGAAGTTGTAGCCGCCGATCTGCGCGAGCACGTAGCCCGAGCGCGGCTCGGTGGAGAACAACGCGCCCTGCGCCAGCGGCTCCTGCTCGAGACGCACCAGCGGACCGTCGGTGGGGACCGCGTCGCTCACGTTGCTGCCGTACTTCCACTCGGTGAGCCACTGGCGGTTGGTGGGGCGCAGCTGGACGATGTCACCCGCCGACAAGACGTTCTTCACGTCGGTGACCAGATAAGCATCCATCCGCGTTAGCGGATTGGGCTTGCGGGCCCAGCGCACCCCCGCGAGCGGCATGTAGACCTGGGTGCCGGCGACATCGAGGGTGGCGTACGTGCTCTGCACGTTGGTGACGAGGCCGACGTAGCTCTTGCCCTCTTTCATCTGGAGCTTGGCGTTGTCCTTGAGGCCCAGATACGCGCGGTACTTCTGCTTGAAGAGATCGCGCTTGCCCTTCTCGACGTTGCCGAGCGGGCCGCGGAAACCTTGGCGCTTGTCGAGGTCGCGCAGGCCGTGATCGAGCGCGGCCTGCCCATTTGCTTGGAGCTCGAGCGACACCGCGGTGTAGACCTCGAGCCCTTCCTCGAGGACCTCGCGTTCGCCATAGCGTTCGATGATGTCGCGGCGGACCTGCTCGGTGTAGTACGGCGCGACCGCGAGATAGAGCTCCTCGCGCGGATAGGTGACGAGCACCTCGGCCGCGGCTTTGTCATGCTGCTCTTGGCTGATGGCGCCGTCTTCGAGCATGCGGCGCAGCACGTACTTGCGGCGCGCGAGCGCCTTCTCGGGGTTCGAGACCGGCGAGTAATCGGAGGGGCGCTGTGGGAGCCCCGCGAAGGTCGCCATCTCGGCGAGCGACAGCTCCCAGACGTTCTTGCGGAAGTAGTGCTCGGCCGCGGCCTGCACGCCGTACGCCTGGTAGCCGAGGAAGATCTGATTCACGTAGATGTAGAGGATCTGCTTCTTGGTGAGCGCTTGCTCGAGGCGGATGGCGAGCAGCGCTTCGCGGATCTTACGCTCGAAGGAGCGCTCGGTCGCCGACTCGTAGCTCTCGTTGATGGCGAGCAGCGACTTGGCCGCTTGTTGCGTGATGGTCGATGCGCCGCGGAGCTTGCCGCCTTTGCGGACCTTGTCGAACGCGGCCTGCGCCATGCCCAAAAAGTCGACGCCGCCATGCTCCCAGAAGCGCTTGTCCTCGGCGGAGATGAACGCCTGGAAGAGCAGCGGAGGGACTTGGTCGTAGTCGACGAGCACGCGCCGCTCGGCCGCGAACTCACCGATGACCTGGTTGTCGCTCGAGTAGATGCGGGTGCCGACCTTCGGGTGGTAGTCGGCGAGCGAGTGAAACGCCGGGAGCGTCGGCGCGTAGTAGAAGTAGATGCCGAGCAGCACCATGCTCGCCGCGACGGTGCCGGTGAGACCGAAGAAGATCACCAAGCGGACGAGGTACGATAACCAGCCGCGACGTGGCGGGTCGTTCGGGCGCGCGCTAGACGGGCGTTTCGGACTATCGCTCTTGGGCTTTGCCACGGCTCTCTCTGTTGCGATTCGAGGTATCACAATCCCCCGGAAGCACCCCAACTTTCAACCCTGTGCCGGAGCGCCCAGCACCAATTGCTGGGGCTCGCTGCGCCAGACGACCTCGCCCGCCACGTCGAGCTTGGGGTCGCGGTTGCCAACCAAAGTGAGCCGGCGCACCCGGGTCTGCTCCACGAGCTCATGGACGGCGGCGCGGTCGGCGTACCAACGGAGCGGCAGGCGCTGGCTCGCTCCGCCCGTGAAGCGCCCGAGCCCCGCGTCGATGTCGACCGTCCGCCCCTTGGCGTGCGCGAGCCTGCCCAAGCCGACGCTCACCCGCGCGGGCCCCGCTTGCGAGGCATTGGCGAAGCGCAAAAAGCCGCGGCCCTTGGCGACGACCCCGCGGGCGTACAGCGCCGCCATCAGGGCATCGGCGATCTCGAGGCTCTCGACACGTACGCTGCAGCGGTCACGGCCGGCCAACT
Source organism: Myxococcota bacterium (assembly GCA_039809465.1). Classification (GTDB taxonomy): domain Bacteria; phylum Myxococcota; class XYA12-FULL-58-9; order XYA12-FULL-58-9; family JALHOP01; genus JALHOP01. Next base: position 6,085 of record JBDHVB010000182.1, read on the forward strand.
TGGCGACGGCATCGGCGACGTCGGCGAAGGCCTCGCCGCGGTGCTGCAAGGCAGGTAGGTGCGTGACGATGTGATCGGCGCGTGGCCAATCGACCGGCGCGGCGCGCAGCGGCCCGGTGATGAGCACGGTCTCGTCGGCGAGCGTCACCTGCACTCCAGCCGCGAGCCCATGCGGCCCCGCGTCGACCATCATCAAGCGCTCACCACCGACACCGACCCAGCGGTCACGCGGCGTCGGGAGCACCTTGCCGCCGTGGCCCGCGGCGGCGAGCAAGCGCGCGAGCTCCGCTGTAGCGAACAAGCGCGCGTGCTTGGGCGGCAGCTTGTCGATGACACAGGTGACCACGCAGAGGGGCTTTTTGAGCGCGGCGTCGATCCACAGCGGCGTCCCGCGCACGTGCACGCCGAACGCCGTGGTGACCCGCGATGGCGCGCGGCTCACAGCTTGAAGTCGAGCTGCGAACCGGTGACGCGCACGAGGTCGAGGGTGCCGAGCTCCTTGACGCGCTTCGCGAGCTCGAAGATGCGCGACTGCAGGTCGCTCGAGGTGCACCCGCAGGCCACGTCGACGACGAGCACGCCGCCGTCGAACGAGCGCTGCGTGGCGCTGTTCACGCCGGTGGCGCCCTGCAAGCCTTCGACGAGGCCCAAGCCCTGCGCGCGGTAGCTCGTGATGTTGTTGACGCGCACCATGTAGCGCTGGCCCTGCTCGGCCGCCTTGTGCAGCGCGGCCTTGAGACCGGGGACGAGCTCGTCGAGCGTCTTCTGCACGACGTTGGCGCCACGGCCCACGAAGGCGCGCTGAATGGCGCGCTCGACGTCGATGCCGAACGACGTGGTCTTGATGGGCGAGGCGGAGGTGACCTCCGAGGTGCTCACCTGGATGCCGCGGATCACCGCGTCGATCTCGATCTTGTGCTGGCCCTTGAGCGACTCGAACTCACCGTCCTTGATGACGCCGAGATCGCTGACCTCGACGTGACCCGCGATGACGATGTCCGCTCCAGCGTCACGCGCCGCGGCCGCGAGCTTCTCGGCGTCTTGGCTGACGTCGCCCTTGGCGGTGCCCTTCGCCTTGCCGATGATCTTGTTGGTCACCTCGGGCGCGAGGACGATGAAGCCGCGCTCCGCGAGCCCCTTCTCGACCTGCGAGCCGAGCGTCGAGCCCTTGTGCGGTTTGCCGGCGTGGTTCTCGGTGATGACCACGGCGACGCGCGGATTGCCCGCTTTAGCGAGCAGGCGGGTCATGGCATCGAGCTCGGCGCGCAGCTTCGATTCGACGATCTTGGCGCGCACCGTGACGCGCATGGTGGTGCCGTCGCGCTTCTCCTCGGTGACGTCGTAGCTCTCGATGTAGGCTTCGGACTTCTGGACGATGGTGTCGCGCACCGCCGAGTCGAACTTGGTCTTCGAGCCCGAGGTGACCTCACGCTGCTCCGAGGTGAAGTTGTTCACGACCTGGAAGCCCACGGCCTGCTCGACCGCGTGACGGAGCGCATCCGAAACCGCGGCCTTCTTGGCGGTTACGAGGTCGTTATTGGCGATCGTGGCCTCGCCGCGGGCCTCGACGGTGTCGGCTGCGAGAGCTGGAATTGCCCAGAAAGCGGCTAAACTGGCGAGAAGGAGCACCTTAAACATTTGGCCCGGAGGCTATCACGGCTTTAAGACTTTGGGGCAGGCGCGTGTTACATTCTGTCGTTGGGGTCGGATCATGTCGCGCTCAGGTGAGATGAAAGACAAATACGACAAGATCCGCGAGCTGCAGGAGCAGCGCGACCGTCAAGAACGGCAGGCGCGCGATCAGGCCGCCGAGCTCGAGGAGATCCTCGAGGCGAGCCGCCGCGCCGACGCCGAAGAGCGCGGGCTCGTGTCGTCGTCGAAGCTCTCGGGTCCGGGCTTCGCGCAGGCGCCGAAGCGCGTCACCAACCCCGAAGACGCATACAGCTCGAACATGGCGAAGGCGCGCTTCGCCTCGCCCGAGGCCTTCAGCCGCAACCGCGCCACACCCTCGGCGATCCCCGACGGCAGCGTCGCGGGCATGGTCGCGCGCGTCTCGAACAGCATCGCGGCGTCGGCGAGCGGCACCAGCACGACGCGTGACGCCGACGAGCCGCGCTCCGAGCACACCATGACCATGACGGTGAAGGGCCTTCCGCCATCGCGGACAGAGGTCACCCAGGTCGTGCGCCGCCGCTCACCCCTCCCCGGCAAGGTCCGCCGCGAGCCACCGCCCGTCGTACCGGCGAACCTCGCGGCCAGCACGCGCGCCGACGGCCCCGCCATCGTCATCAAGGAAGATCCGCCAGCGCTGCCCGCGCCGTCGCCAGCGAGCAGCCTCTCCGAGGACACGCCGATCGTCGTACCGCAGGTCCAGCGCGTCACCTTCCAGCGCCCCAAGGCGCAACCTGGCTCGCACCGCATGGTCACGGAGCGGCCCGCGAACTACGGCTCGTTCAAGTCGATGACCACGCGGACGCACGACACCGCGCCATTTGGTCCCGACACGCGCCGCGTCGTGCGTGGCGCGTACATGAAAGAGGCCGACACGGTGCCGGGCCCAGCCGAGCGGGAGATCACCGCGCCAGGCGCCGAGGGCACGCCGCCGTACGGCACGGCCACCGAGCACGACACATCGCCCGGCATGGGTGACGGCATCGATCCGACCTCACCCGGCTACATCGACCCCACCTCGCCAGGCACCATCGACACGACGTCGCCTGGAAACCTCCAGCGCTACGAGACGTCACCCGGCACCATCGAAAACACGCCGCGGCCCGACACCTTCCCCGGCACGAAGGTCGAGCGCGTCACCGACGATCCGACCAACGCCGACGACCAGCGCTACAAGCGCGTCCGCGAGATCGACGCGCTCATCGCGCGCTTCGCCGCCGACGTCGAGGTCAAGGTCGGCCAGGGCCGCGACAACACCTTCCTGCGCAAGCGCTCCGAGATCGTGCGTGAGGCCCAAGGGGGAGTCGACGACTTCGACGACGATTACCCCGAGGAGAGCACCCAGCCTCGGCACCGCAACATCGAGATCCGCACCGAGAACACCGAGATCATCCCGCGACGGCTACCACCTCGAAAACGTAAGTAGGGTTCGTGTTTCCACATTCTGGCTTGTACGCACGCTCAACTGGTACATGTAGGCTCATGTCATCTCGACTCACCGGGATGCTGACCGTCGCCCTCGTGGTCCTGGCCGCCCGCACCGCCGCCGCGGACCCGCTCGCATACGTCCGCACTTCCTCCCAGAAAGACCGCGCCCAGGCGCCGGCGCAGTTCCATCCGCTCAACCTGCTCGACGAGGACCCCGCCACCGTCTGGTGCGAGGACGCCCCGGGCATGGGCGAGAAGGAAGAGGTCCGCTTCTACTTCAAGGGGCGCACCCGCATCGACCGCATCGTGATCACGCCCGCCGTCACCACCGGGCGCCTGGTGCAGGAGATCCGCCTCTCCGACGAGACCAACAACGTGAAGGTCGTGCTCGGCGACGCGACCACCGACCAGATGCTCTCGAAGCCGCTCGTCGGCAGCACCATCGTCCTGACCATCCAGCGCGTCGGCGGCCCCAACAAGAACTCGAGCCTGGACGCCGACACCGCCTGCCTCGCCGACGTCTTGCTCTACGAGCGCGGCAACCTCTTTGGCGGCAAGATCGAGCCGGCGAAGCTCAAGTTCGACCCGATGCGCGAGAAGGTCTTGGGCCGCTGGGCCGGTGAGCCCTTCGGCGCGCCCGAGAAGTACATTCTGTTCGCGCTCGACGGCACCTGGGAGTGGAACTACGAGGGCATCATCGACAACAAGAAGGAGCGGCTCTTCGGTGAGTACCGCTTCCGCGGCGACCGCCTGCTGATGCGCCGTGGTGAGACCGGCCGCTGGGCCGACATGCGCTTCGCTTACAAGCGCGTCGCCGTCGACCCGAGCGAGCCCGGCGCGCCGAAGCATGACTATGACTCGATCAGCTTGAACGAAGCGGTCGATGACAAGGTCAAGGGCGAGTACAACAACGCGGATTTTTAGCCGCTTGTTTTAGCCGCTCGTTCCGCCTCCGGATGCCTACGGCGGCGCGGGAGTTGTCGGGCTCTCCCGCCGTGGCTCGAAACGTTGTCGCCCGCCCTGCGCTTGCGACCAGCGTTCGAGTTCGCGTCGCTGGGAGTCAGCTGCTCAGCATCTTGGCCAGTGCGTCACGTTGCTTTTGAACGGCGTCGGTGAGGATCTGGGCGGCCGCGGTCTTGTCGCTCGCTGCAGTGGCTGCGGTGAGCGCTGCTTCGAGCGCTTGGAGGTGCGACTGATCGCGTGCCTTGAGCTGATTCACCGCCTCTTCGAAGGTGGTGAAGAACTCCTGGAGCTCGTCGCGCTTACGCAGCGGACGCATGTCGGGATATTGGCCGCCGCCGAGGATGCCCAGATAGCGCGCGACCAGGTAGAGCGGACCGCTGATGCGGTGGGTGACGATGATGCCCCAGATGCTCAACACGAAGGCCATGCCGACGACGAGGAGCACCAGGTAGAGCAAGAAGAGCTGATCGTTACGCGCGACCTGCAAGCGCAGCTCTTCACTGAGCTCGAGCACGCGCGTGTTGGTGACGTGCGCACGGTACAGAAACCCACCCATGATCGCGGTCACACCAACACCCAGCGCGGCAATCAGGAGCGTGTACTTCCACTGAAAGCGCGCATCGACGATCGGCACCAAGCGACGGCGGCGGCGCTCCATGCCCGGATCGTTTGCAGGTTCGTTACTTCCCACCGCCGGTGCGGCCGACGAGCTCATAAGTGCGCTCCACGCGTGAAGAACTACGCCAGGACTGTAACACCAGTTCGTAACCCGCGCGAAACGTAATTAATCCCCCCGCCGCGACCATATCCGGAGCTCCCAATAGCAAGTGGAGGGAGGGCGACACCGTCCCGATGCTTAGGCGGGAGAGCACGACAACTCCCGACCGTAACCGCCCCGGCACGTCGCAACGCGACCTCTTCGGAGGGACGCCGATCCGGTTCTTCTCGGTTGAGGGTGGGTAGCGGCTTGAAACGGGCATGACCCGGCTCGGACTCGTTAGGCTTTGGGTGT
>JBDHVB010000183.1:0-11147 GCA_039809465.1 Myxococcota bacterium
GCATTCAGCATCAGGCAGCCAGGCTCCACGCGCTCTGCTTCAAACCGTATGACGATGAAGCGAAGCGAGCCCGGCACAGCGTGGTCATGGCCATTTCGCTGAACACCTACGTTTACAGCGTGTTCAATGAGGTCTTCCCCGAGCTACGCGACTTCCAGAGCGCCGTGGGGGTCGCGGCCGGGAGGTGCCTGATCGCAAACATCGGGTTCCACGGAGATCGCGAGCGCATCTGCCTTGGGACGCCGGCCAACCTTGCAGCGAAGATCATCGGACCTGGAGGCAGCATCACCATCACCCAGAGCGTTTGCGATTCGCTCGTGCCGGCGCTCAAAGCGAAGTTCGCCGAGGCGACATCAGTGGCCGGCGAAAAGGTGTACCAGGCCAAGGGCCTCCGGTGGGACACGCAACCTGAGCTTGCGAAGTCGCTCGAAGTTACCTGGAAGCCGGAGAAGTGGAAGAAGGCCACCGAGGGGTATCGCGACGATCTGCCGCTGGACGACATGGAAGTCCGCTGGGCCGAGACGAAGATCGACGTGGAGACACTTACCGAGCGCAACAGTCGCAGGACGGACGCCATCGCCATCTACGCGGATCTCGATGGCTTTACGCGGCACGTTCAAGAAGCCGAGGAGAACGACGAAGTGGTGTCACTCGTCCGCGAGCTGCACATGATCCGGCGCGAGCTCCACACCGTGCTGAAGACCGACTATCCCGGCGTCGTTCTGCAACACCAAGGTGATCGCGTCTTCGCGATCCTTCATGAGCCGTGTGGCGACGACGACAAAGATCACGAGAAGCGATGTAGGAAGGCTCTCGACGCCGCGATCGGCGTTCAGTCGTCGATGAAGCACGTTCTGCGATCGAAGCTCACCGACCGAGAGAATCTGCATGTCGCGGTGGGCCTCGATGTCGGCGCTGCCATCGTCTCGCGCCTTGGCAAGAAAGGTAAGCGAGAGGTCGTAGCACTGGGCCCAAATGTGAATGCAGCTGAGGCACTTCAGCTCGCAACCGATGGTCAGCAGATCCGGATCTCGGCGGCCATCTACGACACGCTCGAGGAAGGGGTCGTGCGTGACGAGTTCATCAGCGACGGCGATTCTTATGTCGCCGCCGACCTCACATTTCCGAAGATCGAAGATCTTGAAGTACGGCACGCCGCGAAGGCAGGCAGCCTTGGTGCCAAGCCCTCGGGTGAGCGTATCGAAGTCGTAACCAACTCCACGCGGCCAGCTCAGCCGTGGCGGAAGTCGTAGTTGGCCAGGTGGTTCGAGCGCTCACCCGCGCGGTGGCTTGGCGAACAAGCCGTCGCTCGGGAGCTATTGAATAACGCCGACGCCGGCATCGACGTGACGGGGCACGCCTACGTGACGGGGACGTATCACCTGTCGCAGAACTGCGGGCACGAGCTGGACAGGTATCAGCTCCGCATCGTGTATCCGGATAACTTTCCCGCTCGGAACGGCCACCCAAGCGTGTACCTGGAAAGTCATCACGACCAGTGGAACCCAACTCTAGACTCGCACATTGAGGACGACTGGCGCCTGTGCCTGTTCGTCGCGATCGAGTCAGGACTGAACTTCGAGCGCCCAGGTGAGCTCAGGGAGCTGTTTTCGCGCATCCACGTCTTCATGCTGCTCCAGCGGATCTACCAAGAGGAGCTCCACCTCAAGGGTCAGGCCCTCTGGCCAGGCCCGCAGAGAGCTCATGGGCCAACGGGTCTACGAGATGCACTCAAGGGTCGAGAGACGCCACTGCATCACAACGACGGCTGTGTCTGCGGCAGTGGCAGGAAGTACAGAAAATGTTGCCGCGACAAGGTCGAGAAGGAACGCGCGCAGGCGCAGCGAAGAAACAGGAGAACGGCAAGATGAAGACTCGTTTTGAAGGCGACGCAAGGAAAGCAAACTTGATCAATGTCCTCTTGGAGCAGCGTGTTATTGCGCACAACAAGGACGCAGCGACCGCGATTGCCGCTGAGGGTGAAGTAGTCTCATTCGCGTCCGGTGCCGCGATCATCACGCAGGGGCACGCCGACTCGATCGCTTACTTCATTCTGTCTGGACAGGCGAAGGTGCTGATCAATGACCGAGAGGTCGGAACTCGAGGGCCGCGCGACCTCGTTGGCGAAATGGTCATGATCGACCCCAGCGCACCGAGATCGGCGACCGTAGTTGCTCACAACGAGGTCACCGCGTTGAAGGTGCAGTGCGCGACGCTGGAGCGCACTGCGAATGAGCATCCGTTGCTGTGGCGGCAGATCGCTAGCATCCTCTGCGAGCGTCTACGTGAGCGCTCGCGGCACCATCGGCCGCGCAACCCAAAGCCGGTTCTTTTTATCGGCTCATCCGTCGAGGGCCTGGAGATCGCCAGAGCGGTGGAGGCGCACTTCGAGCATGACGACTTTTCCGTGCGGGTTTGGAACAACGGAATCTTTGGTCCGGGCGGTGTGACTCTCGACGATCTGCGCGCACAGGTTAACCAAGCGGACTTCGCGCTGTTCGTCTTCACCCCGGACGACGTCGTTGGCAGTCGTGGTCACGAGCAGGAGGCTCCTCGCGACAACGTGATCTTCGAGCTGGGGCTATTCATGGAACGCCTGGGTCGAAAACGGGTGTTCATGCTCTCGAAGCACGGCGCCGACCTGAAGATCCCGACTGACCTTCTTGGAATTGCGGCGCTCACCTACAATGCCAAGGAGCACTCCAACCTCGCCCAACAGCTTGGCCCAGCAACAACGAAGCTGCGTGATCTGATGCACGGCTTGGGAGCGTGGTGAGGTTGGCCACCCTACTCACGCGACGCCGTTGGTCTGTACATGAGAGCTACGAACGTGGCGTCGGGGGCTGTGCCCAGACTGTGTCAAAACCGAGGTCACACCAGGTCTCCCAAACAAGTGTCGGCGGTTCAATTCCGTCCCTGGGCACTTCGCCTCCCGCGGCTCAGAAGCAGCCGCGGTACGAGAGCGACTGGATCCTGTGGCCGTCGGTGCTCGCGCGGATGGTGAGGCCTTGCAGGCGCTGGCCGCCGACCGTTGCCGAGACGTCCTTCGAGCCGACGCCGCTGACTGGTGTGGGGGTGCCGAGGCTTTGGCCGTCGGAGTCGAATGCTTCCACGGTGGCTTCGCCCGCGATGGTGTCGCCGTCGTAGTCATCGACATCGCTGACGACGTAGGCCACCTGAGTCACCGGGGCGTCGAAGGAGAAGGAGACGTACTCCTCGCCATCGATGCGCAGGTTGGCGGTACCGCCTTGGATGGACAGGCCGCCGCTCCCCAAGATGACATCCGCCGAGCCGCTGACGCTGAAGTCGCCGAGATCGATGGTCGCGGCGGCTTGGGGAGAATGATCGGCGAAGACCACGGTGTGGTCGATCGGGCCCGTGCAGGTTTCACAGGTGTCACCCACCCACGCGCCCAGGCACGCGCAGGTGAAGGCATCGACGCCGTCGGTGCAGGTGCCACCGTTTTGGCAGGGGGCGGCGGCGCAGTCGTCGATGTTGGTGGCGCACAAGTCACCCGTGAAGCCGGCGGCGCAATCGCACGTGAACGCGTTGACGCCGTCGATACAGGTACCGCCGTTCTGGCAAGGAGCGCCGGAGCAGTCGTCGATGTTGATGGCGCACAGGTCACCCGTGAAGCCGGTGACGCACGCGCAGGTGAACGCATCGACACCGTCGGTGCAGGTGCCGCCGTTCAGACAAGGAGCGCCGGAGCAGTCGTCGATGTTGGTGTCGCAGTGCTCACCGCCGAAGCCGGCGGCGCAGTCGCAGCTGAAGGAGCCGCTGCTGTCGACGCACGTGCCGCCGTTTGCGCAGAAGTCGCGGGGGCAAGAGGCAGGCTCTGGGTCCGTCGAGCCGCATCCGTAGGCCAGGACGCAAAAACCGACAACGAGGGGGAAGCGAAAATTCATCATGTGGTATTGCCGCAGGAGGTCTGTGCAGCTCAAGCGTCAGCCGACCGAGCCAGATCGCGGCTCCGCCACCCAAGCGAAGCCGAGGTCCGGCGTACCAGGGCAGTTGCGCCGCGGTGGCGCACGCGTGACAACCAAGGGTGAGCCCTGCCGATATACGGGCGGGTCACTCTATCCATGCGCGTTCGTCCCCCAGAAAGCACCGCCAGCACCTTGCCTCGCGCGGAGCCCGTCGAGGCACGGCCGGCGCGTGTGACCGCCGATGCAAAGCCTGCGCTCCCGCCCTCGAGCAGCGCCGCGGCAAATCCACGCCTCGAGCTGACCGCGCCGGGCGCCGCTGGCGGTTTCATGCGTGGCCGCGCGCCGCAGATCATCGCGCACCGCGGTGGCGCCTTCGAAGCGCCCGAGAACACCCTCGCAGCCTTCCGCAACGCCGTACGTGCCCGTGCCGACTGGTCCGAGCTCGACGTCGTGCTGTCGAGCGATGGCCACCTCATGGTCATTCACGACGACACCGTCGACCGCACCACCGATGGGCACGGCCGCGTCGAAGCCATGAGCTACGCGCAGATCCGCGCGCTCGACGCCGGCAACGGCGAGAGAGTGCCGACGCTCGGTGAGTCGCTCGCCGTCCCTGGGGCACGCTTCCTCGTCGAGATGAAGCGCTCCTCACGACCTGACGCTTTAGCGGAGGCCACGGTGCGCGCCATCCGCGATGCCGGCATGCGCGATCGCGTCGTGGTCGGCAGCTTCGAGCCCGAGCTGCTCCGCCGCGTGCACGCGCTCGACGCGAGCATTCCGCTCTTGGGCTTCGTGGGTGACGAGCGCGCGCTCACCCCGATGCTCGAGCTTCCGCTCAGCGTCCTCGGGGTCTCGGGCAACGTCGTCGATGCTGCCTTGCGGGCGCGCCGCCCCAATCAAGCTGTCTGGGCTTGGACCATCGAGAACCCAACGGAGGCGCGGCAGCTCGCCGAGCGTGGCATTGATGGCATCATCACCGACGGGCCGTCGGCGCTCATCCCTGTCCTGCGGCGCTAGTCTAGGCGACCGCGACAGCGGTGCTCGAGCCGGGTAGCCGTGTCGCGTACCCCGCGGGCAACGGTACCTCGGGATCGTAGATGCTGACCAAGATCGCGTCGGCGGCCTTCTCGTAGAGCGCCGCGCGCAAGCCTTGGGTCTCGAAGTAAGCGGCGACGCGCTCGGCGGTCTTGCCTGAGTCGACGACGACCTGGGCGCGCGTGGTGTCGTTGATGATGCGGCGGGGCAGAATGTCGATGGCGTGTGCCTCGTCGTGCACCGTGGAGTCACCACCTTTACCGCGCAGCTCGCGCAGTTGCTCGACGGTGCTCGAGAGCGCGCCACTCTCGACCGATGCCGCCTCCGCGTACGGCGTGCGCGTGCCATCGAGAACGTCGACGAAGCGCCGCACACGCCAGTGATTGCCGGAGTCGGCGCTGAGCTGCAGTACGGCGTCGCTGACCACGATGTTCCGTAATAGCGCACGGCCATCGTGGGTCATCTTCTCGATCGCGCTCATGAAGGTCTCGAGCTGGTCCGCGAAGGTGACACGCACGGGAGCCGCGATAGCGTAGTCGACGAGGAGAGGATGAGATGAGAACGCACGCATCGAGATGTCGCGCTTCTCGGGCGCGATCAACGGGAAGAGGCTGCTGTGAATGGCCTCGATGGTCGCGATGTCGGCTTGCTCGGAGACGGTGAGCACCGACGAGCTCGCGAGGGCGGCGAGGCGCTTACCGACTCCGCAGTTGCCAGCAACCTCGGCGACCATGGCCGCGCGCCGCAACAACCAAGCGCGCTCGATGCCCGTCGCTTGACCGGCGATCTTCTCGATGATCGCGACATCGCTGAGCTTGCGGTTGATCTTGAAGTCGTCGAAGCACTTGAACAGGCGATTCGCACCTATGAAACCAGCGGCGGCGATGCCGCTGGCGACCATGAACGCGCCCGATCCGGTGAGCGCCCCCACGCCGAGAGCGAGCACGGAGTGGCCCCAAGTTGCGGTCTCCAGGCTGTTACGCAGCTCCGACTTGCTGCTGCGCGTCGCGATGATGTGATTCTCGATGCCGCGCAAGAGCTCGGTAGAGCGCTGGCCGAGGGCGGCGGCAACGCGGGGGTCGGTAGGGACACTCGGCTCCTTGGCCACGACGACGGCGTTCGCGGCCGGAGCGACGGAGGGCAGGTGAAAACCAGTCACTTTGACAGCGTCCGCAAGCATGAACATCGCCCATTTTTCGAAGTCGGAGTCGTCAGACTTATCGGCGCCACGATGGGAGTGTTGCGGCGCCCCGGGTGACACGCCCACAAGCCTGAAATCATTTAAAATTATCACGCTCACCTTGGCCACCGTGACACGCCTGGCGGGACCGAGCTCAGGGGCGACGCCTTCGCGGTGAAGTCGCTTTGACCTGCTTCACGCGCGGCGCTATGCAGCGCCACCGTGGCCAAGAAGATGTTACCGAAGAGCGCTATCCCCGAGCTGATCGCGAAGCTCCGCGCGCTTTACCCCGATCCGAAGACCGAGCTCGATCACAAGAATCCCTTCGAGCTGCTCGCCGCCACCATCATGTCGGCGCAGACCACCGACAAGCGCGTCAACATGGTGACGCCGGTGCTCTTCGCGAAGTATCCCGACCCGGCTTCGCTCGCTAAAGCGGAGCAGACGGACGTCGAGGAGATCATCCGCACCACCGGCTTCTACCGCAACAAGGCCAAGTCGATCATCGGCATGGCGAAGGCGCTGGTCGAGCATCACAACGGCGAGGTGCCGCGCACCTTGGCGGAGCTCGTGAAGATCCCGGGCGCCGCGCGCAAGACCGCGAACGTCGTGCTCGGCGCCGCGTATGGGCTCGCCGAGGGCGTGGTCGTCGACACGCACGTGCAGCGCCTGTCGCAGCTCATCGGCCTCACGCAGCACGACGATGTGAAGGACATCGAGCAAGATCTGATGAAGCTCATCCCACGGAGCGAGTGGGTGGACTTCAGCCACTTCTTGATCCTGCACGGCCGCAGAGTGTGCATCGCGCGTAAGCCGATGTGTGACGTCTGCGCGTTGAACAATCTTTGCGTGTCCGCGTTCGATCCCACGGTCGGCTACACGCCCGCTGGTGAAAAACAGGGTAAGCCGCTCAAGAAGGAGGTCGTCGTCGAGACCAAGGCGATCCGCGCGGCCCGCGCCAAGGATCGAGCCGCGGCGAAAGCGGTGGCGAAGCTCGGCAAAGCCGTCACCGCGCGCCCGAAGAAGAAATGATCTTCACGGGATTGCCCAGGCCCGCCCGGTGGTTCTGCTCATACACATCGCCCGCGTTTCACGGAGCAGAGCATGAGCAGGCTGAGCTGGGATGTCATTCAAGAGCGACTCATCGTGTGCGTCCATTGGGGTGACGGCATCGATGACGACGACTGGGATGAGCTCGGTGACACTCTGCTGCGCTCGCGTGGCGAGCAGGGCCATCTGCCCATGCTCGTGGTGAGCAGTGGCCGCGGTCCGACCGGCGAGCAGCTCCGGCGCATGCGCGCCCGCGTCAACGGCCCCCAGCGCATCGTCTTCATGACCAACGCGGCGTCCACCATCGCGGCCGCGCAGCAGCTCGCGAGCGAAGAGATCGCGGTCGAGGTCGTGCGGCCCGGAGACTTTGGCGACGCCTTGGCGCGCCTGCACCTCTCCTCGAGCCTGCTCACGCCGGTCGTCGTGACCGTGGCCCGCTTGGGCCGGGAATCGCGGCGCTGGCGCGAGAGCGAGCTGACTCGCAGCGATTGGTACATCACGCCGCGGCGCATGCAGCTCGAGTAGCTTTGTAGGGCAAGCCGCGCGCATCGTTCCTTCGCGGAGTAGTTTTCTAGCGCTGACCGCGCGCATCGCTCCCTTCGCGGGGCAGTTTTGTAGCGCTAACCGCACGCATGGTTACCTTCGCGGAGGGGGTATCATGCGTCGCTTGCTCGTCAATGCCGGCGCCGGTTTGGTCGCGACCGCGGCCATGACGGCGGCCATGGAAGCCATGTTCCGGATGCTGCCGCGCTACCAGCGCTATCCACTGCCGCCGCGCCTCATCACCACGCGTATGTTGCGCCGCATCGGCGCGCCGTTGGGCCTGCGCAGTCACAAAGACGCGCTCACCATGCTCAATCACTTCGGCTATGGCGCGGTGGCGGGCGCGCTGCATACGCCGGTCACCGCGCTGCGTTTGCATCCGCTCGTCGAGGGGGCGTTGTACGGTATGGCGGTCTGGGGCGGCAGCTACCTCGGATGGCTCCCCAAAGCAGGCATCTTGCCGCACCCGAAGCACACTCCGAAAAAGCGGACGGCGTTGATGATCGTCGCGCATCTGGTGTGGGGCACGACGCTCGCAACACTCGCGCAAGCAGCTACTGGGCGTCTTCCTCCTCGGCGGTGGGCACGGTCGCGTCGAGGCTCCGGCCCGCTTTCTCGAGCAGAGCTTGCGCCTCGAGGCGCTTCGCGGCGTCGCCAGACTTCATCGCCGAGATGAGCTTGCGCAGCCCGAGCGCGTAGTCACCGAGATCCGACTGGAGCTTCTCGGTGTCGAGCTTTTGCGGCTTGGGCATGGCGCGCTTGAGCTGCACGCGCAGGGTGCCGCGGATCTGGTTCACCAGGACCATCACGAGGTCGTAGGTCTCGAGCTGCAACATGCGCAGCCGCTTCTGGAACTGGGTGTTGTCGGCCTCCGATGGGTTGTCCTTGATAGCGGACACAGCGGCGAAGAGCTTTTGCCGCAACGGTTTGATGCGCGGCTCCCTGGCGTGCTTGAAGGCCTCGAGCACGCTCGCCATGTATTCGAGCTGCGCGCGCGGGTCATCGCCGGCTGGTGGCGGCCCGAGTGTGGCGAATGGATTGGCGTCGGCGTCGCTCACCGGCCGATCATCACACGGAGCCCGCCGCTAGGCCATGAGCTCCGGCACGGGCGACTCGGTCGGCTCGCGCTTCTTGCGCGGCAGCCCGTCGTCGCTCCACTCCTCGTCGTCGGTCGTCGCGATGTCGGCGAGGAACGCTACGGTGCTCGCGAGCGGCGCACCTGCCGCGGCCGCGAACGCCGCCGCTGTATGCCCACCTGCTTTCGCAAGCTCTCCCCATCTGAGCTTGCCTCTCGCCAGCAAGGCTTGCACGAAGCGCGCGAAGTGCCACAGCGCATAAGCCGCCGAAGCGATCGCGCCGAGCGTGGGAATGTTCGCGAGAAACGCCGCTGCGCCAGGAAGCGCCGCCCCCGCCTTGAGCGCCGGATTGTTGAGGAGCTTCGCGAGCGGCGCCATCGCCGCGCGGAAGTCACTGTCAGGCGCGGCGTCCTTCTGAGGCACCACACTCGGCAGCACCAACTGCGCCGCCTGCCCCGGGTCCACCGCCCGCTGCATCTGCGCCGTCGCCATCGACGGGTTGGCCGCCGGATTAGCCGGCACACCCTCCGCCCGCGCCAAGCCCTGCCCGTGCTCCACACTCTGCGGAGCAAGCGCCTCTCCAGCAACCCGCACGCCCGCTGGCCCAGTAACCGCCATTGCGCTCCACTCCACCGCGCCCCGCCACGGTCTCTCCACCGCCGGCACGCGTCCCTAACTTAACCGCCTCCCCATCCCCCTGGCTACCGGCCCAAACCCCGTCCCGAATGCGCCCCCGCAACCCCGCGCCCAGGGTCGACCACGGCCAGGATCGACCAGCGGCCAGGATCGACCAGGAATGTTCCATGAACACGCATTCACCGCGTCGATGCTCATGATCCTACACATCTTTAGCGCGCCGCTTGCCGCCTGAACGCGCGCATGATCAAAGCGCACGATGTCGGACAGGCCCAAACTTTCGCGTGCAGCGGTGGTGGAATCGTTTTCCTCGGTGGATCTTGGCGACAAGCGGCTTCACAGTCGGCTCGTTTCAATCGTCGAAAAGCTAGCTGCGGAGCCTGAGAAGAGCTTCCCGCAGATTTTCCGGGACAGCTCGGAGCTTGAAGCGTTCTACCGGTTTGTTCGCAATCCACGTGTGACTCTCGACGAGCTCGTCTCGGGACATTTTGCACAGACCCAAGCACGGGTACGTGATGCCAAGCTTGCGCTCGCAATTCATGACTCGACCACGCTGAGTTTTGGCGACGCGCGCGTGCGACGCCGGCAGGGGTTGGGTCGGATCAATCGGAAAGACCAAGGCATGCTCTTGCATGCGACACTGGCCGTGGACGCAAAAGCGGGCGTTCCACTTGGGGCTCTGGATGCACACGTCTGGACGCGCCCGGACGCGACGCGTGAGGAGCTTATAGGAGAGCTACCGCGTAAAAAGCAGCGGGAGCTTCCGAGCGAAGGCGATCGATGGTTGGCCCAAGCTGTTCGGACCCAGGATGCAAACCCCGACGTGTCTTTTGTGCACGTCATGGACAGTGAAGCCGACGACTATGCGTTGCTGGCGTACCTTTCGGCGTGCGGTTTGCGCTATTGCGTACGCCTCTGTAAAAATCGAGCGCTTAGCGCCGCCGATGCCGAGATCAACCTGGGCGACCGGCTTGCCCGCATTGAAGCGGCTTGCACTCGCGAGGTCGAACTCTCGCCACGCGCGTACAATCCAACGACAGCTCATCGCACGCGCCATCTTACGCGGGAAGGTCGCACAGCGAGCCTATCCCTTGGTGGCATCGCGGTTCATTTGAAGCGCCCATCCTCGATTCCAGAAAGCGCGAAGTTGCCAGCCGAAATCGCGGTGAACATCGTGCGCGTTTGGGAACCGGATGCACCCGAGGGCGAAGTCCCCGTTGAGTGGATCCTCGCGACTTCTGAACCCATCCGTGATAGCGAGCAGATGCAAAGTGTCGTGGACATCTATCGCGCGCGCTGGCTCATCGAAGAATACTTCAAGGCCCTCAAGACGGGCTGTTCGTATGAGGCCCGGCAACTCGACAGCAGCCACACGCTCGAAGCGGCTCTCGGATTGTTTATTCCGATTGCATCGAAGCTCTTGGCGCTTCGCACTCTCGAACGAACCCAACCCACCGCTCCCGCAACCAGCGTGCTATCCAAAGCTGAAATTCTTGTCCTGCGCACCGAAGCGCCAAAGCGCTTTCCACTAAACGCTACCGTGGCCGACGCATTGGCGGCAATCGCGTACATCGGTGGCCACATCAAAAACAACGGGCCGCCAGGATGGATGGTCTTGGCCCGCGGTTACAACGACCTCGCCAAGCTCGCCGCGTTCGCCGAACGAGCAATCGAGATGTGATCAATCATGAGCATCGA
>JBDHVB010000184.1:0-10936 GCA_039809465.1 Myxococcota bacterium
CAGGTGTCGATCAGCCCGTCGCTGTCGCAGCGTCCGACATAGAGGACAGCCCGCGCCCGTGCCGCGTCCTCGGTGCCAGGCAACTGCGCCAGCTCGACCACCTTCGGCAAGGCTCGCTCGCGGTCACCGGTCTGGAACAACGCGAACGTCAGTGGCCCGCGCATCGCCACGTGCCACGCCGCATCGCGCGCCGCGGGATCATCCAGCGCGACCATCCGGTCGAAAGCCGCCGGCGCGCCCAGCAACGCCAGCCCCGACAGACCGAGCAAGTGCAGGTCCGGCGGATTGCTGCCGCCTTTGCAGACATAGTCGAACTCGCCATCCGTCCGCGTCAGCGTATCGGCGAAGAGCGCCTCGAACGATCCATCAAGGCGGCCGGCCACCGCCTCGAGGCCGCTCTTGCACGTCGCCATGTCGGTCCCGCAGCCGTCATCCAATAGGGTCGCGAGCGGCGGCTTCGCGACGCAGGTCGCGACCCCGCGCGTCTCCTCGCGAACGTCGTAATACGTCGTCTGGAAGTCGTTTTGGGGCTTACCGGCCTGTGGTTTGAGCTCCGAGCCATTGCCACGTACGAAGCTGCAACCAGAGGCCAAAACCAACGCGATGACGATAGATAGGCGGGGGAGCATCCTGGGCACGGCTTACCAGATCGGTGGATACTGTAAAGGCGCATGAAGTTGTTGCTCGTCACACCTCCGATGACCCAGCTGAATACACCGTATCCAGCGACGGCCTACCTCACGGGCTACCTGCGCACGCGCGGCCACGACGTCGCTCAGGCGGACCCGGCGCTCGCGTGGGTCTTGAGGCTCATCAGCCCCAAGGGCATCACCCGCATCGCCAGCGCGCTCCCCGAGCAGCACACCTCCCCCGCGGTCCGCTTCCTCGGGGAGCACCACGACGCCATCGCGAGCCAGGTGAGCGCCGTCGTCACCTTCTTGCAGAACCGCGACCTCTCGCTCGCGCACCGCATCGCGAGCCGCCGCATGCTCGTCGAGGGTCCGCGCTTTGCCGGCATCGGGCCGCCTGGTCACGAGGAGGAGTATCTGGACTGGGCCTTCGGGGCGATGGGCATCGTCGACCGCGCCCGCTACTTCGCGACGTTGTTCATCGAGACCATCGCCGACGCCATCAAGGACGGCATCGACACGCACTTCGCCTTTGCCCGCTATGGCGAGTCACTCGCCACCAGCCAGCCGACCATCGATCCGCTCCTCGAAGAGCTCGATGCCGGTAGGCAAAAGGTCACGTCGCAAGTCCTGAAGGAGCTCACCTGCGAGCTGCTCGCCGAGCACCAGCCGCGGGTCGTCGGCATGACGCTCCCGTTCCCCGGCAATGTCCTGGGCGCGCTCCGGATGGCCGAGACCATCAAGCAGACGAGCCCGGACACGAAGATCGTCTGGGGCGGCGGCTTCGTGAACACCGAGCTACGCAGGCTCAGCGAGCCGCGCCTCTTCGACTACGTCGACGCCATCACCTACGACGACGGCGAGCGTCCGCTCGAGCAGCTCCTCGCGTACTACGCGAACCAACCTGCGACGCTAAAGCGTACGCGCACCAAGAGTGGCGGTCAGGTCACCTACCACGACGATCCCACGCTCCCCGACATCCCCATGAAGGACACCGGCACGCCCACCTACGACGGCCTGCCGATGAGCGACTACCTCGCGGTCATCGACACCCTGAACCCGATGCACCGCCTCTGGAGCGACACCCGCTGGAACAAGCTCACCGTCGCGCACGGCTGCTACTGGCGTAAGTGCAGCTTCTGCGACATCACGCTCCACTACATCCAGCACTACGATCCGCTCCAGGCGACACTCCTCGCCGACCGCATCGAGCAGCTCATCGAGGAGACCGGCACCCGCGGCTTCCACTTCGTCGACGAGGCCGCGTCACCCGCCGCCCTCAAGGCGCTCGCCGAGGAGCTCATCAAGCGCAAGGTCCAGGTCGCCTGGTGGGGCAACGTCCGCTTCGAAAAGTCGTTCACCCCCGAGGTTTGCAGGCTCCTCGCGCAGTCGGGCTGCATCGCCATCAGCGGCGGCCTCGAGGTGGCGAGCAACCGGCTCTTGGAGCTCATGCGCAAGGGTGTCACCGTCGAGCAGGTCGCGCGCGTCACCAAGGCCTTCGGCGACGCCGGCATCCGCGTGCACGCCTACCTCATGTACGGCTTCCCGACGCAGACCGTGCAAGAGACCGTCGATGCCCTCGAGCTCGTGCGTCAGCTCTTCGTGGAAGGCTGCCTCGACTCGGCGTTTTGGCACCGCTTCGCCGCGACCGTGCACGCCCCCATCGCGAAGGACCCCGCGAAGTACGGCATCACGCTCCCGCCCCGCCCCGAGCCCAGCTTCGCCGAGAACGACATCCCCTTCATCGACCCGACCGGCGCCGACCACGCCATGCTGGGGGAGGGCCTGCGCAAAGGCCTCTACAACTTCATGCACGGGCTCGGGCTCGAGGAGGACGTCCGCCAGTGGTTCCCGGCGAAGGTGCCGAAGACGACGATCAAGCCCGGGTTCGTGAGAGGCGCGCTCACGCAAAAGCGCTCGGCTTAGGGTGATTCGTCTTCTTCAGCGGACTCAATCGACTCGGCGGTCTCCACCTCGGCAGGCTCCGTGACCACGACCGTCCCAGCCTTCCGCGCATCGCGCACCCGCTGCACCATCGTGCGAAACACCCGCCGCAAGTGGTCACGCACCGCTTCGGGCTCTCCCAGCGCGACCAGCGTGTCCGCTACAGCCTCCAGCGTCGACACGTACGTCTTCTTGGGCTCCTTGCGCATCGCCCCGTAAATGGACGGCTCACGCGGCTCGAGCACCACGCGCTGGAGCTTGAGCAGCCAGGCGTTGCGCCACCACAGGGTCTTCGCCTGCGACCAGGTGCCGTCCAGAACGACGATGCCTTCGATCTTCTTGGGCTGCACCACGACGCCCGACTTGTTCACGACGCGCGTGCCCTTGCCCTGCGCCTCGCCTTTGCGCG
Source organism: Myxococcota bacterium (assembly GCA_039809465.1). Classification (GTDB taxonomy): domain Bacteria; phylum Myxococcota; class XYA12-FULL-58-9; order XYA12-FULL-58-9; family JALHOP01; genus JALHOP01. The sequence continues at coordinate 2,983 of JBDHVB010000184.1, forward strand.
GGAAGATGACCGCCCAGCGCGCCGGGTCGACCTCCTCGCCCAGGGCGGCGCCTAAAGACCGCCAGGAGAGCCCGACGACGATTTTCGCTTTTTCGAGGTTCGTGCCGAGGAGGCGCGCGGTCCCAAGCGTCACATCTTGTTCTTGAGGATGTTGCAGGACCACGACCCGCAGCCGCGTGTGCTGGGGGGCGCTGCGGTCACATACGCAGACATTGCGCGGTTTCCCGCAGACCTCGCAGCCCTCGATAGGCATCGCCTCGGCTGCTCTTCCGGTTTTGCAATCGCCCGTGGTACTGGCGTTTCTCGCTCTTCGTGGCCGCATCGTCGAGCACCTTGTCGCATGCTGATCGGTATTCTCAAAGCAGCTCTGACCGTCGCCGTCATCGGCGCCACCCACGCCGGCCCCGGCAAGTGGGTTCAGGCACTCGTTGCGAGCTTCTTCGACCCCGATTGGAACGACTCGCACCGCGGCGTCATCTGGGCCTCCATCATCTTCATTTTGTTCTTCGCGGGGCTCGGTTTCCCCCTCCCCGAAGACATCCCGCTCACCATCTCGGGCTTCACGACCTTCAAGCTCTCGGGCGACAAGTTCGTCCTGCTCAACTACGCCATCACCATGGCGGTGGTCATCGTGCCCATCCTGGCGGGTGACCTGCTCACCTACAGCATCGGCCGCCGCTGGGGCTTCGCCTTGCCGGCGCGCGTCCGCCTCATCGGCCGCTTGCTGCCCGAGAAGCGCTTGGCCCGCGTGCAACGTTGGTTCGATCACTACGGCAACTTCACCGTCTTCCTCGGCCGTCAGATCGCTGGCGTGCGCTTCGTCACCTTCTTCTCGGCGGGCGCGATGCGCATGCCGGTCAGCAAGTTTCTCCTCTTCGATTTCCTGGGTTGCCTGGTGAGCGTGCCCATCTGGCTCACGCTCGGCGCCTTGGCGGCGATCCACGGCAAGGCATGGCTCGACGTCGCGGCGCGCAAGGTCGGTCACTCGTTCTTGCTCGGCGCCATCGGTGTCTTCGTGATCTTCTACGCCATCCTCAAGCTGCGCGCGGCCTATCGCGCCCGCAGGACGGTCAGTCAGATCGCGGGCGACACCGACACCAAGGAGATCATCCCGCCAGCCGCCGCGAGCCCCACCCCAGTCGAGTCGAGTCGTGGACCGGCGAGCGATAGTCCTTAAGCTCGGCGTTCTCGTCGGCATGCTCGCGTCCGCTTGGGCAATCGAGCGCCACTGGAACCGCCAGCGCGCCGAGGTGCACGCCGAAGTCGGCTGGCCACGGGTCGGCCAGTGGCACGAGGTCCCGCGCGCCAAGCCCTCCGAGGAGGACACCGCGCGTCTGCTCGCCTTGGGCTACGTCGAGGGCACCACCGAAGCGCCGCATTTGACCGGCGTCACCAAGTACGACGCGCGGCGCGCGCAGCCAGGCCTCAACTTCTACGTCTCGGGCCACGCCTCCGAGGCCTACCTCGTGGATATGAGCGGGAAGCTCCTGCACACCTGGTCGTATCCGCGCGAGAAGGCGTTCCCGAACCTCCAGGGCTTCACCGCCGCGCGAGACATGGACCGCCTCTACTGGCGCATGGCGAAGCCGCGGCCCGATGGCTCGATCATCGCCATCTACGAGGGAGCGGGCTTGGTCGCGCTCGACTGGGAGTCGCGGCCCATCTGGACCTTCCAGGGTTGGAACCACCACGACATCGACATCGCGCCCGACGACACCATCTACGCGCTCGGCCGCAAGCGCCGCACCGTGCTCGAGCAGCAGCCGCACCCGTTCATCGACGATCTCCTCCAGGTGCTGGACTCTACCGGCAAGCTCGTCAAAGAGCTGTCGATTTACGACGCCATCCAGAACAGCGACGAGTCCGACATCTTGCGCACCGTCCCGCCGGGCGAGGACATTCTTCACACCAACGCCGTGCGCATCCTCGACGGCAGCCAGACCGAGAAGTGGCCGCTCTTCACCAAGGGGCGCGCGCTCCTCTCCATCCGCGAGATCGACGCGCTCGTGGTGATCGACGTCGAGTCCGCCAAAGCGGTCTGGTCGATGATGGGCACCTGGCACCGCCAGCACGCGCCCGAGATCCTGGCGAGCGGCAACATGCTGCTCTTCGACAACCGCGGCATCGAGAACCGCTCGCGCGTCGTGGAGTTCTCGCCCACCTGGCAACCGCTCTGGACCTACGACGGCAACGGCACCCCGTTCTACTCCGAGACCTGCGGCGGCCAGCAGCGCTTGTCGAACGGCAACACCCTCATCGCCGAGACCGAGCCCGGCCGCGCCCTCGAAGTCACTCCCCAAGGCGACATCGTCTGGGAGTTCTACAACCCCCACCGCACCGGCAAGAACGACCACCTCATCGCCGCGCTGTTTCAGATGACGCGGCTGCCGGTGGACTACGCCGCAGCCGCTACGGTCCGCTGAAGAGCGACGGGATGCCCTTGCCCACGTGCACCGCCGCGTCGAAGCGCTCGATCTTGCATGCCCGGGCGGACATGGTGACGATGTCGACCGCCACTTGCGCCAGCGCCTGAACCGCCTCGTCGCCATTGGCGTTGGGGAAGTTCGCGGCGTACGTCGAGACGAGCTTCGGCACCTTCAGCCAGTCCTGGCTGTCCATCTGGGTGTCGAACGCTTCACGCTGCTCGGGGGTAGTGTCGCCGAGGTTCACGGCGACCATCGCGGTCATGCCCACTTCTGTGCACCTTCGCGCTTCAATAGCGCATCGTCTTCCATGGCGGACACATCGAAGCGCCCCCACAAGAGATCGTGATCGGAATCGGGCGTCGCCACCTGGCCACGCGACAAGGGCTCGAGGTTGCTGCAGATGACGTCGTAGCGCCGCGGCAGATCCAAGCGGAGCTTGCCGATGAGCCGCGCCACCCGCTGCGCGACCTTCGGCTCACGCGAGCGCGAGAAGAAGTGGGTAGGGCGGGTCTCGGGATCGACCGCGCCGAGCTCGGTGAGCGGCGAGAGCAAGTGGTCGTACGCCTGACGGTGATGCTTGTGGCGCAGCGTGAACACGTTGGCGTCGCCGACGGCGATCAAGCGGTGGTGCAAGTCACGCGCGATCAACGTGGTGCTCACCGCGGAGAGCTGCTCTTGGCGATGCTTGTTCGAGCCCGCGGCGTCGAGATGGAAGTTCACCAGCGTGAACGGCGCGCCCTCGCGGGGCGTCACGGTGCACATCAAAGCGTACTTTTGCTCGGGCTCGGGTGACTTCATGTAGAGGGGCGCGAGCTTCCCCATCACCTTGAGCTTCGGCAGGGGGAGCAGCGCCTCCTCGCGGATGCTCACGCGGCGCGTGTCGTAGACCACGGCGAGCTGTGCGTTCTCACCCCGGCAGATTACATTGTAATCTGGACCGAGCGCGTGGCCGACGATCTCCGCCGGCGTCGCTTCCCGGCCGACCTCGTTCTCCTGGAGGCACAGAACGCCCAGGTCCAAGGTCTGCGCGAGCGCACGGTAGGTCGCCACGAGCTGCTGGAGGCGCAGGCCGTGCATGATGTTGTGGCTGGCGACGACGAGCGGTTGCACGCGGCGCCTATAGCTAACCTTGCGGCGATGCGGAAGCCAGGCCGGGCAGGAGCGCCCGCACCCCGGAGGCGATGATCTCGATGGCCAGGGCGGAGAGCAGGAGACCCATGACACGGGTGGCGATGTTCAGACCGGTTCGCCCGAGCGCCCGACCCATGGGCTCGGCGGTGCGCAGCGCGGCCCAGACGGCGACCCCCACGAGGGCGCAACAGGCGAGGGTGAAGACCGTATCGATCCACGACTTTGCCTGCTCGGCGTAGACGATGGCGGTCGAGATGGCGCCCGGACCCGCGAGCAGAGGAATGCCGAGCGGTACGATGCCAATGCTCTGTTTGTCCTCCGCTTCAGCGGCTTCCTCGGGGGTCTGCTTGGCGCGGCTCTGCCGGGCTTGGAGCATCGATAAGCCCATCATCAAGATGAGAATGCCGCCGCCGACGCGGAACGCCGCGATGCTGATGCCGAAGAAGCCGAGGATGTGCGCGCCCAGGAGCGTCGAGATGATGAGCACCGAGCCGACCGCGATGGCGGCCGTGCGCGCGGTGCCGGCGCGCTGGTCCTTGGTGTAGTCGCGCGTCAGGGTGATGTAGGCGGGGATGACGCTGAGCGGGTTGACGATGACGACGAGCGCCACCAACACCTTGGCTTTCGCGAAGAAGATGTCCATCGGCTTCACGCGTTTATGAGGGGCGACGAAGGGTGACGCAAGACGTCGGGCGTGCCATGCTGGTGACGTTGTGATGGAGACGCAGTTCCTCTTCGCCACGTGTCAGGTGGGCACCGAGCGCATCCTCAAGGAGGAGCTCGCGCAGCGCTTTCCGTTCCTGCGTCCGGCTTTCTCCCGTCCGGGTTTCCTGACCCTCAAGGACAGCCGCGACACGCCGCGTATCACGCCCGACTTCGAGCTCGGCGCCGTCTTCGCCAGGGCCTATGGGGCGTGCTTGGGGGAGGTCGTCACCAAAGAGACGCCGGCCGCCGAGCGCACCAAGGTCATGGCCGAGCGTATGCGGGTGCTGTCGCAACGGCCTGTCGCGCAGCTCTGGCTCCGCGATGTCGCGGCTCCCGGCGAGGAGGGTGAGGCCCTGGAAGAGCGTGCCCGCGAAAGCGCACGCATCGCGAAAGAGCTCGAGGGGCTGGGGGTCAGCGTGCTGAGCGCGCCGCCGGTGGGCCAAGAGGTCTTCGACGTCATCGTGGTCGAGGACGACAGCTGGTGGCTGGGCGTTCACGCCCACACCATCGATCATCCGCCGTCACCGGTCGTCACCGTGCATCCGCCCGAGGCGCCGTCGCGCGCCTATCTCAAGGTCGAGGAGGCCATCCGTTGGTTCGATCTACGCTTGCGCGAAGGCGACGTCGCGGTCGAGCTGGGCGCGGCGCCCGGTGGCGTGGCCTATGCGTTGCTCTCGCGTGGCTTGAAGGTCACCGGCGTCGACCCCGGTGAGATGGCGCCCGTCGTGAAAGCGAACAAGCGCTTCACCCACCGCGCCATGAGCGCCTTCGACATCCGCGAGAGCGACCTCCCCAAGCGCGTCGACTGGCTGCTCCTCGACATGAACACCGAGCCGGAGCTCGGCCTGCGCGCCATCGATCATATCTACCGCTTGAACCGCGCGCCCACGTACGGCGTCGTGCTGACGCTCAAGCTCAACACGCCGAGCTTCTCGGCGCGCATCCCCGAGCTGGTGAACCGGGTGCGCAACCGGCGAGGCTTCGCGCAGCTCTACGCCAAGCAGCTCACCGCGAACCGCCGCGAGATCACGGTCGTCGGCATCACCGAGCGTGGCCTGCGCCGTACCTGAACGCTTTAGCGGAAGTACTTTTCCCGCAGGTAAGGCAAGACCCAGGGCTTCAAGGCTTGCTTCTTCACGTCCGAGAGATCGCGGAAGCTGCGCACCATGCCGTTGCAGCCCGACGCGCCACAGCCGCACGCGAAGCCCGGCCAGTCGGCTTCGTCGATGACGGCGTTGTAGTCCATCGTGATCTCTTCCCCTGGCGCGATGTCGCGGCGGGCGATGAGGATGGGCATCTCGTTTTGGCTCTGGGCGCTGAACCCGGCGTTCGGCTCGCACGAGTGATTGACGAGATCGTCGAGATCTCCCGAGGGACCCAAGTAGCGTCCTTCGCCGACTTGCAGATGATAGTCGGCGAAGTCGGTGTCGGCGGTGTCCGTGACGGCGCCGGTGAAGATGACGATCAGCTCGCCCTTTTCGATGGGCGCCGTGGCGAAGGCTCCAGCTCCGTGCGCGGCGCTCTCACCACGCGTGATCTTCGGACTGATCCGGGGAGCATCTTCGACCGAGCGTCTAGCGTCGACCATTGTGTGGGCTCTGTAGCGACTCGCGCCTACGGCGGGAAGGGGGAAAAAATCAGCGGCCCTTGTAGCCCATCATGTCGCGCATGGCACCTTCGGCTTCGCCCGCGATCTCGTCACTCTCACGCAGCACATCGGCGCACTGCTCGCAGACCTTCATGGACTTCTTGCCGACCTTCACTTTGACGAGCTCTTCGACTTCTTCGCCGCACTTTTGGCATTCCATGGGACGGGCCCCTCGAAGGATACCGAGAAGCCTACCAGCCTCCCGAGTTGTGCGCATACTAGTTGCGATGACAGACCTGACCCAGCCCGACCGTGAACGTCTAGCCCTCGCCAAGCAGCAGCTCACCGAGCAGAGCATCGCCGCCCGCGTCGGCGAGCTGATTGGCACGCCCATCGAAAAAGGCCTCGCCATGCTGCCGGCGCGGGCGCGGGGTGTCGTCGACCGCGCGGCCAACGAGGCGATTCAAAAAGCCTTGGAAGTCGCGGTGTTGACGTTGGCCGAAGGCGCACCCAGTGGTGGCCGTTTGCACCTGGGGCTAGCGGCCTTGGTTGGCGGCTTGGGCGGCGCGTTCGGCCTGCCCGCGCTCGTCCTCGAGCTCCCGGTGTCGACCACGCTCATGCTGCGCTCGATCGCCGAGATCGCCCGCGAGCATGGTGAGGACCTGGCGTCGGTCGAGACCCGCTTGGCGTGCTTGCAAGTCTTTGCCCTGGGTGGCCCCTCCACCGACGACGACGGCACCGACACGAGCTACTACGCCACACGTCTCGCCATCGGCCGGCTCACGAGCGATGCAGCTCGGCACCTTTTGACGCGCGGCGCGGCAGGAAAAGAAGCGCCCGCGGTCGTGAAGCTCATCACCGCCATCGCGTCGCGCTTTGGCGTGGTCGTCACCGAGAAGGCCCTGGCCGCGGCGCTCCCCGCCGTGGGCGCGATCGGCGGCGCCACCATCAACACCATCTTCATGGGGCACTTCCAAGAGCTCGCGCGCGGCCACTTCACGGTACGGGCTCTCGAACGGGAGTACGGCGAGCCGTCCGTTAAAGCGGCTTACGACGGCTTGTGATGCTGGAGGCTCGTCGGTGAGCCACCGCACGAGCATGTCGACGGCGAACGCGGTCGCGAGCCCGGTCGCGATGCCGGCGCCATCCCAGGCGAGATCCTTGAAGGACGGGTCGCCGCTGCCCGCCGCGTCGTAAGCTTCCTTGCCGAGGCCCGCGAGCCCGGCGACGACGAGCCCGGTGAGCACGCGGGTTTGCGTATCGCCGTCCGCGATCGCGGCGACACCATAGCTCCCCGCGGCGATGGCGGCCGAGACGGCGAAGTGGCGCGTCTTGTCGGGGCCGGTCCAATCATCGGCCCGCGCGCTCGCCGATGCGAGGACGAGCGTCGCCACGATCAACGCTTTCACGGAACGGCGCGGTCGCTGCGTCGCTCAGAACAGCGGTGGCTGCGGACCGGGGACGATGCCCGCGAGGTCCGGATCTTCACCGGGGACGGCGTTCTTGGCGCGCTCTTCCTTCTCGAGCTTGCGCTGCTCTTTCTTGGCGGCCTTGTCGCGCTGCTTCTCGGCGCGCTTCATTTCTTTCTGACGCTTGATGAAACCAGGACTGCTGACCACGTGTTCCTCCAGCGAGAAAAAGAAAGCGCGTCCAACCTTATCGGCGGGACGCGCTTTACTCAACGACTAGTTGTTAGTTCGCGAGCTGAACGTTCTGGGCCTGCATGCCCTTCTGGCCGCGCTCGGCGTTGAAGCGAACGGGCTGGCCGTCCTGCAGCGTCTTGAAGCCCGAGCCTTCGATGGCCGAGAAGTGGACGAAGAGGTCATCGCCACCGTCGTCCGGCGTGATGAAGCCAAAGCCCTTGCTCTCATTGAACCACTTAACTTTGCCGGTCTGCATTTCTATTTCCTTTGTCACCGCACACAGCGATGTCCGCGAGCTTCGAAGAGCCCGCGTGAGTTTTTGTTAGCCTGTGGGGTGATCCGAGGAAGGAGAACTGCCGAGAAAATCGAACGGTCCGACTGCTTGAGAAGCCCAAAGACCCGCACCGTATAGCAGAGCGATATCGATTTGGCAAGGGATAGGGTGCGTCGCTTTAGCGGAC
>JBDHVB010000185.1:0-10913 GCA_039809465.1 Myxococcota bacterium
ACCAGCCCCACATGCCGCTGCCCGTTCTGCTACAATCGGCCGCATGTTCTGCAGCGGGTATGACAAAGAAGCGCTGAGCCTCGTGGCCATCATGACGGACAAGGAGAGTGGGCCGGCGGAGTATGGGAAGCTCGTGGTGGCGATGCAGGCGCTTGGGGAGGAGGCGCGGGCGCAGGAGGGCATGGTTGCCAATATCATGATGGTCGTCGAGGGAGGGGGGCCGCCGGATGCCAAGCACAGGCGGGCTTTGGCCGATGCGTCCGACCGCATTCCCGCCTTTCGCTTCTCGTTCGTCACGCGTCTCGCGGTGGCGCGTGCCATCACCGCGGCGATTCATTGGCTCTCGCCGGCGCACGAGGGTGTCGAGCGGGTGACGCATGCCAACACCGAGGACTCGATCGCCTGGTTCGAGCAGCGGAGCCCGGGAACTGGGACCTTGATGCGCGCCTTGCTGGCGCGGGCGCGCCGGGCAGCGACCTGAGCCGTGGCGCGGATGCGGCGTTGACGATTTTTGAGCCGGTTCGCCCGGGTGGTGGCGTCAGCGTACCATGAGCTCGAATTCGTGGGTTGCTTTGCTCGTATTCACCTCGGTCGGGGCCGGCTGCTCCGCGTCCGTCGAGGGACGCATCCTCGACGAGGACCAGCGCGGATCCGATAGCGACAGCCAAGGCGGCGACGGTCATGGCCCCGCGGGTGACGGCGGCGATGCCACCGGTGGCGATAGCAGCGGCGGCGATAGCAACGGCGGTGATGACCAAGGTGACTCCGACGGCGGTGACGGCTCGCCTGGAGCATCCATCACCAGCGCCAACATCCTCTTCTCCGGCCACAGCCTGCTCGAGAACCCCATCCCCGCCATCACGACCGCCATCGCGGACGACAAAGGCCGCGGCAACGATTGGGAGCGCCACAACATCCCCGGCTCACCCCTGCGGGTGCGCACCCGCGGCGGGACCAGCGGGCCGTGGGTCGGCTATCAACAAGGCTCGAATCGCGACGGCGACGGCATGGACATCATCGCCGAGCTCGCAAACCCCACGCGCCTCGCCGCCGGTGAGCACTACGACACGCTGGTCATCACCGAGCGCCATGATCCGCTCGACACTCTCGTGTGGGAGAACAGCGTCGGTTACCTGCGCGACTATCACGACCGCGTCGCCGAGCACGCCGACTCGCGCACCTTGTTCTGGCAGGCCTGGCCAGACATCGACAAGAGCGACCCCGGGCGCTGGATCAGCTACGTGCGCGCGGAGGTCGGCGTTTGGGAGTGCATCGCCGCCAAGGTGAATGCATCGCTCGCGAGCGAAGACCGCCCCGCCGCCGTCACGGTCGCGCCGGGCGCGCTCGTCTACGCGGCCGTGGTCGAGGCTGCGCTCGCGGGTGACGTCCCCGGCATCGGCGGAACGCAACGCCAAAGGCTCGACGCGCTGTTCAGCGACAACGTCCACCCCACGGAGGTCGCGTCGTATGCCCTCGCCGCCGCGGTCTATGCGGCCGTTTATCGCGCCTCACCCGAGGGCGCCGCTGTCGCGGATTTCGCCGCGGCGGACACCCTTGCCGCGCTCGAGCGCATCGCCTGGGAAGTCGTGAATACCTATCCCACCGCCACGCGCAGCCGGCGCGATCTCGGCGAATGCCGGACCACCGTCATTCCCGCCGTTTGCGCCGAGTACTACGCCATTCGTGACCGTAACGGGGATTGCAACGGCGCGACCGCGAGCGATGGGCCCCTGCGCTGGCCCGATCCCGAGCTGCCTTTGCGCTGATCGCCGCGGTGCTGTTTCCTCGCATGCCGCTGTTTTCCCGCTACAATCGTCCGCACGAGCTGTCTCTAACCCGTCCTTCGGCGCTTCGAAGGGCGGGCCAGGCGGTCGAGATCCCCCGTTTGACGCGTTCTTTGAACAGAACGCGGACTCGGTGATATCGACCGGGGTGGTCTCGTTCCTTTTGGGAGTCAGTCGGTGATCAAAGCTCACGCAGCGCGCAACGCCCTCGCAGCAGCCGGCCTAATCGTGGCCTTCGGCGCTGTCGCCGTCGTCGTCGAGACATCCGCCGTACCAACCGCTCACGCGCAGTCGAAGGGCAAAGGGAAGGCCAAGGCAAAAGCCGGCAAGGGGAAGCTCCCCAAGCGCGACGACATCAAGCGCGAGGACAAGCTCGAGGACAAGAAGGACTACGCCTTCGACGAGAAGGCCCAGAAGACCGAGACGGTGAAGGCGACCCTCGACGACTCCAAGGGCCCGTCGCTGTCCGCTAAAGAGCTCGAAGGCCAGGGCATGCAGGCGCTCGCCGACGAGAAGCTCGACGAGGAGATCGCGCTCGCGAGACAGCTGCTGCAGTTCGAGACCAAGTGCGACGAGACCGCGCCTGTCCGCTTTCGCCTCGCGGACTTGAACTGGGAGAAGTCGAAGCGCGCCTTCTACAAGTCGCAGGACTTCAACACGCCCGAGAAGGACCGCGCCCGCTTCGAGTCGATGGAGAAGGCGCTCCAGAACGAGACCGTCAGCAACTACAAGTGGATCGTCGACGAGTGCAACGGCTACGCCGACTACTCGAAGACCCTGTTCTACCTGGGCCGCGCCCTCATGGAGATGGAGCGTGCCGAGGACGGCGCGCCGTACCTCACGCGCATCATCAAGGACTTCCCCGAGTCACAGTGGGTGCCGAACGCCTGGCTGATGATCGGCGAGTACTACTTCGACACCAAGAAGGACGTGCAGAAAGCGCTGCGCGCCTACAAGAAGGCGGCCGAGTTCACCAACAGCCCCGTCTACGGTTACGCGGTCTACTGGCAGGGCTGGTGCTACGTGAACACGGCGGACTGGGACCTGGCCCTCGAGCGCTTCCGCGAGGTCATCACCATCTCGGATGACCCGAGCCAGGCGCTCGACACCAAGGGCAAGATCGCGCTGCGCAAGGAAGGCATCAAGGACTACGTCCGCGCCTACGCGAACATCGGCGACCCGAAGAACGCTTACGCGACCTTCCTGAAGATCGGTGGCAAGGGCTCCGTGCAGGACATGATGGAGCGCTTGGGTAACTGGTACATCAGCCAGGGCGCCCACCGTAACGTCATCCTGGTCTACCGCGACCTCATCAAGAACTACCCGCGCTCGACCCGCATCCCGATCTTCCAGGGCCGCATCGTCGACGCCTCATCGCGCTTGGGTGATCCCAAGGCCACGGTCGCGCAGGCGAAGCTCCTCACCGAGTACTTCCACCAAGTCCGCGATCGCAGAGAGAAGGGTGACCTCTCCGACGACGAGAAGAAGACGATCGACAAGGATCTGCGCGAGGCGGAGGAGATCGCCGAGAACTCGCTGCGCCGCCTGGCGATGGAGTACCACGCCGACGCCAAGAAGCTCCGTGGCGTGGCGCAAGAGCGTAACTACCAGCTCGCGCACGACCTCTACTCGCACTACCTCGCCGTGTTCCCGAAGCCGATCCCCGGCGCCGACGTGAACTACGTCTTCTTCATGCGCTTCTACTACGCGGAGGTGCTCTACAAGCTCGAGAAGTTCCACGAGGCGGCCAAGAACTACGACATGGTCGTGCTCATGAACCCGACGCCGACCGACGAGCGTGAGAAGAAGATCGTCCTCGCCGCCGCCGAGGAGTCGGTCCGCTCGTACGATCAGCTCGTGCAGGATCTCGACCGCACCAACCCGCCCGAGATCAGCGGCACCGAGCCCAAGGAGATCCCGCAGATCAAGCAAGACCTCATCGCGGCTTGCCAGCGCTACATCCAGTACGTCGGTAAGGAGGGCGATGAGATCGTCGCCATCCGCTACAAGATGGCGCGCATCTACTACACCTACAATCACTTCGACGAAGCCGCGCCGGCCTTCCACGACATCGTGACCAACCACCCCGAGAACGAGGTCGCCTGCTACGCCGCGAACCTGGCGCTCGACATCTACAACGGCCAGAAGAACTACCGCGCCTTGAAGCAGGCGGCGCAGACCTACCGCGAGTCGACCAAGCTCGCGTGCGGCGAGGCCGAGAAGGCGAAGTTCGCGCGCATCGAGGAGCAGTCGACGTTCTCGCTCATCAAGAGCGAGTACGAAGAGAAGAAGAACTACGTGACCGCCGCCAAAGCGTACATGCAGTTCTACGAGAAGTTCCCGACGTCCGAGTTCGCGGACGACGCGGTCTACAACGCGTCGATCAACTACGACCTCGCGAACCGCAGCGACGAGGCCAACAGGACCCGCCGCTTCCTCGTCGAGAAGCTCCCCGACTCACCCCTCGTCCCGGAGACGCTCTACAACATCGCGCAGTCGTACGAGCGCATCGCGGACTTCGACAACGCCGCGCAGTACCTCGAGCTCTTCGCGCAGCGCTATCCGGCGGACAGGCGCAGCAAGGACGCGCTCTACAACGCCGGCATCTACCGCGCGACGCTCGGCGACAGCGCCGGCAGCAAGCGTGACCGCGACAACTTCATCAAGGCCTACCCGCAAGACGAAGAGGTCGCCAACATCGCCTTCTCGCAATGCGAGGCCTACGAGAACCAGGCGCGCGCCATCGAGGCCAAGAACAACGGCCGCAGGACGCAGGGCGCCGACAAGATCTGGATCGAGGCGCACGACTGCTACTTCGCCTACATCCGTAATCAGAACTACGCGCGCAAGAACGTCGACCACCTGTGTGTCGCGCAGTTCCGCCGCGGCGAGGTGATGCGCAAGGTCAACAACAAGTCGGGCGCCGAGGAGACCGACACCTTCGTGCTGCGCAACTGGCCCGGCTGGCAGAGGCAGGTGAACAAGTCGGAGCTCACGGGCTGCGCCGAAGCGGTCGCGAAGCTCAAGTTCCAGCAGCTCGACGAGGATCTGAAGGCCTACAAGGCGATGAAGATCGCGATGATGAACCCGACCAACGACCAGGCCATCAAGAAGTTCCAGGACTCGATCGCCGAGAAGGTCCGCGCCCGCGACAAGCTGGTCAAGCAGTACACCGACATCGTCACCATCGGCGTCGCCGAGTGGGGCCTCGCGGCGCTCTACCAGATCGGTGATCTCTACAAGGACTCGGTCGACAAGCTGGTGAACGCGCCCATCCCCAACATGCTGGCGGGCCAGGCGCTCACCGACGAGCAGAAGGGCATGCTGCGCAACGAGCTCAAGAGCAAGGCGGCGCCCACGGAGGAGCAGGCCGTCGACGCGTATCGCCTGTGCGTCCAGAAGGCGAACGAGCTCGGCGTCTACAACAAGTGGTCCGTCAAAGCGCTCGATCAGCTGCAGAAGCTGCGGCCGTTCGAGTACCAGCCGGTCATCGAGCGGCTCTCCAAGGTCGACTACAGCGACAAGCTCGAGGTCGCGCGCGCCGGTGTCGTGGTGCCTGACGGCGAGAGCTACAAGACCGTGCAGGTCGCGTTGCAGGGTGGCGCGGTGCCGGAGGCGGAGGGCGCGAAGTCTCCGCAGAGCGTGTCGAAGGTCGAGAAGGACAAGTCAGACGCGGGGGAGACCGCCGCGGCGGACCCGAGCGAGCCGGCTCCCAAGCAGAAGGCAACGCCCAAAAAAGGCAAGCGTAAGGGAGGTGGCCGATGAAAACGACACGTCTTTTGGCCGCCGCAGCTCTGCTCCTTGGCGCCGCGGCTTGTGGTGGCGGCAGCGCCGAGACCCAAGAGGTCAAGGCGGCCACGGCTGCTCCAGCGGACACGAAGCCCGCTGGTCCATCGAACGTCGAGCAGGCGCAGGCGAAGTTCGCCGCGCTCACCGAGAGCGTGGACCGGCTCGGTGAAGGCAAGAGCGTCGACGCGGCTTGGCTCGAGACGCAGCTCAACGAGATCGTGACGCTCGACCCGAAGCACAAGATGGCGCGCTTCAACCTCGCGGTCTTGAAGGAGCAGCGTGGAGACGCGGCTGGCGCGCGCGAGATCTACCAGAAGCTCTACAAGGAGTCGCCCGACTTCGCGCCGGCGGCGAACAACGTCGCGGCCGATTACATCGCGGCGGGCGAGACCAGTAAGGGCACCGGCATCTACAAGGAAGTCGCGCAGAAGGATCCGAAGGACACGACGTCGCGTCTCGCGCTCGCCCGCATCGCGCTGCGTGAGAAGCGCTACGACGAGTCCATCGGGCTCTGCCGTCAGGTGTTGCAGCGCGACGGGGCGTCGCTCGAGGCCTTCCGCATCCTCGCCGAGAGCTATCGCGCCCAGGGCAACCTGCCCATGGCCGAGCTCATCCTGGCGCGCGGCCTCAAGGTCCACAAGGACGACGCGCAGCTCCACACCATCCTCGCGCAGATCATGTTCGAGAAGAACGATCTCGCGGGCGGCGTGAACCAGCTCAAGCTCGCTGTAGCGGACGACCCGAAGTCGGTGAAGGTCCGTGGTCAGCTCGCGGACATCGCGTTGCAGTACCGCGACTTCGGTAACGCGTCGCAAAACTTCGAGGCCATCGTCAAGGAGCAGCCCAGCAACAAGGGCGCGAAGATCGGCCTCGCGGTCTCGTACAAGGGCCTGGGCCGCTACGACCAAGCCGAGACCCTCTACAAGGAAGTGCTGGCGCAGTCGCCCGACGACGTCGACGCGACGTGGAACCTCGCGGTCCTCTATCACCGGCACTTGAACAAGTACGACGAGGCCGTGAACCTCTATCGCAAGGCGCACAAGGCCGCGGGCCCGGGCGATGCCGGCATGCAGGACGTCGACGCTCTCATCGCCGACGCCGAGCGTCAGAAGAACGATCAGGTGGCGATGCGCGCTCGCGAGGAAGCGGAGCGCAAGCGCAAGGAAGCCGTGGAGCAGGTGTGCTCCGCTGTAGCGAACAAGAAGAAGCCGGACTTCGACGCCATCGGCGACGAGCAGGAGCGCATCGGCGCCGCGTGGTCGCTCATGGTCGAGGCGCAGAGCATCGTGCAGCAGGCCGCGAACGACGGCGACATGAGCAAGATGGCGCCCGCTGAAGCGAACGTCGCCTGTGCTTACGCCATGGTCCCCGAGACGCCGAAGGCGAACACCGAGGCCTGCGCGCCGATGCGCGTCATGTGGACCCAGATCCTCTACCAGCTGGGCCGTAACGACGACGCGATGAAGACCATCAAGGAAGCACGCAAGTGCGACCCGGAGAACCCCGACGCCAAGCTCATCGAGCAGCAGCTCGGCGAGATCATGAAGGGCGGTGGGGCCTCAGGTGGTCGGTAGGGTGCGATTCTTCGCATTTACGCGGCTTTTCGGCTACAACCTGACGGTTAGCTTATGTTCACGGAGCCTCCCATGCGCAAATTGTTGAGCATAATCGCGGCACTTGCAGTCATGTCCGTGGCTGGAACGGCATTTGCGCAAGAGAGCGGCGACGTCGTTTACCGCAAGCATACGGTCGTCGACTTCGGGGATGACACCATCGAAGGTGACCTCTCGAAGCCCGATGGTGCGTACCTCGAGTCACAGAAGCGCTTGCGGCACCAGCGTTTGATCAAGGTGCGCGAGAACTTCCGTCCCGAGATTTTGCAGTCGGTCACCACTCTCTAGTAGCGTTAGTTTTTTAAAGCGCCGGATCGGGTTGCGAGGAGACGATGGGAGTTTCGCTGAACGTGCAGGTGTTCCGCGGCGGCCAGCCGCTGGGCTCGCATCAATTCGATAGCGACACCAACCGCACGATCAAAATCGGTCGATTGCCCTCGGCGCAGCTGAAGCTCGAGGATCCCCTGGTCTCGCGTATCCACGCGGTGATCGAATTCTCGGGTCAGGACGTCTCGCTGACTGACATGGGCTCGGGCCAAGGCACCGCCGTCAACGGCGCCAAGGTGCACCGTGTGAAGCTGTCGCACGGCGACCAGGTGCTCATCGGCGACACGCAGCTGGTCATTGGCTTCGGCCAAGCAGCCGTGTTCGCGCCGCCGCAAGCCGCCGCCACCGTCGGTGGGACCGCCACGGTCAACATGGCGATGCCACCGCAACCGCGTAACGGCATGCCCGCCGCCAATTCACCTACCGCCTGGACACAGCCCGCCGCGCAGCCCGCGCATGTTCTGCAGAGCGCGCCGGCACCCCAGCCCATGCCCGCGTTTCCGGCCGCCGCCGCTGGGAGCGAGATGCGCTTCGATCCAGGCACCTCGGCGGTCCGTCCGATCCAGCGCATCACGCAAGAGCGCCTGCGCTCGGCGGCCATCGAGTCGAAGCCGCACCCGGCGCTCGCGCCCGAAGAGGCGATGTCCGCGGAGAATCGCGTCCTCGAGATGCGCGTCTACTGGGGCACGATCCTCCTCAACATCGAGCACCGCCGCAAGCCGAAGGCGATCACCATCGGCGAGACCAAGAACACCAACGTGTTCATCTCGTCCGAGGGGCTGCCCAAGGAAGAGTTTCCGCTCATCCGCACCATCGACGACGAGTACGTTTTAACGTTCACGAACGCGATGGACGGCGAGATCGAGATCGCCGGTCAGGTGCAGCCGCTCTCGGTGGTGCGTGGCACGTCGCTCGCGCAAAAAGACTCCGACATGGAGGGCTCGTACCAGGTCAGGCTGCCGCAGGACGCGCGTGCCATCGTCCACTGGGGCGGGATCACGTTCGCGTTCCGCTTCGTGCCGCCGGCGCAGGCGCTGCCCAATCCGTTCTGGAAGGACCTCGATCTCCAGTACGTCAACCTCCTGTTGATGTCGATCTTCTTCCACTTGGCTCTCATCGTGACCTTCATGGTCTACCCGCACGACACCGAGTCGCTGCGTGAAGACATCTTCGACAAGCCGGGCGTCATCGCCTTGCTCCTCGAGCCGCCGAAGATGGACGAGAGCACCAAGAACAAGCTCGAGGAGATGAAGAAGAAGCAAGAGCGCGACAAAGAGAAGATCGTCCAGAAGGAAGAGAAGAAGAAGCCGGAGAAGGTCAAAGAGCGCACCCCCACCAAGATCAACGACGTCCAGGTGAAGCAGGTGCCGCGCGAGAAGTCGCAGGCCGACAAGCAGCGCGAGGTCTCCGAGAAGTTCAGCAAGCTGTTCACCGGCGGTACTGGCGGTGGTCAGGGCTCGCTGCTCGGTGGCGGTGGTGGCGGTACGCTATCGGGTACACTCTCGAACGTCATTGGCACGACCGGCGCTGGTACGGCGGGTGGCCTCGCGGGTCTCGGTATCCGCGGCGGCAGCATGACCGGCGGCGGCATCGGCACCTCGCGTGGCATCGCCGGTATCGGTACGGCTGGCCGCTTGGGCGGTGGTGGTAACTCCTACGGCTCGAACGTCGGTAAGGGTCTCGGCGGTCCGAAGGATCGCGGCATGGTGTCGCTCTCGACGCCGGTCGTCATGGGCGCCTTGCCCCGCGAAGTCATCCAGAAGGTCATCAACGACAACAAGGCGCAGATCCGCTACTGCTACGAAATCGAGCTGCAGCGCGATCAAACGCTCGAAGGCAAGGTCGCGGTGAAGTGGATCATCGCCGCCACTGGCGCGGTCGAGAAGGTCGTGGTCACGGAGACGACGATCAAGAGCGCCCGCGTTGGTCAGTGTCTCGCTGAAAAAATCAAAGGGTGGCGGTTCCCGCAGCCCGCGGGTGGCGGTATCGTCGAGGTCAACTATCCCTTCGTCTTCAAGTCGAGCTGATGAAAACTACGGCACTCGCACTCGCCTTCGTTGCGCTCACCTCCGGTGTGGCCAGCGCTCAATCCACGCCTCCCGCGGTTCAGCAGTCACGTGAACCGCGGCAGGTCGATCCCATCGCCAGCGTCGTGCGTGGGTTCTACATCGAGGCCAAGGCGACCGGCGGCTACACGCTGTCGGACACCACCCTCGAAGCGCCGATCGTTGGTCCGGGCACGCCGTATCCGCTGCTCGCTGGCCAGAAGGAGAAGCTCGGCGGCACCGCGGGACTACAGCTCAACATCGGCTACGACCTGACCGACCACGTCGCCTTGCAGCTGGTCGCCGGTAACCTGTTCGCTTCCGGGCGCCGCAGCGACTACGTGCGCGACTTGTCGGTTGCCTACGGTGGTTTGCAGGGCCGCGTCGCGGTCGATCTCACCGACCGCTTGGATCTGTTGCTCAGCGCCGGTGTTGCGTACGCTTCGGCGGACAACAAGGTCGAAAAAGCCGAGAAGGGCGCCGCGCTCCTCGGTGGCATCGGCCTCGAATACTACGTGCACGTCCGCCACTTCTCGGTCGGCCTCGAGCTGTCGGCCTTGGCACCGCTGTCGCCGTCGCGCGTGTTCCTCGGCTTGTCGCCGATGATCAAGTACACGTTCTAAGGCGCTTGCCTTGCTGACGCCGCTGTTCGAGCTCGAGACCGTTCACGGGCTCGTCGTCGGCTTTGCGTTGCCCACGCCGGACGATGCCGCGACGCTCGAAGCGCTCGTGGCGTCGTTGCACGAGGAGGAGCGTCGTCCGCTGTCGCGATTCGCGGTGCGGCGGAAGATCACTTACGCTGGTGGACGCTTCGCGCTGCGCGATTTGCTGAAGCGGCACGGTCTCGACACCGCGATCCTCAGCGATGATCGTGGCGCGCCTATTCTCCCCGCGTCGGTGCGGGGCTCGATCAGCCACAAGGACGAGGTCGCCGCGGCGCTGTTGACGCGCGACGTGACCGGGCACTTCGGCGTCGACGTCGAAGCGGTTCCGGGGCCGTCGGATGAGCTCGCGGCGCGCATCCTCACGGAGCGCGAGCTTGCCGTGGTGCGGGTGATGCAGGACGAGCAAAGGGCATTGGAGCTGTCGCTGCGCTTTTCGGCGAAGGAGTCGATTTACAAGGCGTTGGATCCGTATGTGCGGAGATATGTGGCGCATGAGGAGGTGGAGGTGACGCCGCTCGGGGATGGGACGGCGGAGGTTTGGTCGGAGGTGTTTCCTGCGGGGATGAGGGTGGAGGTTACTTGGCGGCAGGTGGGCGATTTCGTGGTGACTACGGCGAGAATTGGGGAGTAGGCATCGAAAGCCGAAAGCCGAAAGCCGAAAGACGAAAGCCGAAAGCCGAAAGCCGAAAG
>JBDHVB010000186.1:0-10900 GCA_039809465.1 Myxococcota bacterium
GCCTCCGGAGCGCGGGGACCGGAGCCGGGCGGCAGCCGCGGCCCCGCAGGCGGGCTCTCACTGCACGAGCTGCTTTATCTCCCGCCGAGGACAAGCCGCGGCTGCCGTCCGGCGAGGACCGGAACAGCGGAGGAGGCCGTTCGCCAAACCGCACGATGCATTGACCCTACTTCGCCCGGCGCAGCGCCATACCGAGCGCCTCGCGCAGCTTGAAGTAGCTGGGGCTCAACGCGAACCGGAGGAGGTCCAGGGCCTCGGGGCTCTCGAGCAGCACCGCCGCGCGCTGGTCGTCCGCGATGTCGTCGAAGCCGCGCAAACGAAGCAAGGCCGCTATAGCGTCCTCGACATCACAGCTCAAGAGCATCGCCACACGAGCCGCGGTCGCAAGACACGCGCGGCGCCACTTACCGAGATCCAGGTCGCCATAGCGGTTCATGTACGTCTTGGCGCGCTCCCGGAGAGCGGCGCGGATTTGTTCGGTCATCGGAGCGCCGATGGTCGTGGCCCAAGCGGCGCTCGAGGGGCCGGCGCCCGGCGGTGTCGCGCCGGGGATCAACGCCATGCAGAGCGCGGCTGCGAGCGCTTCGAGGCCCATCGGGGGCAAGCGCTCACACAAGGTGTGACCGCTGCGATAGAGCTCAGCGGCGCGCGCCACCAAGAACGCGCGCTGACGCTGCGACGCGTCGCTCGCCAACGTCGAGCCCAGCAGGATCGAAGGAGTGGCCACGAGCTCCGCCTCGCAAGCAAAGCCGCCACCACGCCACAAGTAGAGCGCGACCTGCGGCAGCCCCAAGGGCTCGAGCACGCGCGTCAGCCACTTCACGCGCTCGTCGGTCGGCGCCAGCTGATCGCGCTCGTCGACGCCGCGCAGGCGCAAGTTGCCGGGATGGGTGAGCTCGGCGAAGCGCGCGAGCGGCGCGAACAGCTCTTCGACCGTGCCGAGCTGCTCGGGATGAATGAGGCCATGTTGGCGATCCGCGTCCGTGATAGCGCGCTGCGGCCCCGGAGGCATGGCGTTGCGGCAGGCGACGACGAAGCGCTTGCCCTCGGCGTCGTTGGGCGAGAGCACGAGCAGCGCGGCGTAGTAGCCGTAGGCGCGGTCGGTGTCGCCGATCTGCCCCGAGAGGCGCGCCAAGATCTTGAGCAAGTCGACGTTCAGCGGATCCGCGTCGAGCAACGTCGCGTAGAGATCAGCAGCCTGCGCGTAGCTCGCGGGGTCGAGCGCATACGTGTCCGCGAGCCGACGCGTCATGGTGGCGTCGTTCGGGTCGAGCTCGCGCGCCTTGAGCATGAGCGACGCGGCCTTGGCGGGCGTCTTGAGCTCGCGGCCCACGATGTCGGCGAGCGCTTGATAGCGGCGGGCGCGCTCGGTGACGTCGGGGAGCTCCTCGATGAGCCTCTCCTCCAGAGGCGCCCATGTCGCGAAGTCGCCAGTCGCGAGCGCCAAGCGGATGTAGCTATCGCGCAGCTCGCGTGAGTGCGGCGCGAGCTCGACCGCTTTGGCGACGAGCGCCTTGGCGCGCTCCGCGTCACCCACGTCGTCCTCGTACGCCTGCGCCAGGCGGCCATAGAAAGCGGCGTCGAGCATGCCATCCGGCGCGGTGGAGACGAGACGCTCTCCGACCAGCGTGAGCTTCGTCCCCTGCCCCGCGTCGTCGTACACCGCGAAGAGCTCGCGGGCGATGGCGAAGTTACCGGGCTCGAGCTCGTGCGCCTTCTCGAGGTGCTTCGCGGCGCGCGCTGGATCGCTCAAGTTCTCGCTGTACGTTTTAGCGAGCGCCAGGTGCTGTTCGAGCTGCTCCTTGGCGTCGGTCGCGAGCGCGAGCTCACGGGTACGCAGCGCCGCGGCGTCGGCGAAGCTCCCTTCGGCCTCGTGCAACGCGCGCATGCCGCGGATGACCGCCAGCGACTCGGGCGCGAGCTGATACGCCGCCTCGTAGTGACTCATGGCCTCTCGGCGATCGAGGTGGCGCAAGGCGTGGCGCGCGAGCTTCTCGTGGACGCTCGAGAGCATGTCGGCGTCCGCGTCGTTGCCGATGCTCTCCAGGTAGCGGCGCCATTCCTCGGCGGCCTGATCCTGTGCGTCACTCTTCTCGAGCAGCTCGGCGCGGATGACCCGCACGTCGTTGCGCATGGGCTCGCGGTCCAAGATGCGGCCAGCGGCGGTAAGCGCGCCCGCGGTGTCGCCCGTCTCCTTCAGCGACTCGAGCAGCGCCAGCCAGTGCTCGATGGCGGCGTCGTCACCACGCTCATCGAGCTGCTTGCGCAGCAGCGGCAAGGCTCGCGCGTACTTGCGGCGCCCGTAGGCGAGCATGCCCAGCTCGAGCTGTGCCCCGGGATGCTCCGGATCCTGCGTAAGCGCCGCCTCGAGCGCGCCCTCGGCGCCGTCCTCGTCGAAGAGGTACTCTTTCCAGATCAGCGCCTTGCGGTAGAGACTGTCCGCTTTGTCGGACGCGTCGTCGGCGCGCTTGGCGCGAATGTCGTGCAGGTCGGCCACTTCCTGCCACTCTCCGCGCTTACGAAAGAGATGCTCTAGGGCCGCGAAGGCGCGCGCGTGAACCGGCCCCTCGCCGCTCATCACGGCCTGACGGTAGGCGACGATGGCCGGCTCGGTGTCGTTCGCCGACTCGTGTGCCTGCCCCAGAAGGTAGAGCCAGTCGTGACGCTCGGCGCCGCGTGCCGAGGTGGCGCGTGTGAGGAGCTGCTCGCGCGCGTTCGCGGCCGACTGAATGACGAAGACCACCTGGTGCTCATCGCCGAGCTGGGTCGCGAGCTGGTGGGCGCGGCGCAGCGCATCGGGTGACGGCTCTGGCGTGTCGATGGCGCGGATGAAGTGCTCGAGCGCGGTCCGCGGATCACCGAGCGCGCTAGCGGCCTCGCCAGCCTCGGCGTGGAGCGACAGCCACTCCTTGCCGTGAAAGTCGTGGACGGTCGCGAGGCGCGCTTCGATCTCCTGGAGCACCGCGGCACGGTCACCCTGCGCGCGTGCCTTGGCGAGACGCACGTCGCCCGCAAAGCTCGTGTCGGGGTGGCGCTCGGCGAGCCACTGCGCGAGCGCATCGGCCTCCTCGGCGCTGCCCGCGCCACGCAAGGCTTGCACGAGCTTCACGCCCGAGCGCATCTCGTCCGCGGCGGCCCAGCCCTCGCCCTTGAGCGTCGCCAAGGCCTGGTCGAGCTCGATGCGCTTCACGCGCAGGTCGAAGAGCCGCTGCGTGACGATGGCGTTACCGGGCATGGCACCAAGCGCCATGTCGATGAGCTGCACCTCGAGGTCCTCGTCGCGGAGATGATCACGCGCGATGTCGGCGGCGCGCAGCAAGTAATCGAAGGCCTGCTCCGCGTCGGGCGCGGCCGCGGCGCTGATGCGCAAGATCGGCACCAGCTCGCCGTACTTCGCGTGGTCGGCCGCGTAGCCGATGACGAAGTCACGCGCGGTCTCGTCGTCCGGATAGCGCGTGTGCAGCTCGCGGGTGACCTCGTACGCGAGGGCGCGGTCCACCTCGGCCGCGATCTCGGCGGCCATTTGCAATAGCGGACGGTCGTCCGGCGCGGGCAAGGCCATGGCGCGGCGGTGCAACACCTCCGCCAGCTCTTTCACGCGATCGTTGCGCGTCATGAGCTTGCGCAACAGCCGCGCGAGCTCGAGCGACGGCGCGTCATCGAACGCGGCCAGCGTAAGCTCGATGGCGCGGGCACCACGCCCGAAGCGCTCGTCGAGCACCCCGGCGTAGCGCATCACCACTTCGGCGCGCGCTCCCGGGGTCATCGCGGCAGCGAGCTGATGCTCGACGCGGCGCACGAAATCGTCGACGTCTCCGAGCTTGGCGACGACCTCCATGAGACGCTCGCGCAGCGCATCGTCGTCCGGCGAGAAGCGTGAGAGCAGCTCGAGGGCACGGTACTCGCCGGCGTCGTCACCAGCCTCGTGATAGATGCTCGCGGCGCGCTGGACGCGCGCGTTGCGCTCGAGCTCGGTCCACTCGGCGGCATCGCCCGGCGCTTCTTCGAGCCAGAGCGCCGCGAGGTCGAGCTCGTTGTTCTGCTGCTGCAGGACGGCTTCGAGGGTCTGCACCCACGCCTTGGGTTTGCCGAAGCGCGCCGCGTCGATGAGCGCGAGGCGTGCCTCCTCGAGGGCCTGCTTGCCGACATGCCACTGCGCGAGCTCGAGGCGGATGCTGGCGCGGCGCGCGTCGTCCCAACGCGTGTCGGCCTCGGCTTCGATCAAGCGGGCGAGCGAGCGCAGGCGCGTCTCGCCGGTGAGCAGCGCGGCGGCGAGCTGATGGGTCTCGATGGTGTCGATGCCGCGCTCGAGCGCTTCGCTGACGAGCGGACGCGCCTCTTCGCTGTCCCCGGTCTGGTGGAGGAGCGCAGCGGCTTGCACGAGCAGCTCGGGCCGGTCGGCAAGCTCGAGCGCGGCGGAGCGCAAGTGACGCGCGGCGCGGTCGGGAGCGTCGGCTTCGAGGAGGCGCGCGAGGACCAAGTGATCGTTCGCGGTGCCGTGCCCGCCGTCGACGAGACGCTGGCGCAGCTCGGCGGTGGCGCTCTCACGGCCCAACGTGTCGAGCGCGGTCACGCGTTTGCGGGCGATGGCGAGCGCATCCTCGGCGCTCTCACCCACGAGCGCGTCGAGGCGCTCGGCGAGGTCCACGACCGACGCATGGCGCTCGAGCTTCTCGGCGAGGCGGAGCGCCTTGCGCAGCGAGGTCTCCGACTCATCGAGCTGCGCGGCGAGCTCGAGGAAGGCAAGGGCACGCGGCGCATCATCGAGCTGGTCGAGAGCAATGTCCGCCGCGGCGACATAACGGCGCGCGGCTTCCTTGCCACCCAGCTCCTCGGCGCGACCTTGTAGGACGACGACGGCCTTCGCCCAGTTCTGCGTGCGCATCAACGCGGCGAGATAGATGCCTTCGTACGCGCCATCGAGCCGCATGGCCTTGGCGAGCGCCGCGAGCGCAAGATCAGTCGCGGCCACACGCTCGGCGCGCTCACCGATCGAGACCAGGAGCTCCCCGTCGTCGGGCGCGACGCGCGTCGCTTCCTCGAGAGCACGGGTCGCTTCGGCGCGGTTGCCGTCCGTCTCCTCGACGTCCGCGAGCCGCAGCCACAAGAGGACGGTCTCCTCACCCGCGTGCACCGCGAGGCCTTCGAGCAAGTCGCGGCGCGCCTGGCCGGTGTCGCCATCGCGGATGCTGGCGCTGGCGCGCTCCAGGGCGGTTCGCGGGCTCTCGGGTGAAGCGAGCTGTGCTTCCTTGAGAGCATCGCGGCCCCGCGCTTCGTCACCGAGCTCCCACCATGCGAGCCGCGCGGTGGTGCGCAGCCAGTCGGCGCGCTGCTCTTCGTCGGAGGTGAAGCGCGCGATGGTGCGCGCGCTCTCGGCGCGGCGCGAGACATCGGCGAGGCCAGTCGCGATGTCGTACATCAGCCGGCCCCACGCGAGGTCACGCTCGTCGTCGTGCACACGCTCGAGAGCGATGAGCGCCGCGGCGGAGTCCTGACGCTCGAGCTCGATGCGGGCGATGCGCGTCCAGATGCTCGCGGCTTCGTGCTCGGGCTTGCCTTCGGCGCGCGCCGTGAGAACGGCGACGAGGCTGTCCGTGTCGCCGCTCTTCTCGAGCGCCTCGTCCAGCAGCCGCTCACCACGTGCGTCACCGAGCTCGACCAGCTTGCGGGCATGCGTGACCGCTTCAGCGGCATCACCCGCGGCGAGCGCGATACGGGCGCGGGCGTTCACCACATCCGGCAGACGCTCGTCGTCCTTCGGCAGCAGCTCATCGAGCGCCGCGGCGGCCCGGGCTTCCCAAGCGCGATCTTGAATGGCGCGCGACAGCTGGAAGGCGCCCCAGGCGATGCGCGGATCGCCGAAGTCGGCGCCATCGAAGGCAGCGCGCACATCGTCGTCGTCGACTTGCTCGTGCGCGGCGATGAGCGCGGTGTAGGCCTCGATGCGCAACGCGGCCGCGACGTTGGCGCGGCTCTCACGCGCGGCGGCGGCGAGACGCCAGTTGGCCAGCTCGATACGCGCGGCCGGAGAATCCCACAGCACGTCGGCGAGCGCCCAGGCCTCGCCGTCGTCGCCGCGGGCGATGGCGACGTCGATGAGCTCACGCGCCGTCTCACGGTCATCGGCGCCGGCGAGGTGACGTGCGGCGGTGAGCAGCTGCGCCGTCGACAGCTCGCGCACCAGCGCGATGGCCTTGCGGATGCCGATGACATCCCCGGTCTCGACCCACAGCTCGGCGAGGTGTTGCTCCTCGCCCGCGGTGCGCTCCGCCAAAGCGAGCAAGGCACGGATGGCGACCGTGGGCTCGTCGGCGAAGTCGCTCGCCACTTGGACGAGGCGACGCAGGTGCATGTCACGTGTCGCGATGTCGTCGACCGCGAGCACCAACCGCTCGAGCCAGTGCGCGGCGCGGCTCCAGTTTCCGGCCCCCGTGGTCCGGTCGACCAGGCGCTGCAGGAGATCGAGGTTGCGTGGGTCGTACTCGGCGGCGGCCTCGAGCACGGTGAGCGCGTCGCTATCGTTGCCTTTGCTGCGCAGGTACTCGGCGAGACGGCCGAGCACGGGCGCGCGCTGCGGACCCTCGCGATCCTTGGCCCAGCGCTCGAGCCAGGCACGCAGGTCACCCAAGTCTTCGTGGCGCAAGAGCAAGTCGGCCACGAGACCGCGCGGCTCGTCCGCTTCCGGGAACAGCGACACGTAGCGCTGCCCCCAATCGAGCGCCGTGTCCGCTTGAGCGAGCGGCCCTTCGATCATCTCGACCAGCTCACCCAAGCGGCCGTCGTCGGGGCTCGGTGCCTTCTCGAGCGACATCGACAAGACGTGCGCAAGCTCGGCGTGCAGCTCGAGCTCGCGGAGCAAGGCGACGAGCTCCTCGTTGTCCGGGTCGAGACCGGTGAGACCGACCAAGGTGCGCAACACCTGCGCGCCCGTCGCGCGGTCGTGAAGCTTATCGGCATAGATGCGGACGCCGCGTAGGCCATAGGCCATGGCCTGTTCGCTATCGCCGACAACCTGGCTCAAGGCGAACAAGGTATTGGCGAGGTCACCCCAGCGGCCGAGCTTCTCGAAGACCTCGACGAGGGCGTCACGCGAGCGCATGTCGTCGGGCTCGCTGGCGATGACGTCTTGATAGAACGGGATGGCCGCGTCACTGCGGCTCAAGCGCTCGTGCAGGATGGTGGCGATCTCACGGCGCAACGACGTCGCGCGGCTCTCGTCGGCGCGCTCGAGCTGGGCACGGCGGAGCGCGAGCAATCGCACCCACTCGCCGCCGTGGGCGAGCATGCTGCCAAATGGCGTGGTGAGCGCGGTGGGCGGCTCCTCCGGGAGCTCGTCCGCGAAGGCCTTGTGGAGCTCGGGCAGCTGCGACGCGTCGATCTCGAGAGCCAGCGCGGCGGCGAGCACGTAGGCGTCCTTGCGCATGGCCGCGTACTGTGCGTCGCGCGCCCCTTCGAGCACCAGCATCTGCAGATTGAAGAGCGCCTCGTGAAAGTTCTCGACGCGCAGCAAGCACTGCGACAGATGCCAGCGGCCCGGCACCGAGCGGTCATCGAGCGCCACCAGCTTCTCGGCGTAGCTCTCCAGCGAGGTCCAGTCTTCACGCCGCGCCTGGGCGTTGCACATACGCGTCAGCAGCGCCGCCAGCTGATCGCCCTTCTCGACCTCGAGCTGATGAGCGAGGGTCGTCGCGACGGTGTCCCAGTCACCCCGGCTCTCGGCGATCTTCTCCAAGGCGCGCGCCGAGGGTAGCGCCGCCTCGCCGCGCCTGTCGAGCAATCCGCGATAGAGGACACTGGCACGCTCCGCCTCACCCAAGCTGCGGCGCAGCTCGGCGGCCTTGAACAGGAACATCTCGCTGTCGCGCGGCGGCAGCTCGGCCTCGCCCGCCCAATCCTCGAGCAGGGTCGCCGCCTCCTTGATGCGGCCCAGGTGACTGAGCACGGCGACGAGACGGTCGCTGATCTTCTGACCACGCACGCCCGCCTCGACGGCGAGGAGCAGCTCACGCGCTTCCTCTTCCCAGTCCTCACGGGCGCGGGCGAGCTCGGCGAGACGCTCGTGGAGCGGGCCACGGCCGACGCTGCGGCGCTCGGCTTCGAGGAGCGACTGCGCCATGACCTCGCGCGCTTCGTCCATCTTGCCGATGCTCTCGAGCAAGCGAGACAGCGCCGTCCAGGTCGCGAAGTTGCCAGGCTCGAGACGCACGGCCTCTCGCAACGCCTGCTCGGCGTCTTGCGGGCGCTTGAGCTGCTGCCAGAGCAGTCTGCCTTGGCGGAGCAGCGCGTCGGCGCGCACGTCAGGTGAGCTGGTCGCCACGGCGATGCGGCCGAGCGCCTTCACCAAGCGCTCGTAGTCGTCGTAGTCCTCGAGCAGCTGCACCAACATCTCGGCGGCCTCGAGCAAGTACGGATTGGCGTCGAGCGCGTCCTCGAGGGCGCGGCGGCGCGACTCGGGATCCATGCCGAGCGCATCACGGGCGCGCGCCAGGTCGAGCAGATACTCGGCGCGGCGGACCGGCTCGGGCGTCGCCTCGGCCGCGTGGGTGACGCGCTCCATGATGCCCGCAAAGTCGTTCTGCTCGCGTAGGATCGGGAGCAAGAGGTCGAGCGTCTCGGCGTCGTCCGGAGTGTCGTCGAGGATGGTCTCGAGGAAGTGCTGCGCGGCGGCCGGGTCGTTGCGCTTCTGCAGCTCGATGCGCGCGGCATCCAAGCGGGCCCGCTTGGCTTCACCCGAATCATCGGTGACGCGCGCCGCGGCGGCGAGCAGATCGACGAGCTTCTGCCACTCACCACGCTCACGCAGGACGGTGGCGAGCTGGTCGCGCGCTTCACGCAGGTTCGGGTCGAGCTCGACGGCGCGCTCGAGGCTCGCGATGGCCTCGCCCGTCATACCCTCGCCATGGATGACGATGCGCGCGAGACGCGTGTACGCTAAAGCGATCTCACGCACCAGCGTCGGATCCGTCGCCTCGTCTTCCAAGGCGACGATCTCTTCGAGCATCAGCCGCGCCTTGGACACGTCACCAGTGCGCTCAGCGAGCTCGGCCAAACGCAAGCGGGCCAGGCGGTCACGCGGCTTGGCATCGAGGACGCGCAGATAGCGGGCCGCGGCGGACTCGGTGTCGCCCAGCCACTTCTCCCAGATCTCACCGAGGCGCAGGTTGAGCGTGACGATGCGGTTCAGATCACCCGACTGCTCGGCCTGCTCCGCGAGCCGCGCGAGATAGCTCGCGGCACGCGCTGGCTCGCCACGCGCCGCGTAGGTCTCGGCCAGGCCTTCCAGGGACTCGGGATCATCGGCCCCGAGCTTGAGCGCGCGCTCGAAGTAGATGCGCGCCTTCTTGAGATCGTTCAAGTGCGAGCGGGCGAGGTGACCGAGCTGCTTGTAGATGGCTGCGCGGCGCTTGGGATCGCGCTCGAGGCGCGTCAAACGGTCGCCCGCTTTAGCAGCCTTGTCCCACTCCCCCGAAGCGGCGCGCAGCTCGAACAACGCGCGGTGCGCGACGACCGAGTCACGCGCACGCGACGCGGCGCGCTCGTAGGCGGCAATCGCGGCCTCACGGTCGATAGGCGCCGCCGCGGCTGCGCTCGCGAGCTCCGCGGCGACCGCGTCGAAGCGATCCTTACCCTCCCGTGACTGCTCGCTGAGCTTGTCGAAGCGCCCGGCCGCCTCACCGAAGGCCCGCTCGCGCATCGCCATGGTGCCGAGCGCGAGGAGCGCCTGCACGTCGTGCGAATTGACGCCGAGGATCTCGTCGGCGAGCTGCTTGGTCTCGAGCGCGAGGTCCGGCATGACGGAGCCAATCTGCAGGAGACGGTCACGCACGAACTTCCCGCCGCGCTCGTCATCGAGGGCGGCGCGGTAGATCTCGTAGCTCTCGAGCAGCTGCCCCTCGGAGAGCAGCAGCTCGGCCTCGTCGAAGAGCGAGGCCCCCTCGTGCACCAGCGCGGCCTCGGCCGGTGGCGCGTGATCATGGAGCTGCTTCTGCGAAGGCTCACCCTGTGGTCCGATGGCGACGACGAGCTGACCGCGGCTGAGCTGCGCCTCCGCGATAGCGACCTTGCTGGTGTCGGGCACCTTCCAGCCGAGCTGCGGCATGATGTTGCGGACGAACTGCTCCGCGGGCTTCACGAGCCAGGTGCTGGCGCGATCTCCACCACCGGTGGCCGCGAGGAACTGCACATCGAGGGCGCGCCGCAGCATCGTCGGAATCAGCGCCGACGGGATGGGCAGCACGCCATAGACGCGTGTGTCATAGAAGACGATGGCCAGCTCATCGAGCGCGCGCGGCAACAGCGCGGCCCGCATGGTGAAGTCGGCGGCGTGCTCGCCCCCCTGGAGCCGGCCAGTGATCTCGATGTGCCCATCGCGCATCGCGGTCTTGAGCTCATGGAAGCCGTGCGCGGTGGCGTCGATGCTCTGGATGAGCTCGGCGATGACCTCGCCACTCAGCGCGACCGTGAGGTGCTTGAGCTCGCAGCGCCGCGTCTTGAACTTCTCCGCGCCGCCAGTGACGTCGAACGGAAACTTGATGTGCGGGATCTCGAGCTCGAGCACCTTGATGTCGAAGGGCCCGAGCTTGAGGTCGCGCGTCGTAAGCAAGCCCTTGCCCGCCACGAAGCTCAGCGTGAACCCGAGCTGCGCCGTCTCGATCGGTGTGCGATCGCCGCGCGGATCATGCGTCCGGGTAATCTGCGTCACGCTATCCTCAGACCAAAGGTCCGACAGTTGTAGCAGCAGGTGGGTGACCCCACGAATTTCCGGCATCTACGGCCGACACAAGGCGATTCCACGCGCCCCTCGAAGCCACGCAACCGATGCGGCGCAGCTCGAACACGGGGCGGCGAGCAGCTCATTCCCCTGTGCTCTCGTCGGTCCCGAAGGTGAGATGTTCATCGA
>JBDHVB010000187.1:0-10869 GCA_039809465.1 Myxococcota bacterium
TGCCACTGCCAGATCAAAGAACGTATCGCCTGCGGTGGCTGCCCAGCGGTCGATCTGCTCGAGGCCCGCAGCTCGGCACAGCAAGACGGCTGCTACGCCACATTGGCCGACGTCACCGCTGCCTGAGCACGACGTTGTCTCTGCCAGTTGTCCTCCTGAGCACGACGCTGCCCTTGCTGGCTGTCTGCTCGAGTACGACGCTGTCTCTGCTGGTTGACTGCCTGAGAACAATGCCGCCTGTGCCGGTTGTTGTCCGCCTGAGCGACACGCATGCTCAGCCGGGCGGCCGCGGACTGCGTTTCACGCGCGGCTGGCGGGCTCGACCATCTCCGCTAAAGCAGACAAGACATCTCGATCTCGCGAATGCTTCTCATTTGCTTTCGCTGATATTTCGCCAACTTATGCGAGCTGACGGCTTGCCGAAGCCAGCCCAGTCCGTTATCCGGAGCGCGGCGTAAGAGACCTTCGGAGAGGCCATGGCTCGCGATACGAACAAGCGTGTGATCGATCTGCTCAACGACGTGCTCACTGGTGAGCTCACGGCGATCAATCAGTACTTCCTGCACGCCGAGATGTGCCGCAACTGGGGGTACATGTACCTCTATAAGTACATCCGTAAGGAATCGATCGACGAGATGAAGCACGCCGAGTGGCTCATGGAGCGCGTGCTGTATCTGAACGGCATCCCGAACCTGCAGCGCCTGAACAAGCTCAACATCGGCGAGACCGTCCTCGAGCAGTTCCGCTCGGACCTCGCGCTCGAGTACGCGGCGGTCGACCGCCTCGCCGCCGGTATCAAGCTCTGCGGCGAAGAGAACGACCACGGCAGCCGCGACCTGCTCGAGAAGATCCTCCACTCCGAGGAAGAGCACGTCGACTGGCTCGAAGCGCAGATCGAGCTCGTGAAACAGGTGGGCGAGCAAAACTATCTCGCTCAGCAAATGCACGAGCGTGAAGACTGACACTCGAGGAGCTGGGATACGACGCGTACTTCGCTGAACAAGTGAAGAACGCGAACCTTCCGGACCTCGTGCCGGCGCGGATCATCGCGGACGGCAAAGCAGAGATGTGGCTCGCGGGCTCGAAGAGTCGGCTAGGCTCGCTCACGGGCAAGCTCCGCGACGACAAAGAGTCGCGCCCGGTCATCGGCGACTGGGTGCTCGTCCGCGATGGCGACGAGCGCGCGTCGATTCACACGCTCCTCCCCCGCCGCACCCAGCTCATCCGCCGCGCCGTCGGTAAGCGCGCCGAGCCGCAGGTCATCGCCGCGAACCTCGATGTCGTGTTCATCGTCAGCGCCGTCGGCGAAGACATGAACCCGCGGCGCCTCGAGCGCTATCTCACGACCGTGTGGGAAGGCGGCGCGCAGCCAGTCCTCGTGCTCAACAAAGCCGACGTCGCCGCGGACCTCCCTGCCCTCGTCCGCGAGCTCGAAGCCGTGGCTTCCGGAGCACCGGTCATCACCACCAGCGCCAAGTCCGCGGGCGGCGCCGACCCACTCCTCGCCCACCTGAAGCCCCGCGCGACCGGCGCGCTCGTCGGCTCCTCCGGCGTCGGCAAGTCCTCGCTGGTCAATCATCTCCTCGGCCGTGAAGCCCAAGCCGTCGGCGACGTCATCGCCCGTGAGCGCGGCCGCCACACCACCACCCGCCGTGAGCTCTTCATGCTCTCCACCGGCGCCATCCTCATCGACACGCCCGGCATGCGCGAGCTCGGAGTCATGGATGCCGAAGAAGGCCTCGAGACCGCTTTCGCGGATATCACCGAGCTAGCCACCCAGTGCCGCTTCGGCGACTGCGCCCACACCGGCGACGCCGGCTGCGCGGTCCAAGCCGCGGTCGCCGACGGCCGCCTTCCCACCCCGCGCTACGAAGCCTACCTCACGCTACAAAAAGAAATCGCTGCAAACCAACGCCGCGAAGATCCCCGCGCCGCCCAAGCAAGCAAACGAAACGCCAAGACTATCGAACGGTCACTGCGGCAAAAGGCGCGGAATTCCCCAAAGGGCAGATAGTTTTCGCCAATCGAGACGCACGACAGAAGTGAATCCGCCGAAAACTCCCCCGCACGCGGAAATCGCATGGCATCGCGATGTGAATCACGCCGAGCTCCAATGCCGATCAGTTAAATCAGCCTTCGGCGCTACTGGCCGCGTAAAATGTCGACTCCGCTCGGCCTGAAGCCGCAACGAACGGCGTGAGTAAACAGCATTGGTTCTAATGGGCCAGCCGTCCACGCAAGCTGCCATCTATGACGATGGAGAAGAGCCCTATCCGCGAAACCCACTACGCTATAGAGGACACACTCCTTCCCCATCGTCACCGTTCGCGGTAGACGAAACCCCCAAGTTGGGGGTTTCGTCTGTCGCAACACGTGGAGCAGCAACGAGCGGTGTGGGCGCGCGAGTGTCTGTTGAAGCGCCTTCTCGGAATTTGACGCGTCGTTGGGAGAATCTTCGCGGGGCCTACATGCCAGAGAAAGAAGCGCGCGTATCGCAATTGTAGGGCGCGCTACTTTTCCTACGCATGATTGGCGTCCGGTTGTAAAAATCATGGTGTGATCACCACGCAACTTCTTACGATGTTCTGCCTTGCTGCGGCCTCGCCGTCACAGACGGGGGCGAGCCTCGAGATCCCCTTCAAGAGCGTCGCGGTGCTGCCCATCAAGGCCAAGGGCAAGGCGCGCAAAGAGATCCTCGATGTGCTGGACGACCTCGTGTTGTCGACGATGCAAGGCCGCGCGCAGGGCATGCTGAAGGTGGTGGGTAAGTCGGATATCGACACCATGCTGGGTTACGAGCGTACCAAGGAGTCGGTCGGTTGCGATGATGCAGCGTGTGCGGTGCAGATCGCGGGGGCCCTGGGCGTCGACAGCATCGTCGCGCCCACCGTCGGGACGCTCGGCAAGAAGTGGATGCTCACGCTCGTGTGGATCGATCAGCGCCAGAGCAGCGTCTTTCGCCGTCACAGTGAAGACCTCAGCAACTCCGAGGAGGACTTCGACGCGGGGGTGTCACGCGCCGTGGCGCGGCTCTTTGGTATCTCCATCCCGTCGAATTCCACCGGCGTATCGGGCAACACCGCACAGAGCAACGCCGCGCCGAACCCCGTCAAGGGCTATGCGCTCTTTTATAACGGACACTTGAGCAAGAACGAGGCGAGCTTCACCTACGTTCAAGCGGTCGCTGACTGCATCGAGAGCGTCAAGACACTCGGCCAGCTCCCCATCAGTTGTGATTTCGACGGCAAGCGCATTGGTTACGAGCTCATCTGGGACGGCACACGCGCTGGCTACGAGCCCGGCTGGACCATGGAGCAAGCGAAAGCCAACTGCGCGGCGAACACACAGCGGTATCGCGACAAAAAGGTCGTGGAGTGCCACTTCGACGGCCAGCGCTTCACGATGTAACTTGGTGACGGCGAGGGAGCTCAGCCTCGTGCGCGCACGCGACGCGCGCACACAACACGACTATTGCTGAAGAGAGGCTTCGGAGCCTCACGAAGCCAAGCGTCCTCGATTGCTGAAGCAGGCTCGTGGCGATGCCAGTCGCCTTTCATCATCAATTCAGTGAGTCGAGTCGCCAGGCATGGGCATCAGCGACGGCGAGCACGCATCTCACATGCCTCGGGCAAAACAAGCTCGAGTGGCGTTCTCGTAAAGACGCCAAACGCGAAAAAACCCGGGTCCAACCTGTTCCTCCCAGGCTCGACTCGGGTCCTTCGAATTTCACGCAAAAGAAGCGTTTAGCTCGCCGGAGCTGCTTCCTTCGCCGGTGCGGGCTTCGGGATGCCCTTCAGCTTGCGCGAGAGGCGGCGGGCGCCTTTGCGGAATGCCTTGGCCACGGCCTTCTTCTTGTCAGCTCGGGCCTTCTTGGCCTTGCCCTTCAAACCCTGCGCCTTCTTCACCAGCGCATCACGATCGATAGCCATCTTACTTACCTTCCTTTTCCTTACGGCGCTCGGCCCAGTAACGCTTCATACGCTGCGCGGCCGCGTTGCGCGCGGCGGGACTCCAGCCCTTGCGCTTCGGCATGCCGCCACCGGCGCTCGGCGGACGGCCCGGACCACGCTTGCCGCTTCCTGGTGGGCGACCGCGACGGCGGACACCAGAGAGCGAGTTCACGAGGTTTTCGAGCTCGACGATGGCGCTGTCGATGCGGCGCTTCTCCTCGCGGAGTTGCTCGAGCGCGGCGCGTAGCGTCTGACTCATATCTGCTGATGCCATGAGAGTCCCCCTCGAATTGGTGGGCAAACAACCTGCTGCAACTCTCACCGAATGCTTCTAAAGTCCAGCATTTTCCTCGAAAATAAACGAGAAATATGCCGGCATCCTATTCATAAATGCGCGAGCAGCGCGCGTGCTCTTTCGCGGATCTTCGGCTCGTCGATGGTCGTCTGCACGCTCTTCAAGCGCGCCTTCAACGCGGCGGCCCGCTTGGGTTTCCCCTCGGAGAGCAAGCGCTCCAGCGCCGCCAAGCCATCGCTCACCACGGCTTCGTCACTCGAGTCGAGCTGCCGCGCGATAGCGTCTTCATCGGCGCCCGTGTCAGCTGCCTTGGTACCGCCATCGAACAACTTATCGAGCTGCGATTTGTAAGCGCGATAAGCCGCGGAGCGTTCATCACTCACCCCACCGCCACCACGCTTCTCATCACGGCGCGAGCCGCTCTCGCGGGCGCGGTCGATTTCACGCCACGACTTTTTTGGCCGCTCGTCACTCATGAATGGTTACTGGATCTTCGCAACGGCGTCGCGCAGCACTACGAGCCCGTCTTGATTGCGCACTTCCAACGCGAAGCACCCGCTCTCCTCGAGAGGACCACCGGCGCACGTCAGCACATCACCAGGATAAACGGGCTTGGTGAAGCGCACCTTCAGGCATGCCAGACGCTCAGGATAGCCCGCGCACAGCGCCTCGACGACCGTGCGCTGCGCGAACGCCATGGTGCACATGCCGTGGAGGATCCGCCCCCGCAGACCAGCCTTACGAGCAACCGCGTCGTCGAGATGGATTGGATTATGATCGCCCGAGGCCTGAGCATAGCGAGCCGGCTGGTCATCGGCGATCTTCCACACCGCGGTGAACGTCTCGTTGGCCGGGCGCTCACGGCGTCCGCCGCGCTCTTCACGCAAGGAGCGAATCGAAGTCGGCCTGCCATCGCGGATCATCAGCGACGAGCGCGTCGTCGCCACCAGCTCGTCACGCTGATTGACGATGCGCGTGCCAATCACCAAAAGCTCGCCGCTGCCTTTTTCTTCCGAGGCTTCGACCGTCGCGACCGTGGTGAGCTCGTCTCCGGCGCGCACCACGTTCGACCAAACGATCTCTTCTTCACCGTGCAGCAAGCGCAGCAAACGCTCACGGTCGCCGACCACCTCCGGTAGGAGAATCGTCGGCAAGACGCCATCGACGATGCTCGCCAGCACGACGATCATTGGAGGAGCCACACCCTCACGAACCCGATCGCCGGTCGCCCCGGCATAGGCCTGCACCTCGGCGGCGGTGATGACGCGCGTCCGCGGAGCGAAGCTTTTGCCAACGATGCTCATGGTGACGGGCCAAGATCTGCCGTTTTCGTTGCTATTAGGCAAACCTGAACTTTGCGCACCCAGGTGAAACCTTCGTAAAATGCGCCATGCTCCGCAAGGCGCCGTTCTTCATTCTCCTCGCAGTCTCCTGCGCCCGGCCGAGCTTCCGCGGTCCGAGTCAAGCGCCCGTGCATGAGCCCGCCGTGGTCGTTCCCCTCGCCAAGGCCGAGCTGCCCACGTTGCCCGATGAGCTTCACGAGCCCGCCCCGCTCCCGCTCACCGAGGTCGCTCCCATCCCCAGCGGCATGGAGCTGCTCTACAGCGACCGGGTGCCCATTCTCCCGAACGGTGAGCCGGCGATCGCTGTCGGTATCGCCAGCGGCAAGAGCCAGATCACCACGCGCGGGCGCGGCACCATGACCATCGACTTCTACGAGGGCGATGTCTTCAAGCGCGCGAGTGTCACGCCGGGGACCCAGGTCACCGTCCAGGTCAAGCGCGCCAAGGCCGCCAAGCGCAGCTTCAACGTCGACCTCGGGGGTGTCCCTTACGGCGCGCGTCGGGAGCTCGAGCAGGCTCTCGCCAAGTGGAGCGCCCGCGATGTCGGTGACATCCATGTCATCGAGGAAGGCACGGCGCTGGGGCTCGCGGGCCGCGTCATCGACAACCGCGAGTGGCGGTTGTGGCTCGCTACTGGCTCACGTCAGGAAGCGCAGGCGGTGGCGCAGGCCATCACTCAACGCTATGGCGAACGCCCTACCATTCAGGCGCGTCTCGCCGAGCGCCCCTGGGCGGAGCTCGATGTCCGCGTCAATGGTGTACCGCTCGGTCAAGCCGTGAGCTTCGTCCGCTTCACCTCGGGCGACGACGTGAGCGGCGTGGAAGTGCTCGCCGTCGAGTATGCCAAGGGCTACTCGTGGGCCGGCAAGGAAGACCGGGCGTATCTGGGCGAGGTCTACGCCGTGGTCGATCCCGACGGTAACCTCGCGGCGGTGAATGTCCTCGACGCCGAGACCGTTCTCACGGGCGTCGTTCCTTCCGAGATGTACGCGAGCGCCCCGCTCGAGGCCTTGAAGAGTCAGGCCGTCGCCGCGCGCAACCAGCTCTTCGCGAAGCTCGGCCGCCGCCATCACGACGACCCGTTCCACTTGTGCAGCGAGCAACATTGCCAGGTCTACTCGGGCCTGATGAAGCGCGACCCCCGCGCCACCGCCGCCGTCGAGGCCACGCGCGGAGAAGTTCTCTTCCGCGAAAACAGACTGGTGGACACCGTTTACTCCTCGACCTGCGGCGGCCACACCGAGGACAACGACGTGGTCTGGGGTAACGCGCCCGATCCGGCGCTGCGCGGCCGTCCCGACTTCGACGCCGATGTCGGCTCGACCCTCGCCCGCTTCATGAAGGGCATCCGCGATGGCGACCTGCTGCTCTGGCTCGGCGTGAAGGACACCACCTACTGCGCCCGCGCCACCCAAGCCCGCGCCGACCGCTTCCGCTGGGAGCGCAGCTTCGACGGTGGCGACATCCAGCGCCTCGTCGGTAACACCTACCCCGCCGTCGGCCAGCTGCGCGACATCGAGATCCAAGGGCGTGGGCCTGGTGGCCGCGTCACTGCCCTGGCGCTCGTCGGCGATCGCGGCCGCGCCACCGTGAGCTACGAGCTCCCCGTGCGTAAGCTCTTCGACAACTTGAGCTCCGGTGCCTTCGCGCTCGACGTCGTGCACGACGACGGCGGTCATGTGGCGCGCGCCACCTTCCGGGGGGCTGGCTGGGGTCACGGCGTCGGTCTCTGCCAGATGGGCGCCATCGGCCGCGCCGAAGCGGGTCAGCCTTACAAACGCATCCTGAGCCATTATTATAACGGCGCCGAGGCGCTGCAGGTCTATGGGGTCGCGGCTGGCAGCGTGGCCCGCTGACGAGGTGACGATGCGCAAGTCAATCTTGCGCGAGCAGTTCTCGCGTCTCGCCCTCGAGCATGACGAGGCGCTCGATCTCACGCGCGGCGCGGCGCTCATCGCCGCCGAAGAAGACGACGGAGTCGATGTCGACGCACTCATCGACGAGCTGAACGCCATGGGCGCGGAGGTCCGTGCGCGCAAGAAAGACACCACCCGCGCCGACGAAGACGTAGTTGTTTTAGCGGACTATCTGCACCGCCATATCGGACTCGCCGGCAACAAGACCAGCTACTACGACCCCAAGAACAGCTTCATTCACGAAGTATTGGCGCGGAAGAAAGGCATCCCGATCAGCCTCGCGGTCATCTACATGGCGGTGGGACGCGCCGCGGGCATTCCCGT
This sequence comes from Myxococcota bacterium, assembly GCA_039809465.1. GTDB lineage: Bacteria > Myxococcota > XYA12-FULL-58-9 > XYA12-FULL-58-9 > JALHOP01 > JALHOP01. The sequence continues at coordinate 7,829 of JBDHVB010000187.1, forward strand.
CGTGGGGGTCGCGTTCCCTGCCCACTTCTTGCTCGGCGTCTACGTTGGCCCGATCGAGCGCTCGCGCATCCCGGATCTCTTCGTGGATCCGTTCGCGCCCATGAAGCTCATGCGCGTCGACGACTGCCGTGACTTGTTCGTCTCGCTCGGTGGCAGCAAAGCGGCGTTCCGGCCGGGGCACCTCGCGGCCGCGACCCACCGGCAGATCCTCACGCGCATGCTCACGAACCTGAAGATGGTCTACGCCAAGACAGGCGCCCTCGAGAGAGCCATCAGCGTCATCGACCGCATCCTCCTGCTCAACCACAAGGCCGGCACCGAGTACCGCGACCGCGGCGCGTTGCACATGCAGCTCGATCTCTACAGCCTCGCGCTCGACGACTTCACCCGCTACCTCACACTCGACCCCGCGCCCGAGGAGCGCGCGACCGTCGTGCAGGCCATCGCCGAGCTCGAGGAGCGCATCGCCATGTTGCACTAACCCCGGCGCCGTATCCGCACAGGCGAGCACTGGAGTAAGGCGTTTGCCTAAAGAATTTTCAGCGCGTAGGGTGCCCGTCCGTGACCACTCCACTCTTCATCGGCATCGCCGGCGGGACCGGCTCGGGCAAGAGCACCGTCGCGGCCAACATCGCCGCGGCGCTCCCCGAGAGCGCCGTGTCGGTCATCGACCACGACGCGTACTACAAAGACCTTCCCGACATGCCCTTCGAGGAGCGGCAGCTGGTCAACTACGACCACCCCGACTCGCTCGACAACGCCCTGCTCGCCAGTCACCTGCGGGCGCTCAAGCATGGCGAGACCGTCGCCGTGCCGCAGTACGACTTCGTGACCTATTCGCGTCACGCCGAGAGCCGCAAGGTCAGCCCGCGGCCCGTCATCATCGTCGAGGGCATCCTCACCTTCGTCGAGCGCGAGGTGCGCGACGCCCTCGACGTGAAGATCTTCGTCGACACCGACGCCGACATCCGCGTCTTCCGGCGCATCCGCCGCGACATGGAGAAGCGCGGCCGCACCTTCCAGCAGATCCGCGAGCACTACTACACGACCGTGCGTCCCATGCACCTGCAGTTCGTCGAGCCGTCGAAGCGCTGGGCCGACCTCATCATCCCCGAAGGCGGCAACAACCGCGTCGCGCTCGACCTCATCATCGGCCGCTTGCGCTCGGTGGCCGGCGGCTAGCGCGTTCAAGTCGGCTCGGGCGGCTAAGCGGCAGCGGCGCCTTCAAGTCCGGCTCGGGACGCTAAAGCGGCAGCGGCGCCTTCAAGTCGGGCTCGGGCCGCTAAAGCGGCAGCAGCGCGCTCAGGTCGAGCTCGGGCGCCACGCGCGCCAAGGCCTTGCGCCCGGCGATGAGCTGCTTCTTCCACTTGGGACCGCGCTTTAGCGCCTCGCGCCAGCGCTCGATCACCGCGGTGTCGTCCAAGCGTGCCGTGGCGCCGAGCAACGCCGCCGCTTGATGCAAGTCCTTGATGCTCTTGGTCCGCCAAGCGGCCGAGCGCTCGACGGCGACGATGAGCTCGTGCAGCGCGAAGTTGATGGGGTCGGGGAGATTGACCAGCAGCGCGTCGGCGGGCGCCATCAACACCGCCTGAATCGGATGCTCCAGCAGCAGCTCCATGAAGGACAGCGGCTGCATGGCGACCTTCAGGTGCTCGATCCGCAACGGCTTGTCCGTCCGCTTTCGCGTCGTGAGGAAGTCGATGCGCAGGCCGTGCTTGGCGGCGACGTAGGTCGCGCCCGAGCCGTCGAGGAACGCCGAGGTGGGGAGAAAGCCCATCGCCAGCGAGTCGATGGTGGCTGGGACGTCGATGACGATGTCGGCGGGCAAGGCGACGCCGAGCTCCTTGCCGGGGTGCGCTAAATCGAGGTCCTCGGTGCGGGACGTGTCGCTCCAGCGGACACCGAGGACGGAGGCGACCGCCACGAAGGCGTGAGTGCCGATGAGCACGCCACCAGCGCGGAAGAAGCCATACTCACTGAGGCGTCGGATGATCTTGAAGTGCATCGGCAAGACCGGCTCGCAGCCCAAGGCGACGGCAGCCTTCGCCAAAGCCGCGATTTGCTCGTACGGCCCGTGCTCCGCTTTCGCGTCGATGAGCCGGCGGACGCGCTCGTCGTCGGGCCCGACATAGAGCTGCCGGATCGCATCGTCGACGTCGCGGTACTGGTAGTACCAGTAGCGCTTGCCCTTGATGGTCTTCGACGAGAAGGCCCCCGAGAGCGCCGCGACCGAGCGCGAGAGCTCGGCCCCACGCGCGCTCTCCAAGAGCTCGGCGTACGCGGTTGTCGCCCGACTCGGGAGCTCGCGATAGAATGCCACACGCCAGTTATACTACAATTTCAACGAATGTAGTATAACTCAGACCGCTTCGAGGTTGCTCTCCTCGATGATCTCGCTGGCCATGTGGCCGCCGCCCTTGCCGGCGAACAGGTACGGCAGGCCGAAAGCGCAGGTGACGCCGACCGTGATGGGATAGACGAGCAAGCCGTAGGCGGCGGCGCCATTCTGGTCGATGCCGAAGATCGACAAGCCGGCGAGGATGGCGGCGTGGAAGGTGCCGAGGAAGCCCGGGCCGGCGGGGATCATGATGCCGACGACGATGATGGAGACGAGCATGAAGCCGGCGGCGATGGGCACCTGCCAGCCGAAGGCGCGCATCATCCAGTAGAGGCCGAGGCCGTTGATCGCCCAGTAAATGACGGTCCAGGCGATGACCGCGGCGAGCGCGCGGGCGTTGGGGAGCGAGCGCAGCCCGGCGATGAACGAGTCGAGCATCTGCAACAGGCGCGTGGTGATCTTCTCGGAGATGGGGTTGCCGATGCGCGCGATGAGCTTTGGCACCCAGCCGTGCGTGAGCAGCGCGGTGACGATGACCAGCGCGGCGCCGCCGAAGATGGCGAAGGCGACGAAGCCGCTCGTCTTCACCGCCGCGGGGATCGTGTACTTCGAGTCGAGATAGAAGGTGGTGACGAAGAAGAGCAGTACGACGAGCAGGCCATCGACGACGCGCTCGACGACGATGGAGCCCAAGCCGCTGGTC
>JBDHVB010000188.1:0-10851 GCA_039809465.1 Myxococcota bacterium
GGGACCACACTCTTGCTGCTCATGAACGCCGACGACAAAGCACACGGCTTCACGCTGCCGACCCTGCCGGCCGCTGGGTCCTGGCGCAGTGAGCTCGACACCGGCGGCACCCACCCGCACGCCATCAGCGGACCGCAAGTGACCCTCATGGAGGGCTCACTGATGCTCCTGGTGTACGGCAAGCGGACTTGAACCCATGGCGACCCCTACCGCGATGCGTAAGAAAACCGAATCCAACTCCGTCACCAACGTCGCTCCTCACGAAGTCGCGCGCATCATCCGCGGCGAGCACGGCTCCCCTCACGACATTCTTGGCGCGCACCCCATGGGTCGCGGCGCGGCCGTGCGCGTCTTTCATCCCGACGCGGTGAAGGCCGAGATCCTCGTTGGCGACAAAGCCTACGCCTGCCAGGAGATCGACGGCGGCCTGTTCGCGGCGTTCATCGACGGCGTCGCCGTGCCCTTCAGCTACAAGGCGCGCTTCACCTTCGCGACCGGCACGACCTACGAGCGCGACGATCCGTATCGCTTCTTGCCGACCGTCGGCGAGCTCGACTTGCACTTGTTCAACGAGGGCAAGCACCGCGCGCTCTACAACGTGATGGGCGCGCAGCTGCGTGTCGTCGATGGCGTACAGGGCGTGAGCTTCGCGGTCTGGGCCCCGAACGCGCGGCGCGTCTCCGTCGTCGGTGATTTCTGCCACTGGGACGGCCGGCTCTTCCCGATGCGTCAGCTCGGCAGCTCCGGGGTGTACGAGATCTTCATCCCGGGGATTCAGGCGGGCGCCCTCTACAAGTTCGAGATCAAGACCAACGCGGGCGCCATCCGCGTGAAGGCCGATCCGTACGCGCAAGCCATGGAGCTGCCGCCGGGCACCGCCTCTCGCGTCGCCTCGTCGTCGTACGTGTGGAACGACGACGCGTGGATGAGCGACCGCAAGACGCGCAACATGCACCGCGAGCCGGTGAACACCTACGAGGTCCACTTGGGCTCGTGGGCCCGCGTCACCGAGGAGAACAACCGGCCGCTCACCTACCGCGAGCTCGCGGTGAAGCTCGTCGACCACGTGAAGAAGCTCGGCTTCACGCACATCGAGCTCATGCCGGTGGCCGAGCATCCGTTCAGCGGCTCATGGGGCTATCAGGTCTCGGGCTACTACGCGCCTACTGCCCGCTATGGCACACCAGATGATTTCCGCTACTTCGTCGACGTCTGCCACCAGAACGGCATCGGCGTCATCGTCGACTGGGTGCCCGCGCACTTCCCGAAAGACGAGTTCGCGTTGGCGCGCTTCGATGGCACGGCGCTCTTCGAGCACGAGGATCCGCGCCGCGGCGAGCATCAGGACTGGGGCACGCTCATCTTCAACTACGGCCGCAACGAGGTGCGCGGCTTCCTCCTGTCGAACGCCTTGTACTGGCTGCGCGAGCTGCACATCGACGGCCTGCGCGTCGACGCCGTGGCCTCGATGCTCTACCTCGATTATTCGCGCAAGGAAGGCGAGTGGCTGCCCAACGAATACGGCGGCCGCGAGAACCTCGACGCGGTGTCGTTCCTGCGCGAGCTCAACTCCATCGTCTATCAGGACGCGCCGGGTTGCATGATGATCGCCGAGGAGTCGACCGCGTGGGGCGGCGTCTCCGGCGCGCAAGAGCACGGCGGTCTCGGCTTCACGTTCAAATGGAACATGGGGTGGATGCACGACACCCTGAAGTACTTCCAAAAGGACCCGGTGCACCGCGCGCATCACCACGACGAGCTGACCTTCGCGATGATCTACGAGTACACCGAGCGCTTCGTCATGCCGCTGTCGCACGACGAGGTGGTGCACGGCAAAGGCTCTCTGCTATCGCGGATGCCCGGCGACGAATGGCAGCGCTTCGCGAACCTGCGGCTCTTGCTCGCGTATCAATACACCCGCCCCGGCAAGCCTCTGTTGTTCATGGGCGCCGAGATCGCGCAGGAGCGCGAGTGGAGCTACGAGCAGTCGCTCGACTGGCACTTGTTGGGGGATCCCATGCGCCAGGCGTTCCACCGCTTCGTGGGCGACTTGTGCGCCATGTACAAGGCGACACCGGCGTTGTGGCGCGACGACCATGACCCGCAGGGCTACGTCTGGGTCGACGGCGGCGACCGCCACAACTCGGTGCTCACGTACGCCCGCCGCACCGGCGACGACCACGTCATAGTGGTGTGCAACATGACCCCCGTGCCGCGCAGCGACTACCGCATCGGCGCGCTCGCCAAGGGGGCGTACGTCGAGCGCTTCTCGAGCGACCGCCCGGAGTACGGCGGCTCACGAGTCGCGACACGCCGCGACCTCTACACCGACGACACCCCATGGCACGGCTTGCCGCAGTCCCTGACCCTGCAGCTGCCGCCGCTGGGGTGCTTGGTGCTCGAGCCCGTCAAGCAGTAGCGGTCACGCGAGATCGAAGAGCAGGAATTCGCTGTCTTGGGTCGCGGTGATCCGCAGCTCGTCCTCGGCGCTGACCGCGAGGCCGTCGCCGGTGTGCAGGCTCACGTCGTTTACGCGCAGCTCGCCCTGGGCCACCTGTAGCCAGGCGTGTCGGCCCTTGGTGAGCGTGTGGAGGGCCGTCTTTCCCTTGGCGAGGAGCGAGGCGTACAGGCGCACATCCTGGTTGATGTGGATGCTGCCGTCCTCGCCGCCGCGCGAGGCCACGAGCCTGAGCTGATCCTGGCGGTCCGCTTTCGCGAAGTGCTTCTGCTCGTACGAGGGCGTGATGCCTTCACGCTCGGGGAGCAGCCAGATCTGCAGCAGGTGCACCGGCGCGTCACGCGATGCATTGAGCTCGCTGTGGGTCACGCCGCTGCCGGCGCTCATGCGTTGCACGTCGCCCGGCGCGATGACCGAGCCCGTGCCCATCGAGTCGCGGTGCTGGAGCGCGCCGTCCAGGATGTACGTGATGATCTCCATGTCGCTGTGCGGGTGGGTCGGGAAGCCGCCGCCGCCATCGACGCGGTCATCGTTGATCACCCGCAGGGCGCGAAAGCCCATGTGGCGGGGATCGTAGTAGCCCGCGAAGGAGAAGCTGTGAAAAGTGTCGAGCCAGCCATGATTTGCGTGGCCTCGGTCGCCTGCTTTACGGATCGTCAACATGGGCGAGCCTCCTTTGTGAGAGACAAGATACGCTCGCGTGCTGCTTAGGGAATCCCTAGTCGGCCCAATAGCTCCCATCGACACCGTGAATGGGGAGCAAAAAACGCGCATTCCGCCCAGAGTTCCAGGATACTCGCGGGCGGATGACGTCGTTCGGCAGCACGATCACGCAAAAGGTCATCGGTCTCGGGCCCAAGATCTCCGCGGTCATGTCGGTGGTTCTGGTCTGCTTGGGCATGGTGACCGCATGGGTCATCGGCGCCGACGCCGCGGACATCTTGCGGCGGCAATTCGTGACGCGTGGTCTCTCGCTCACCCGCACGCTCGAGGTCACCGCCAACGAGTTCGTCGCCGCGGGCCGCCAAGCCGCCTTGAGCGAGCGGTTGCGCGCGCTGTCGGATCTCGAGGCGGTCCGCTACTTCGTGGTGCTCGACTTCGACGGCTCGCCCATCGCGAGCTCCTTTCCCGAGCTCGTGCCCTCCTCGCTCACCCAAGCGCTCATCAAGACCGCGAGCACCGGCAAGCCGCAGAGCGACGACCCCGAGGTCATCGTCAGTGAGTTCAAGATCCCGAGCTACGACGTCCTCGACATCAGCTCGCCCGTCGACGCTGGGACCCTGCACGTCGGGCTCGACGTCACGCCCATCGGCCAGCAAACACGCAGCACGGTGTTGCGTGTCGTCGTCGTGTTCATCGTCTTCATCTTGATTGGCGCGGCCATCGCGATCCTCGCCGGGCAGCTCTTGGTGCGGCCGCTCTACACCTTGATGCACGTCTCGAACGAGGTCAGTGCCGGCAACCTCCGCGTCCAGGCCAACGTCGAGACGCGCGACGAGTTCTCGATCTTCGGCGCCAGCTTGAACGGTATGGTGGGCTCGCTGCGCAAGATCGTCGGCGGCGTCCGCAACGCGACTCAACGCGTGAGTGAGGCGGCGGCGGATATCGTCATGTCGTCGAAGGCGCAGGAGTCGGGGGTCTCCGAGCAGACCGCGAGCATCGACGAGGTCACGCACTCGATGGAGGCGCTCACCAATACGGCGCACGCTATCGCGGGCAGGTCACAGGATCTCGCGGGTCTTGGGCAGCGCATGTCCGATCAGCTGCGGGGCGCGCAGGAGGCTGTCGATGCCGCGCGTAGCGCTATGCGGGAGATTTCCGAGCGCAATGATCTCGTGAGCACGCGGGTTCAGGAGCTCTATGAGCATAGCCGCGCCATCATTTCGGTCATCGACATCATCGAGAGCATCTCCGACCGCCTCGACTTGCTCGCCTTGAACGCGGCGCTCGAGGGGGCGCGCGCTGGTGATGTTGGCAAGGGTTTCTCGCTGGTGGCGCAGGAGATGCGCCGCCTTGCGGAGAGCGTGATGAGCTCGACGCGCGAGGTGAAGGAGACGATCGCGGTCATTGGCGAGGCAACGCGGGCTTCCCTCACTGCGAGCCGCGATAGCTCCGAGGCGACGAAGCACGGGGTCTCAGAGATGGAGACCATGGTTGGCGCTACTAGGGAGATGTTCGAGCTTGTCGAGCGCGCGGTGGGATCGGCGCGGCAGATCTTCGAGATTACGCAGCAGCAGCTCTCGAGCTCGGAGCAGGTGTCGTCGGCGATGGGGGAGATTACAGCGGTGTCGACGAGCGCGACGGCGTTGGCGCAAGAGGTGACGCGCGCGGCGAATACGATGGCGGATATTGCTTCGTTGCTCGAAGCGGAGGTCGCGACGTTCCGCGTCGATGGGGATGGGGATTGAATGGCGGGGGGCTGAGGGCCGAAAGCCGATTGCCGATGACCGATTGCCGATAGCCGATAGCCGACTGCCGCCCCCTCGAGGCCCCCTCAAAGCCGCTGAATCTCCTGACTCAAAATCCGCCGCGTGATCGCGATGCTGCACGCATACGTCGAGTCGACCCCAAACCATCCCATGCTCTTCGAGAGCAAGCTCTGGCGGCGGCTGTACGGCGTGTCCGAAGCGTAGTGAAGCACCCCAACATCGAAGGTGGTGCGCTCGCCCAGGTTCACCAGCTCGTCGTTCGGATGACGATTCGGATCGACGAGCTCGAAGATCCCCGACAGGTACGGCCCCGCTTCCATCTCGAGGACGGTGTAGCCTTCGCGATAGAAGACACCCATGTAGTCGCGGTTCTGCAGGAAGGCGCTGCGCACCGTGAGGGCCTTCTGGTTGTCGAAGACCGTGCCGTAGCGCAGATAAGGCGCGACATCGCCCGAGTTGAAGCAGTTGCTCACCATATAGGTGTTCTTCGAGTGCTCGTCTTGGACGACCTTCGAGATCATCACGTCACCGACGCGCGCGTTGAGCGTCGCCGCCTTGCCCATGAGGTAAAGGCCGCGGATCTCGCCGACCCCCTGCCCCACGCGTGACAGCAGCTGATAAGCCGCCATGCCCAGCGGGTAGTCGATGTTGATGATGACGGCGTTGCTCTTGCGCAGCCGCTCGAGGCCATCGATCCGCAAACGCGGATCGACGCGCTCGGGCACGATCTTGTCGAGCTCGATGACCTGCGCGCCGACCTCGATGTGACCTGGATCGGGCACGGTGTAGATGCCGTTCGCCTCGTCCCACTTCTGGACGTGCTCCATGGCGCCGGCCGACAGACGCACGTGATGGCGCAGCACGAAGTAGAGGAGGTTCGCGGCTTCGTCGGAGCCTTCGGTGACCGCCTTCTCGAGCTGGGTCCAGACGCCGTCGGGGTCATGCGTCTTGGCGGTCGCGAGGAGTTGCTCGCGGTGCTCGAGCGCGTAGCCCCCCAGGAGGTTCGCGAGCGAGTGCGTGTTCGAGGATACGAAATAGACCGGCCGCTTTTGCGGACCCTTGCTGGTCTTCAAGTAGACCGGCTCGATGCCACTCCACCAGCGTTGCGCTGCCTTCTGGTAGTGGTTGAACGAGCCGGCGAGGAGTTGCAGGCGCAGGTCCAAGCGCATGCTCGCCATCATCTTCAAGCCGTGGGCGGCGGACTTGCCGAGCGCTTGCTCGAGACGGGCCACGAGCTCGATGGGCAGATCGAGGGCCTCGGCGAGGCGCTCCTCGAGCCCCTCGTCACCGATGGTGATGTCGCCCCGCGCGAGCTCCTGACCGACGCTGCTCTGCGCGAGCAGCATGTGAATCTTGTTCCACTCGATCTGGTAGGCCGTGAGGATGGGCACCAAGTCGTCGATGTCGGAGGCGCTGGCGATGAAAGCGGCGAGCGTGCCGCGTCCGTCATAGCGGTACGGGCGGCGGCGGCCGCGGGCGGTGACGCGCTGCCAGTCGTGGATGTTGGCGCCGGCGGAGACGAACTGCTCCTCGGCTTGGCCGAGCAGCACGCGGCGGACATCGGGCATCGCCTCGGGCACGCGGCCGGCCGCGTAACCGAAAGCCGAGATGTCGGGGCGCGTGTCCTGAGCGCCCTCGTGGAGGCTCGAGTTGCTGTAGATGTGCGCCTCCTCGAAGGAGCGCACGCGGACCTCACCGCTGCTGCGAAGCAACGAGTAATAGGTGCGGATGTAGAGGTCGATCTCGTCGCTGCTGGTATCGGGACGCTGGCGTTCCACTGCGCGAATGCCTTTGGGTGACGGGCTGGTTGAAGGATGCTCTTTAGCGCTTTTGAGGGCAAAAGCGTAGCGCCCACAACCGCCTACTTTCATGACGTCTCTGTGACGAAAAACACGGCATCAAACACCCGTAAAGGAGTGAATAGGAGCTGGAATTGTAGCGTATTCCGTATGTTGGACTATGATCCCCGAGGGGAGACTGGTTGTGACAATTGCGTGACGCGATCGACAAGCGGATCGAGCTCCACGACAAGCATCACATCGAGATCAAGCTCGATTACGCCATCGATCCGAGCGTCAAGCACAACCGCTACCGCGTCGAGTGCTTCTTCTTCATGCCCCAGTCGCTCGGCGTCAACGACCTCACCTATGGCCGCGCCCAGTTCTACCGCGCGAGCCAGGCCTACATCCGCTTTCGCACACCGCTGATCGCCTTGGCGGCCTTGGCCTCGCCCACCAACAAGAGCTCGCCGCTGCATCGCATGAAGGCGAGCCTCGAGAAGCTCCAGGAGAACGGGCACGACGAGAAGCACGCGACGCGCATCAGCTACGAGCTGCGCCTGCTCGCTTGCTCGATCCGCTCGAGCTTGCGTGACCGCACCAAGGTGCTGGTGTCGCAGATGGCCGCCGCCCGCGAGAACGTCGTGGCCATGGCGCGCGTCGACAAGGCGGCGCGCGCGGTGAACGAGCGCCATGGCTTGGTCGCGGTGCCCGTCGACGCCGAGGTCGCGCCCTTCCCCAACGACGATCAGATCACGCGCATCGAAGTCGGCATGGACGTGCTGCTGCAAGAGCTCACGCCGGTCATCAGTCAGCTCCGCGACTTCGGCGTGCACCTCCAAGACAGCGTCGTGCCCGACTCGCTGCGCCGCGACTTCACCAACGTCGACGAGTACGTGAGCCTCTCGGTCGAGCACTACATGACGCAGTTCATCGAGGAGATGGACCAGCGCAAGGACGACCGCCTCGCGGGTATGCGCGCGCACGTGCGCGACATCTTGGTGGCGGAGCAAAAGCGCCGCACCCAGGTGGGCTACCCGAGCTTGAACAGCGACACGCCGCTCGACCGCGAGCACTTCGTGCACCGCGCCGGCATCCTCAAGAAGTTCGCCATGTCGTGCTTGTTCTTGAACATCCGCCGCCGCGAGGAGGGCCGCGCCTGGGCCGACATCGCCGCGTCGCTCGGCGCCGGTGTCGGCATGAGCGCGTCGCTCATCTTGACCGCCTTGAACGAGCGCACGCTCGCCGTGAACAGCTTGACGTTCTTCAGCGCCACGGTGCTCGCGTACGCGCTGCGCGACCGCATCAAGGAGTGGGCCAAGCGCTACTTCGGCTCGCGCGTCACCCGCTGGGTCCGCGACTACATGGTCGACATCGTCGACCCGAGCACCGAGCAACGCATCGGCCGCTGCCGCGAATCGTTCGCCTTCGTGAAGGACGTCCCGCCGGAGATCGGCGCCATCCGCGAAAACAGAGTGGACAACTTGCTGCCGAAGAGCTCACCCGAGGTCGTCTTGAAGTACGACAAGGCCATCGAGCTCGAGGCCAAGCTCATCCACGACCTGCACGGCCGCCTGCACGACATCAACGACATCATCCGCTTCAACGTCTCGAGCCTGCTCGTGCGCACCGACGACCCCATCCAAACCGTCCACGCCTACGATCCGGCGAGCGACAGCGTGAAGCTCGTCGAGTGCCCCAAGGTCTACCACGTCAACTTGATCTTCGCGCTGCGCGACGAGCAGACGGGACGCGCGGCACAGCTCACGCGCATCCGCGTCATCGTCGACAAGGGCGGCATCAAGCGCATCGAAGAGGTGCGCGCCGCCTGAACGGTGTCCGGTCAGTAGGCGAGCATGCCGCACTGAGCGGCCGCGATCTCGGGTCCGTACCAATCGTACCACCACCAGTAGTCGTCGTAACGGCAGCCGCCGTAGCCGGGATCAACACCGCCGTCGCCCCCACCGCAGCCCCCGCAATCGTTCGAGCAGCTCGAGCAGTCCTCGGTGACCACATCGCAGTTGCCATCACCGCAGTAGCCGCAGCCGGGTGTTCCGGGCGGGCAGTCCCAACCACAGATGCAGCTGCCACCACCGCCGCTGTCGCAGTCCGACGGACAGCTCCAGGTGTCTTCGTTCCACGGGTTGCAGTAGCCGTCGCCGCACAGCGAGCAATCATTCGGGCATGAGCTCGAATTCTCGCTGAGCACATCGCAGTTGCCGTCACCACAGTAGCCGCACCCCGGTGTTCCGGGCGGGCAGTCCCAACCACAGATGCAAACCGATCCACCGCTCCCCCCACCGCCACCATCAGGTGCGCGGCAATCGAGAGGACAGCTCACGGACGTTTCCCCTTGGTCGCACGTGCCGTTGCCACAGCAGCCTTCGTCCGTCGAGCCGTCGCAGTCGTTGTCGAGGTTATCACCGCAAACCTCGGCGGTAGGCTCTCGGTGCTCGACGCACTCTGACCACTGGCCATCGACACAGCGGTGCTTGCCGACCCGACATTCACCGACCGGATGACCATTTGCGCCGAACTGAACGCATGCGCCGTTCTCAGGGCGGCAGTACTTTAGGGCGCCTGACACGCACGTGACTGCCCGATTGTTGAGGCTCGCGATTGCCGCCGCGAGCCACTGGCGCGGAATCATGTTGAGATAGGCATGGCCGGTGCACGGTCCATGAGGATCATCAGACGACTGCATGATGCCAACGAGCTGCGTGGTGCCGGCCTCGAATGCTGGCCCTCCACTATCTCCCCCGCACACGCCAGACCCCCACGCGAGCTGCGTGAGGCCGTACCTCGTCCCGACGCTGCGCGACTCCACGCAGCGCTGCGTTCCATAGGGACCAGCCGGACCGGCATCACCATAGCCGTTTAGCGCGATGCGTGTGCCTCGCTTGGCGCGCGAGCCGACCGTCGCAACCGTCACGTTGGTGAGTGGGGTTGCGAGCTTGACCAGCGCGACGTCGTACGGGTTCCATTCGCGGGCGAGCTTTTTAGGGCGATAGAGACGATGCACGCGCAGAGCGCTGGCATGCGCTTCAGGCAGACTGCATGCGTTGGCCCCGCGGCCGACCATGATGGTGTTCGCTCGGAATGCGCGCCCGCTCGTGTCGCTGGTCACACAGTGCGCTGCCGTGAGCACGAGATCAGCCGCGAGCAGGACACCGCTACAATTCGGTCCATAGTTGCGGCCGAGATACACTGTCGTAGGCTGATTGCACTCGGCCCCATTGACGAGGCGCGGGTACTCGGACTCGTCGAACGATACGTCGGGATCGGCCTCGAACAGATCCGGATCATCCGGGTATGGATCATCGCCCTCGAGATAGGGATCCGGCTCAAAATCGGCCTCCGACTCGACTGGCGGGGGCTCTTCAGGTGGCGGCTCCCACGGCGAACCCTCACCCGGCTCTTCCTCGACCGGCCGCAGAGACGCTTTAGCGGACCCTTCACGGCCAAGCGCGGCGTCGCCATCGACACCACACGCGACTAGACCAAGACACAGGACAGCAGCGATTGTGGACTTGCTCACGAGCTCCCCCATAAGCCGCGTTGCTTACGGGAGAAGCCTGACATCAGGCAACGGTTATCGGGCAATCGGCAATCGGCAATCGGCAATCGGCAATCGGCAATCGGCAATCGGCAATGTTCGCTTTAGCGGACTGCGCGGATAAAATAATGGCGCGGGATCTTCCGCGCCATTTCGTGGAGAGGACTCACACGCGTCGAGAGCCGAGCGCTTAGCGCTTTGGCAGAATCGTGCACGCACCTGGGCCGCAGAAGACGACCTTCAGGCCAAACGTGGCGACATCGAGCACGCGTTGAAAAGTCGAACGCGGTGCCTGTTCAGATTGCGACGAGCATTGCTGCATAGCTCTAACCTCCTGATCGCAAAGCCAACTCGAACCACGAAACGATCGCCTACCGACCGCCCAGAAAACCCAAGCGACTACTTAAAGATAGCGCATCTGTGACAATGCGCAACGAATTTCGTCACATTATCGTCACACAGGATGGATCGTCCTGTAACAAACATATCAACGTCTCACTTTCTCGGGTTATTCACCTGAAAAAGCACGTATTTCGACCGCCCGCGTCATGGCGCCCGCCGGGCACCGCGCGACGGCGATTGACGAACCGGAGGCGCTCACGTAGAAGCCGCGCCTTCGATTGGCGGTAG
>JBDHVB010000189.1:0-10811 GCA_039809465.1 Myxococcota bacterium
CGGGCGCGGGTCGCTGCCACGTATCCGGCCGACAATCCCTTCGTGTCGGGAGGCGGGCTGCCCGCGGTCTACGGGGCCTGCGTTCGCAACCCGTGGCAGTGGCACTTCGACAGCCTGACCGGGGAGATCTGGCTCGGCGACGTCGGCTACGAGGATTGGGAAGAGGTCAATCGCGGCATCGTCAACGGTGGCAACTACGGTTGGGGCTACTTCGAAGGCTCGCACTGCGCCGTGAAGAACGATTGGACGCAGGAGCAATGTGACGCCATCACCGGCGTCATTCCGCCCCTGCTCGACTACGGCCATGGCGCTGGTGATCAGCAGGGCAACGCGGTCACTGGTGGTCTCGTCTACCGGGGCACCGGCGTGCCCGCGCTCACCGGGTCGTACATCTTCGGCGACTCTTCCGGCGAGCGCATCTGGGCGGTGAGGAACGTCGACACCATCCCGTCCACCCCGATGCCTGCCAAGGAGCTCATCGCGAGCGAGGCGCCAGTGTCTTCTTTCGCGGTCGACCAGAATGGCGAGCTGTTCGCCACGATCCTCTATCCCACGGCGGGGTTCGCGAGCGGGAAGATCCTCGCCCTCGAGGCGGCCACCGCCGACCCAGGCGCGCCCGGTGGTCCTCCACAGCTGCTATCGCAGACTGGTTGCTTCGACGCGGCCGATCCGACGAAGCCAGCCTCCGATTTGGTGCCGTTCGAGCCCTCGTCCGAGCTCTGGTCCGACGGAGCCGCGAAGCGCCGCTGGATGGTCGTGCCCGACAACTCGGTGGTGACCGTCAAAGCGGACGGCGATTTCGAGTTCCCGCGCGGCAGCGTGCTCGTCAAGGAGTTCAGCCTCGAGGGCAAGCGCATCGAGACACGCTTCTTCGTGCATCAAGAGCTCGACGGCAGGTGGGCCGGTTACTCGTACAAATGGAACGCCGAAGAGACCGACGCGACGCTCGTTGCCGCGAGCGGCGAAGAGGTCGTTTATGGCGCGCAAACGTGGCTCTTCCCGAGCCGCGCCCAGTGCTCGCGCTGTCACACGAAGGCGGCGGGCGACACGCTCGGACCAGAGGTCGCGCAGCTCAATCATCCGTTCACGTACGACAGCACGGGGCGCAGCGCCAACCAGCTGCGGACCCTCGAGCACATCGGCATGGTGAACGCTTCCGCGTACACGGTCGAGCCGCCGCCGTCATTGCCGCCGCTCACGAGCGAGACCGCGTCGGCCGCCGACAAGGCGCGCGCGTACTTGCACGCCAACTGCGCCGGCTGTCACCGCGAGGGCGGCACGACGTTCACCGAGCCCGACTTCCGCTATCAGATGAGCTTCGCGGAGATGAACATCTGTAACGCCGTGCCCGGCATCGGCGACGTTGGCATCACCGACGACCCACGCTTGTTCGCGCCTGGCTCGCCGGCGCGCTCGGTGATCTTCGCGCGCATGCACAGCCTCGACCCCGCGGTGCGCATGCCGCCGCTCGCCCGCAGCCTCGAGCACACCGCCGCGACGGACATCATCGCCGCGTGGATTACCAGTACGGAGGCCTGTCCTCCATGAGCGTCACGATAGGATGGTTGACCGGTGAGCAAGCCGAAGTCGAAGCGCCGCGATCCGGATAGGGCGAGCTTCAAGAAGCACCCGGTCGAGTTCGTCCTGCGTGCTTTCGCGGACGTTCGCGCCGGTGAAGCGGCGACGGTCTTGCTGTTGTCGCTCGACGTCTTCTTGCTGCTCACCGCCTACTACTTGCTGAAGGTCGCGCGCGAGCCGCTCATCCTCGAAGGGGGCGGCGCCGAGGTGAAGGCGTATGCGTCGGCCGGGCAGGCCATGATCCTCGTGGTGGTCGCGTGGGCCTACGGCTGGCTCGCGCATCACGTCGGGCGCATGAAGCTCATCGCCATCGTCTCGCTCTTCTTCGTGGGCAACCTGGTGTTGTTCTTCGTGCTGGGGGAGGCGGGCGTCCCGCTCGGCATACCGTTCTATCTCTGGGTGGGCGTCTACAGCCTCACCATCCTCACGCAGTTCTGGGCCTTCGCCGCCGACATCTACGACGACAACCAAGGCAAGCGACTCTTCCCGATCATCGGCATCGGCGCGTCGGTCGGCTCGGTGCTCGGCGCGTTCTTGCCGAAGCTCATGATTCAGCTCGGACCGTTCGTGCTCATGCTCCTCGCCGCGGGGCTGCTGCTCGCCGCGCTCGGCGTCACCTTCGTCGTCCACCGGCGCGAGCGCGACTTCGGCAAGGAAGACGAGGAGGAGCATCACGACGCGCCATTGAGCGGCACCAACGGCTGGAAGCTGCTCTTCGCCGACAACTACTTGCTGCTCATCGGCCTCCTGGCGCTCATCATCAACTGCGTCAACACCAACGGCGAGTACATCTTCGACCGCACGTTGCTCGCGACCGCCGAAGCCAAGGCCGCGCAGTCTGGCCTCGAGGTGAGTGAGTACATCGAGAGCGTCAAGTCGACCTATTTCCTTTGGGTCAACGTCATCGGCTCGCTCTTGCAGCTGTTCGCCGTGTCGCGCGTCATCAAATACGTCGGTGTGCGCAAGGCGTTGTTCGTCATGCCGCTGGTGTCGCTTGTTGGTTATAGCGGCCTTGCGCTCGCGCCCGTGCTGCTGCTCGTGCTGGTGGTGAAGATCAGCGAGAATAGCTTGGATTACTCTCTCCAGAACACGGCGCGGAACGCCCTGTGGCTGGTTGTCCCACGAGAAGCCAAGTACAAAGCCAAGCAGATCACCGATACCGTCATGGTGCGCATGGGCGACGTGCTCGCGGCGGGCGTGGTTTGGCTGGGCTCGAAGCTCGCGTTCGAGACGCGCGGCTTCATCATGGCCAACATCGCTTTGGCGGTTGCGTGGTTGATGGTGGTCTTCTATTTGGGGCGCACGCACGAGGAGCGAAGAGAAGCGTGAGCCCGAACGTCCTGACCTTGTCCGTTGCCCGTGCGCGGGTCTTTCCGGTTCTTTACGTCTTAGCGGGAAGCCTCGTGCTGGCGGCCTCCGCGCGCATCGCGACGCCGCTCATGGTGGTGCCGACGACGCTGCAAACGCTGGCGTTGGTAGTGCTCGCGGCCATCTCGGGCCCTCGGCTCGCGGCCGCGATGGCGCTCACGTATTTGGCCGAGGGGCTCCTGGGGTTGCCGGTCTTCGCCAATGGCACCGCTGGTCCGCTCGTCATCCTCGGCCCGACCGCTGGCTACCTGTTCGCTTTCCCGCTGGCCGCCTGGTTCGTCGGCACGTTCCATGGTGTCGCGGCGTCGCGTATGGGGCTCGTCGGCTCGTTCGCCATCATGCTGGCGGCGCACAACATCATCGTCTCGGCCGGCGTGGCATGGCTCGCCCCGCAGGTTGGCTTCGTGCAGGCGCTCACAGTGGGAGCGACGCCGTTCATCGCTGGCACGCTCGTCAAGTCGGTCCTCGCGACCGTGGCGGTTCGCTTGATGGGCCGCGGGGTGGCTTGAGGTGGTGTGACGCGTGCGGCGTTCGGCGACGCGGGCAGGGGAGGGCGCTCAGAGGCGGTCCAGCCTCGCCACGATGGGCTCGAGCGCGTGGTCGCGCACGACTTCATTGCCCTCCTCGTCGAAGAGGATGACTGTCGGCATCGCGGTGACCCCGAAGGTGTCCGCGATGACGAGCGCAGGATCGCTGACGTTGCGGTAGGGGAACTCTGCGTCCTCGACGAAGCGTCGGGCGCCGGAGACGTCGGTGTCGACGTTGATGCCGACCACGGTCGCGGCTTGCCCACGCTGGCTCGCGAACGCCAGCAACTTCGGGAGCTCGTCGCGGCAGACGTCGCACCAGGTCGCCCAGAAGACGATGACCGTGGGTTTGTCCGCTTTAGCGATAACTGGGATGAGCTCGCCATCGAAAGTCCTGCCCGAGACCCGCGCGGCGCTGCTTGGCACGCTCGCGGCGCACCCGGCGATCAGCAGCAATACGGCCAAGCGGCCGATGCGGCAGCCAAGGTTCACGCTACGGCGCATGCCGCCGGTCACTCGTCGTTGTATGTGCATGTCGGTGCAAACGATCCCGGTCGGGGAAATCGCGTTTGGGGACGCGCCGCGTCAACCAAAAAAACCCTACAAGTTTTTTGGAGGTAGGGGCGCTTTGCAGCTATCAGATAACGTCCCCTAGGAGGTGAGTCGTGCTCATTGAGCAAGTGCGACCCGCTGTTCTCTTTAGCGTCTTGTCCGTTTTCGCAGCCATCCCCGCCAACGCCCAGACCTCTCCCGACGAGGACGTGCCGATGCCAGCACTCGAGGGCGCCGATACGCCTCGCGTGAACATCGAGGACGCTGGCGGCGGCAGCATCGAAGAGTTCTCGATGGAAGAGCTCTTGAACCCGAAGGTTGTCACCGCGTCGCGTGGTGTCGAGCCGCTGCGTGAAGCGCCCGTGCCTATCACCATCATCACCTCCGAGATGATCCGCGCTTCGGCGTCGCGCAACTTGATGGACGTGTTGACCGCTTACGTTCCCGGCATGACCGTCGTGGCGGACGCCAATGAAGCGAACATCGCCATGCGCGGTGTGTACGCTTCAGCGCAGCAGAAGATCCTCATCATGGTCGACGGCCACCGCTTGAATCAGCGCGCCTACCTCACCGCCGCTCCCGACTACGGCATCAGCATCAGCCCCGAGAAGGTGGCCCGCATCGAGGTCCTTCGCGGTCCGGGCTCGTCCATCTACGGTAACGTCGCGCTCACCGCCGTCGTCAACATCGTCACCAAGCAGGGGAAAGACATCGACGGCGCCCGCACCGTCATCGGCGCCGGTAACTTCGGTCAGATGCGCCTCGACATGGCCTACGGCAAGGAGTTCGCGCCCGAGCACGACCTGTCGTTGTGGGCGACGGTCTACCGCGCCAAGGGCGAGAAGCGCATGGTCGACGTCAACGACGACATCGTCGCGGTGGGGAGCCCCCTGCCTCCACGTGGCGGCGAGATCTACATCAGCGGCGCGCGTCAGCCTGAGAACTACGACGTCGGCATGCGCTATCGCATCCACGACTGGGCGCTCTACGCGCAGCTCAACCGCGAAGGCATGCGCAGCCCCTACTCGGACATCGGCCGCCTGAGTGAGATCTACGACTATACGCTCCTGCGTAGCATGGAAGGCGTCAAGAACGGCCTGTACAACACCAACACGCACACGGCGCTCGACTACAACCATGTCTTCAACGACAACTGGTCGGTCACGGGACAGCTCGGCTTCGACGCCGCGACTCTCCGCGTGAGCGGCGTCAACTCGTCGCAGAACGGCCGCACCGTGCTTGGCTGGAACGAGCGCGGCATCAACGGCTTTCTGCAGGTGAAGTACGACTACATCATCCCGGTCGTCGGCCGTGGCAGCGCCTTCGTTGGCGTCGCCGCTGACGTGTTCCAAGTCGTCGACTCGATGATGCTGAGCGGCCTCGACGGTCAGATCCAGACCGTCGCCGATACCCGTGGCAACGAGCTGCTGCGCTCGGGCAGCGAGGGTACGTACTCGGGCTTCGCGCAGATCAAACAGCACTTGGGCGGCATGCTGCTCCTCAACCTCGGTGGCCGCTTCGACTACAAGGTCCGCCGTGGTCCGTTGGGGCCGCCGAACCCGCTCGCCGAGGTCGACGACATCACCGACTTCTCGCCGCGCGCGGCGCTCATCTTCAACCCGGCCGACGAGTTCGACTTGAAGCTCTCGTACGCGGAGTCGTTCGTCGACGCGCCGTACTGGTACCGCTATAACAGTCTACCGAGTTACCGTGGTTCGGTTGGCTTGCAGCCGGAGAAGATGCGCTCGGCTCAAGTGACACCGACGGTACGCTTGCTCGAAGGTCTCGTCATCTCGACGACGAACTTCTCGTACAACGTGCTCCGCGACGCCGTCTATCGCGACCCCTCGGCCTCCGCGAACGATCCGAACGCGGTGTTCTACAATAACGCCGGCGACTTGAAGACCGCGACGGTCGAAGAAGAGATCTCGTTCAACACCGAAGACCTGCGCATCCGCGCCAACGGTACGTTCTTCTACGTCCTCGACGTGAACAACTACACCGCCTTCGACGACAACAGCGCGGCCATCGATCCGCGCCAGACGACGTCGCATCGTGTCTGGCACGTGCCGACCTTCTACGGTGCGTTGGTCGCGAGCGGCCGCCCGCTCTTCGACATGGCGCCGACCACCTGGGTCGACGTCATCGTCCGCTATATCGGTGATCAGCAAGCGCCCATCCAGGGCACCTCGATCAACAAGCCGGACGCCGACGCGAACCTGCTCAACAAGAACAAGGCGCGCGTCCTGCTCGACCTCGGTGTCCGCAGTGGCGACCTCGGCGTCAAGGGCCTGAGCATCGCGGCGAACATGCACAACGTGCTGAACCACACGTACGGCCAGGGCGGCACGACCCGCTTCCCGTACGCGCAGGAAGGCCGCTGGTTCATGGTGCAGCTGGGTTACGCCTTCAGTCCGTAAGCCCGAGCGGCATCACGCCTCGAGCCAACAGGCCCAAACGGCCACGCCGCCGGTGGGCGCCAGCACCCGCTCTCTTTGGGGCGGAAAAGGTGCTGCCTTCACCCGGCGCAATGCAATATGATGTTGGGCATGCCATTTCACGGTTTGTACAACTCGCGCCGCGCCACCCCGCCTCAGCCCTCCGCTGCACATGTCTGGGGTGAGCTCGTGCGTCGCTACGTGAAGCCCGAGCTCAACGCGAAGTCCTCGCCGGAAGAGGTCTGGAAGGGCATCCTGTTCTTGCGAAAGATGGGCTACACGGTCGTCGATACCGACGTAGCGAGCACCGCGAGTGACGTGACCCCAGCCGATCTCGGTGAGATCATGTCCATCGTCGGCCGCCCACGCCCCGTGAAGAAGTCCCCGAAGCCCCCGGCCGCCGAAAAGCCGAAAGAGAAGGAAAAAGACAAGCCCGCGAAGACCGAGGCCAAGGCAGCGCCGAAAGAGAAGGCAAAGACGAAGTAATTACCGCTTGCTCTTCACGTAGGCTTCGAGGCCCTCCGCCAGCGATTGCGCGTAGCGGTCGAGGTAGCCACCGGGGTTGCCGTAGGTCGTTCCGCGATCGCGGAGCATCTCGGGGAAGATCCTGGCGTGATTGTAGGTCGCGCCTTCGAGGTAGACGCTGAGCGGCTCACCCGCCACTGCGTGCGGCAGGCGTAGGCTGCGCGCGAAGACGCCGGGCTTGTCGTCGCCGACCGGATTCAAGAACTTGGGGTCGACCGCGCCGGTGTGGCCCGGCAGCTGCGGGATGGCGCCGGTCGTGGAGCAGATGCTGCGCACCAGGGTGGCGGCGAGCTCGGTGGAGGCGTTCCAGCTGCTGCTCGCGCACTGCTGCACGAAGCGTGACTTGCCGAGCTTCGACTCGAGCGACTCGCGCGAGAAGCAACCCGGGACGTAGATCTTCACCTCGTCGCGGGCATCCGGGATCACCTGATTCACTTCCGCATCGAAGTGCATGGTGATGATGACGTCGGGCTGGATCGACGCCATGCGCTCGGCACGGCGCTCGAGGTCGAGAGCGGTGAGGAAGGCGCCGCGATTGCCGGCGCGCTTGGCGAGCTCCGGGTCGGCGTCGAGCATCGCGTTCACGTAGGCGCGGGTCTCGGTGCGGGCGACACGGCCCTGACGGGTGATGACGACCTCGGCGCCCTTCTCGGTGAGGCGGCGCGCCAGGTTCCGCGCCGAGATAGCGTTGAGGTCGCCCTCGGTGAGGCCGTCCGCTGGAACGGTCTGCGGATCCTTGGGCGGCGTGCCCAAGGTGACGAACTTGCCCTCGCGCAGATCCTCGACGTCGCCGAAGTGGCCGGGGTCGATGGCGACGCGCAAGCCCAAGAGCGGCTTGTGCGCTGGCGCGGTGCGGGCGATCTCGGCGATGCGCAGGACAGGGGCGCCACGACCTGGACCCGTGTCCTTGCCGGCGAGCTCGATGCGGGTCACGCCTTGCCCGAGCTTACCGACGATGCAGAGATAGTCGCGTCCGTTTTCGCGGGCAAAGCTCGCGTGCGGACGGGCCTCCTTGCTGAGCAGGAAGGGGAGCTCGGCTTCGAGCTGCTTGCGGCTGATCGGCAGCTTCTTGGGGAGCGGGGCTTTGGTCGTGTCCATCTCGATGACGCGCGGCAGGACGCGCTCGATGTCGCGCGGGGTCATCGCCTCGGCGCCATCGGGGACCGAGACGTCGGACGGCATGGGGGCCGAGAGGAGCTTGCGCACCGCGGAGGGCGCCGCCGCCACGTCCGCCGCCTTGCCCGACTGCTGCACGGGCCCCGCGGGTTGGGTGGCGGGGGCCTGGGGGGCGGTTGCCGCCGGACGGGCCGAAAGGTGATGAGGCGACGAGACTTTACGCATGCGACCGCTTTTATCGCCCCCCTCGCTTACGGGTTGCGCATTTGGATGTGGGTGTATGTGGTCCTCTGCGTAGGTCGGTAACCTCGTACGCCTAAGGGCGTGTATTTCGATGTGCGAAGGGTTCCACCATGGCCACGACCACCACGAGCTCCAATTCTCCCGCTCCGCGCTATGCCTCGCCGGAGCTCAACGACAACATCAACCGCGTGATCACGATGCTGCAGTCGGGCATCGGCGTCGAAGACGAGGGCACGCGCTACAACGACCTGAAGCAGCTCGAGCGCCAGGTCATGGCGGACGTGAAGTCGGGGAAGCTCCCGCCCGAGAAGGCCTTCGCGATCGCGGCAGAGGTGCGGCGCACCCTCACCAACGAGGCCCTGCAGCGCTTCGACGAGTACTTCAACGCCAAGAACGCGCGTCAAAACCTCAACACGCTCATCGACGAAGCCGTCGACGGCAGAGCCACCGCCCAGAGCTCGGCGCGCCTCGGCCGGCAGATGCAGACGACCATCGCCAACCTGCGCACCTTCTCGGGCTCGCCCGAGGAGCTCGTGGAAGCGCGCCGCCACGTCGATGAGCTCGAGGGCCGCGGTACGCTCGACCCCATCGGGGCCGTAGCCATGCGTCAGGCCATCGACGCGCGCCTCGGCGAGATGGTGGGGGAGGGCCAGCTCAACATCGCGCCGCCGACCCCGGTCTGGAACGACTTCATCGACTCGCATGCGCAGCAGGAGTCGGCGCGCAACATGAGCTTGCGCGCCGTCGCCGAGAAGCCACGCGATGTGCTCCTCGACCCAGCACGCTTCGAGCCTACCCTGCGCGCCACCTTGCGCACCGGTGACATCGCGTTGTCGGAGCTTGGCCGCTTGTCCGCCGAAGCGGGCGAGGCTCAGCGCCGCGGCACGCTCTCCGCCGAGGGCCGCCGGAGCATCAACCAGGCCATCGATTCGGGCATCAAGAACAGCGCCGGCGTTCTCGACCCCGCCGCCTCGGTGCCGCGCAGCACCGCGCTTGCCGCCGCCCGTGAGAGCGACGTGGTGCGCCGC
This sequence comes from Myxococcota bacterium, assembly GCA_039809465.1. Classification (GTDB taxonomy): domain Bacteria; phylum Myxococcota; class XYA12-FULL-58-9; order XYA12-FULL-58-9; family JALHOP01; genus JALHOP01. The sequence goes on from JBDHVB010000189.1 coordinate 9,376, forward strand.
ACACTCGGAGCAACACCGCGCACGACCATCGTCGAGTCCAGCAGCGGGCCGACTGCGGAAGCCGCTCAACGCGAGGCGCGCTCGCGTCTGGTCACGCCGGTCTCGGTCGCGCCGTCGCAAATGGGCGTGAGCGTCGCTGCCCGCGCCATCGACAATACGCAGCGCCCGACCGCACCGCGTCCAGCCACCAACGAGGCGGAGAAGGAGCGCAACCGCAGCTTCGATTTCCAGGACCCGGAGATCGCGAAGCAGTTCGTGCGTGCCCTGAATGGCCACGGCAAGGTGAGCCTCGGGCAACGCACGGCCCTCCTCGACTCGGTCTTGCGGGCCGGTGCCATGTCCCTGGGTGAGCTGCGCGCCTTCCAGATCGCCCTCGATGACGCGGCCACGATGGGTCTCGTCACTCGCGAGGAGTCGCAGAACGCCTGGAAGGTCGTCGCGACGGAGGCGGCCAAGCACGTCGGTGGCTCGACGGTCGGCGCCAAGATCCGTGGCGAGGAGATCGCCCGCACCGGCATGCAGCGCCTGCGCGGCTAGGCAGCAGCTCCCGCGTCGACGCGCTGTCGTTCGCGGGGGCGGCGAAGGTTTTTCGCAACAGCTTTCGCTGGACTTCGATAACGGAGTCGCGATTGCTGCGCGGAAAGAGCCGAGCGCGGGCCAAGACCCGAAGCGCCGCTGCCATCCACAAAATCGCAATCGCAAGAGTCGCACGCCGCATCCACAGGCCGCCGTCCCGTTCGCTAAGGCGGACGGGGCGGCCTTGCCTGCCGCTCGGGGCCGCAACGAACGCTCGAGCAAACGGCATTGGCTCTAACGAGCTATACCGCTCAAGTAAGCCGCCATCTGCAACGACGTAAAATCGAGCACACCCCCGCCCCCGCGAAAGCATTTATGCTATAGCGGACAAATCCCCCTGTTGTTACGGTCCGCGGTAGACGAAACCCCCAAAGGTTTCGTCGTCTACCGCACTCGCAGCCCGAGCCAGCCTCCTTTGCTACGCCGACTTGCCCCACGCACTGGCGACTCCTCTCCCAAGTCCACCTCCGCCCTGATGCCCTGATGCGCGTCGCGCACCGCATCGATGCGGCGCCTTGGAGCGCCACCGCGGGTGCCATCCTCACATTCAACGGTCTTCTTTACGCTCAACTGGGGGCGTCGTCTGTCACACGCCGTGGAGCACAAAGAATTTCGAGAACACACGTTTCCATTTGCGCCTGAGTTGTCATGCGCGGGCCTCCCCTCATTGTTGAATCGAGACTACCAGGGGGGACTGACAATTTGTTCAGTGCTGAATGGAAGTGCCTGGGCGGGGGTGGTGCCGCATTGATGCGGTGTCGTTTTAGCGGATGGGTGGGTGGGGTGGATGCGTGCGACAGACGACGAAACCTTTGGGGGTTTCGTCTGTCGCAACAGGTGGAGCAGAACATTGCGTAGTG
>JBDHVB010000190.1:0-10774 GCA_039809465.1 Myxococcota bacterium
CCCGGGACAGCAACCGATACTCCTTGATCTCTTGCCTAATCCATGAAAAAGACTAAATCGTGTACATTTTCATTATGAATATCAATAAACTGCAACCCTACTAACTTACGCGGCGAGCGGGAACGGTGGAACCATGCAAATATTAACAATTACCTGTGTTATTGCAGCCACGCTCGGCAGCTCTCAAAACAGCGACATACCGACATTCGATGATTCTGAACTGCGAGCATGGCAGGAAGCAGTGGAGGATATGCCACTTCCTGGACTGGGATGCTACGAGGCGTCGGCTCCAGCCATCGAGTGGCGTTCAGTACCATGCGCTGATGTACGACCCACAATGCCGCATGTCGTTGGCGGTGGTTTCAATCGAGCAATCCTAGTCAACGGTAGCACGATCTATCGTGCGGACGGCCAAATTGCGTCCAGCAATGCAACCAGCGTGATCGATAGTATCACTTTGCAACAAGGAAACTATTCGCTTCAGGTGAATTCAAATCGATTCATAACATCAAAATGTAACACGGCAGCCAATCCATCCACTTGCCGTGGTTGGCAGCAGTTTGTTTACGAGAACCGAGGCCCCAATCTCCAAGGTCTCGTTTTTATGGAGTATTGGCTTACGGACTATAACAATAGTTGCCCTCTTGGCTGGGTGCGCTATCCGAATAGCAGCGGACCACATTGTTGGACAGCGAGTAGCGTTGTGAGCTTTGCACCTGCACAACCTAGCGTGTCGACACTCAACGGCATGCAGCTCTCCGGCAAAGGGCTCCATTTCGGCGGCGGGCTATATTCTGGAGCGGCTGTAATCACAATCGGCGGCACCGCTTATGCTGCAAATAACCCCGATACATATCTAAATCTGTTCTCAGGCGGTCAATGGACAGCTGCGGAGTTCAACGTGTACGGTGCTGGCAACGGATCACGAGCGAATTTCGGTCCTGGGACGACCATTTCGCTTCGACTTTCGGTTGCGCCTGTTCAGTACAACGGCACGAGTGTTGGTTGCATAATGGCGTCGACAATCGGCAGTCAGACGTCTGAAACAAATAACTTACAACTTGACTCGTTGTGCTTGGCTCAGAACGCTACTATGTTTACGAACCCGCGAATAATGTACGGCGAACGGAATTAGTCCAAGTTAGAGCGATAAGGGGACCATGACCAACGTCACCCGCCCGAGCGGCTTCGGCTGCGTCACCACGGGTGACTCGACCAACGGCGTCTGCCTGCGCATCTGCGACCCGTAGGTGTCAAACGCCCCGCTCGTCGGGGGCCCAGATGACCTTGTGCATCTGGATTTGCATGCGAACCGGCAGCTTGTCCTCGAGGATCCAGGCAACCAGGTCCTTGGGGTCGAGCTTGCCGAACACGCAGCCCACGAGCACCGCGCAGTGCCGGTCGATTCCGCGATCGCGGATGAGCGCCCGGGCCCATTCGTAATCGGCGCGGTCAGCGAGCACGAGCTTCACCTCGTCGTGCGGGCGCAGGGCGTCGATGAGATCGTAGAGGTTGTGCGCCTCCTCGCCGCTGTAGGGCGACTTGAAGTCGACGATGCGCCGCACCCGCGGGTCGACGTCGCGGATGTCGACGGAGCCGCTGGTCTCGAGCAGCACGGTGTAGCCGGCGTCGCAGAGCCGGGTCATCAGCGTGAAGCTCGCCTGCTGCAATAGTGGCTCGCCACCGGTCAGCTCGACCAGCCCGATGCCGATGGCGTCGATGCGCCTCATGACGTCGTCGAGGCTCATGGCGCCGCCCTCGACGAAGGCGTGCTTGGTGTCGCAGTAGCGGCAGCGCAGGTTGCAGGCGCTGGTGCGCACGAAGGTGCACGGCAAGCCGGCGTAGGTCGATTCGCCTTGGACGCTCGCATAGATCTCGTGGACCACGAGCGTGTCGGCCGTACCCTGCGAAAGGACCTTCAAGCGCTTGTCGGCGATTGTGAGGTTTTTCGCGGCGTTGGACAGACCTGGAGCGCGCATCGCGGCTGCCATATGCCACCGGCGCGCAAAATCGTCAGCCCCTCCCGGTAGGGTCCGTCTCATGAACGACCGCACCTTCGTCGCACTTGCCGGAAACATTGGCTCGGGGAAGACCACTGTCGCAAAGCTCCTGAGCCAGCGCCTTGGCTTCGAGCTGTTCGACGAGCCGGTCATCGATAATCGCTTTTTGGCCCCTTATTACGGCGACATGCGGCGCTGGTCGTTCACCCTGCAGCTCGAGTTCCTCATCAAGCGCGTGGCGCACCACGAGATCATCGAGGGCCTCCCCAAGAGCTGCATCCAGGACCGCACCCTCCTCGAAGACCCCGAGATCTTCGCCAAGTACCTGCACGGCCTGGGTCACATGACCGACAGCGAGCTGCAGCTCTACCTCGAGTACTTCGAGCGCTTGAACCGCCACATCCAGCAGCCCAGCAAGGTCATCTACCTGCAGTGCCACGACCTCGACGTGCTCATGCGCCGCATCCACACCCGCGGCCGCAAGGAAGAGCGCGCCATGCAGGCCGAGTTCCTCCAGGGGTTGAACGGCTACTACGCCGCGCTGCCGCAGATCTTGAAGTCGAAGTACGGCATCCCCGTCATGACCTTCGACGTCACGCACTTCAACGTCCACGATAGCGTGCAGGCCGAAGCGCTGGTCACCTTGGTGTCAGCCTTCCTCCGCGAAGAGGAGCCAACCCCGCTCGTCCGCAACGACGAGCTCTTCAAGCAGGTCGCGGCGCACTAAACCCACCCTCGTCGAGCATCACGTCGACCTCGTGACGCTCACGCGGCGTGAGCTGCCAGGTGCCGGCACGGGCATTGGCGCGCACCTGCTCGACGCCCGTCGCGCCGGCGATCACCGACGCCACCTCGGGGTGGGCGAGCAGCCATGCGAACGCCAGCTCGAGCAGGCCGTGCGCGTGCTGGGCGGCCCAGGCGCCCGCGCGGTCGATGAGGTCGTAGCTCTGCGGCGTGAGGTAGCGGTCATAACGCCCGCCTTTCTCGATGCGCGTGCCGGCCGGGTGCGCGGTGCGCGAGTACTTGCCGGAGAGCACCCCCGCGGCGAGCGGGAAGTACGGCAAGAAGCCCATGCCTTCACGGCGGCACTCCTCGAGCACGCCGCCCTCCGGATCGCGCCGCAGCATGCTGTACTCGTTCTGGACGCTCACGAAGCCATGTCCGCCTTCGCGTACACAAGCCCTCGCGACACGCAAAAGCGGAACATCGAAGTTAGAGCAGCCGATCTCGCGGACCTTGCCCTCGTCGACGAGGCGCTGCAGCTCGCCCATGGTGTCGGCGATCGGGGTCTCCGGATCGGGCGTGTGCAGCTGATAGAGATCGATGACGTCGACGTTCAAGCGGCGCAGGCTGTCCTCGAGAGCCTGCCGGATGTAGGCGGGTCTCGCGCCCTTCTTCTCGAGCGTCACTTGCATGCCGAACTTCGTGGCGATGATGGCGCGGCCGCGCTTGCCCGCGAGCGCCTTGCCGAGGAGCTCTTCGCTCTTGGTCTGACCGTAGGTGTCGGCGGTGTCGAAGAAGTTGATGCCGGCGTCGAGCGCGGCGTCGACGATGTCACGTGTCTCGGCCTCGCCGACGCGCCAGCCGAAGTTGTTGCAGCCAAGCCCGATGACCGAGACGGCGAGGGAGCCAACCTTGCGCGTTTCCATGAGCGCAGAGTTAAGTCTCAGGGAGACGAGGTGCAAGGCGGGAGCACGAAGCGATGCTCCGCGTTGCCGTCACGTGTGGAGACGATGGGCGCCTCGCTCCCCGTCTCCCAGGGCACGTCGGGCCACCAGCGCGCCGTCACCGCGGTCCCAGGCTCGATGCTCTCGCCTGGCCGCGGCGTTTGCAGCTTCACGCCCCAGCACTTGGCGGCCACGAGCACGCGCTCGACGGGCTCGGTCCAGCCATGTGGCGCGAGCGTGAACAAACCCCAGTGGATGGGGATCATGACCTTGCCGCCCACTTGCAGGTGCGCCGCGACCGCTTGCTCGGGGCCGATGTGCCAATCGGGCCAGGTGTCGTGGTACTGGCCGGTCTCGATGAGCGTGACGTCGAAGGGACCGAAGGCTTCGCCGACGGCCGCGAGCGCCGCGAAATAGCCGGTGTCCCCCGAGAAATAGGCGCGATGCTTGGGACCGACGATGGCATAGCCGGCGAACAGCGTTTGGTTCGCCTGCGGGTTGATGCGGCCGCTGGCGTGACGCGCCGGGACCGCGTGGACGTCGACGGGGCCGATGTTCGCCTCCTGCCACCAGTCCAGCTCGCTTACCTGATCGTCGGGGACGCCCCAGTACACGAGGTGCGCGCCGATGCCGAGCGGCACGATGAAGCGCACTCCGTTGCCCGCTAGAGCGGACACGGTGCCCATGTCGAGGTGGTCGTAGTGGTCGTGCGAGATCAGCACCGCGTCGATGACCGGCAGCTCGTCGAGCGGCAGCACCGGCTCGTACCAGCGCTTGGGTCCGGCCCACTCGACCGGCGACGCGCGCTCGCCCCAGATGGGATCGGTGAGCACCCGCACCTCGTCGAGCTCGATGAGCGTCGACGAATGGCCGAACCAGGTGACGCGCAAGCCGCTCGCTGGTGGCTGCGCGTAGCTCTCGCCGTGACCGCGCACGCGCGGCACGTCGACACTCGGGCTGCTGGTCGGCGTTGGCGTGAGACCACGCCGCAAGCCCGCCCAGAGATCCGACCACATGGGCTCGTAGTTCTCGAACTTGCCGTTCTGCCACTGCGGCGACTCTTCGATGCGCTGCTGGCGGCGGCCCTTGGCGTGCTTGCCGAACGCGGGGACGCTCGCGATGTAGCCGATGGCCGCGCCGACGATGCCGAGCACGATCGCCACCAACCAGAGGATGCGTTTCACGGCGCCTTTCATAGCAACCCAAGGCGTGGGAGGCATGGGGCATGAAGTGGTTTTCGATCGTCCTCCTGGCGCTCGCGGCCTGCCAGCCGTCACCACCCCCGACTCCAGCGCCGCCGCCGGTGGGGAGCGCGCGCGATCAGGTGTCCGCGGGTAAGGCCGCCATGAAGAGCGCCCGCTACGCCTTGGAGCCGCCGCGCAACGCCTGGCAAGCGCGCGACGCCGAGAGCGTGCTGCGCATGGACAAAGCCATCGTCACCCCCGAGCTCTTGCTGCTTCAGATCGCCGCCATGCAGGGCATCGCCGAGGACACGGCACAAACGCCAGAAGACCGCGCCGCCGCCAACGTGGTCGCGGCGACCGGTGAGGGTCTGCTCATCGAGCACTTCACCACGATGTTCTGGAACAAAGCGGAGCCCGGTAAGCGCGTGCTCGCCTACCTACAGCAGGCGATCGAGCTCGACCCGCGCAACTCCGATGCCGCTATCGCGTACACCCTCGCGCTCTTCGGCATCCGCAAGAGCGGCTTTCGCTCCCAGGCCGAGGACACCATGGGCGTGAAGACCGGGCCGGAGCTCGCGCGCATCGCCCCTCTGCTCGCCCAGCATCGCGGCGACCTGCTCGCGCAGAGCCTGCTGCGTCACACCCTCGACAGCCTGCGGCAGGACGGCCAGCTCGTCGCCGGCGCGAGCACGCTCAGCGCCGGCCTCGACGAGCGCATCGCCAAGCTCCGGGCGGGTGATGCCGACTTCGCGGCCGAGGTCGACGCACAGCTGCGCGAGTATGTGGACTAAAGCCTCGGCGCGTGGCCGACCCGTCTTTGGAGCGTCGAAGAGCGCGATCAAGCCTTCGGAGGCTGATAGTCCGCGGGAACCAGCTTTTGCGCCTTGGCGTCGGTCACGAGCCGGCGCTCGGCGGCCGCGCAGAGCGCCTCACCGTACGCTGGAGCGGACTCGCGAACGCTCTTGATCACCGCGTCGAGGAGCTTCGGCCAGGGTCCGTAATAGATGGGACCAGGCAGCTCGCCCGGACCCGCTGCGTCGAGGAAGGCGCCCAAGATGAGGTAACCGGCCTTCTCACCGAACTGTTCGCTGAGCTGCTGGGCGATGGGCTCCGCGAGCTTGCCGATCTCTTCCTCGCGCTTCTCCTGCTCTCCTCGCGACGGGCCCCTGGCAGCGCTGGCGCTACCAGCGGCGAAGCGACCGATCTCGGCGGCGGTTGACTTGATGATGGTCATGACTGCTCTCCCATGAGCTCTCGTGAGCGGTGGTTATCGCCGGCCGCGCGCGTCCGTTGTGGTGCCGAGGCGGCACACCGCGACGTCGATCGGCACTGGGGCCGAAGGGAGTCGACCGCTCACCGTTTGACACGCCGCGGAGACCGTCGCTACATCCCGCCCATGGCACGTATTCTCGTACTCGGTGGCGGCCGTCAGGGTCGTTTCATTGCGAATGACCTCTCGGGCGATCACGACGTCACGGTAGCCGACGTCACGGCGGTCAACTTGCCGGGCGTGCGCAGCATGCAGCGCGACCTGTCACGTCCGCACGAGATGGTCGGCACCATGCGCGAGTACGACGTGGTCGTCGGCGCCTTGCCGGCGCGGCTCGGTTTCGCGGCGGCCCAAGCCGCGGTGAAGGCCAAGCGGCACTACGTCGATCTCTCGTATTACGTCGAGGACGCCGCGCAGCTCCATGAGGCCGCGCAGCAAGCCGGCATCGCCATCATGCCCGACTGCGGCGTCGCGCCGGGCCTGTCGAACTTCATCGCTGGCCGCGCCCTGGCGACGCGCAAGCCGAAGGAGATCAACATCCAGGTCGGTGGGTTCGCCGCGGACCCCAAGCGGCCCTACGGCTACGTCGTCACCTGGTCGCCCGAGGACTTGCTCGACGAGTACCTGCGCCCGGCGCGCATCATCCGTGACGGCAAGATCACCGAGGTGCCGGCGCTCTCCGGCCTCGAGATCATCAAGATCCCCGGCGTCGGCGACGTCGAAGCCTTCTTCACCGACGGGCTGCGCACCCTGCTCTCCGAGGCAGGCCCGCAAGCCGGCGTCCCGCGCATCACGAACATGACCGAGAAGACCATGCGCTGGCCCGGCCACGTCGAAGCGGTGAAGCCGCTCATCGCGAGCGGCACCCTGGTCAAGGAGCTCACCGAGAAGTGCACCGAAGGTCAGGACATGGTCGTCTTCCGCGTCCAGGTCGATGACGACGTCATCACCATGGTCGACCGCGGCAGCAACGGCATGTCCGCGATGGCGCGCACCACGGCGCTCACCGCCGCCTCCTTCACCCGCTGGGTCGCCGCCGGCCAGATGCCGTTCGCCGGGGTCGTGCCTCCCGAGAAGCTCGCGACCGATCACGCGGCGTATCAGTTCATCCTCGATGCGCTGCGGGTGCGCGGCATCACCTTCGATCCGCCCTACCCGTTCGTCCGCCCATAAGAGTGGGCCGCAGCGGATTTCACGTCGCCATCATCATGGTGGTGTTCTTCTTCATCTCGCTGCTGACGAACATCACCGGTCCGCTCATCCCCGACATCATCGCGACGTTCTCCTTGAGCCTGACGATGGCGGCGTTCCTGCCGTTCTCGTTCTTCGTGGCTTACGGTTTCGCGTCCATTCCAGCGGGCATGCTGGTCGAGCAACGCGGCGAGAAGCCGGTGCTCATCGGCGCCTTCGCGTTGGCGCTCGCGGGCGTCGCGTTGTTCTGCGCGTTGCCGCTCTATCCGACCGCGCTGGTGTCGCTGTTTACGATTGGCCTCGGCATGGCGACGCTGCAAGTGGCCCTCAGTCCGCTCTTGCGGATCACGGGCGGCGAGGAGAACTTCGCGTTCTTCTCGGTGCTGGGGCAGCTGTCGTTCGGCGTCGCGAGCTTCCTGTCGCCGCTCGTCTACAGCTACCTGGTGACGGCGCGCGGGCTGCCGTGGGTGTCGATCTACTGGTTGTTCGCGGTGGTCGCGGCGCTCATGATCGTGCTCATCGCCTTTGTCCGGTTTCCGCGCGTCGAACGTAACGACGACGAGAAGGTCGGCGCTCTGGACGTGCATCTCGAGCTGCTCCGGCGCCCGCTCGTCTGGGCGTTCTTCGCAGGCGTCTTCTCGTACGTGGGCCTCGAGCAAGGGCTCGCCAACTGGATGTCGCAGTATCTCGCATCGGCGCACGGCCTCGATCCGCAGACCGCCGGCGCGCGAGCCGTCGCGGGGTTCTGGGGCGCCATGACCGCCGGCTGCGTCGCCGGGCTCGTGCTCTTGAAGCTGGTCGATAGCCGCCGCGTGCTCTTGGGCTTTGGCGCGTTGGCCGTCGTGGCGGTCGCCTGCGCGCTCTTCGGGGGCACCGCTATCGCGGTCTATGCCTTTCCCGCCTGCGGCTTTGCATTGTCGGTCATGTGGTCGGTCGTCTTCTCGCTCGCCCTCAACTCCGTGCCCGACCATCACGGCACGCTCGCCGGCATTCTCTGTACCGGCATCGTCGGCGGCGCGGTCATGCCGCTCGCCGTCGGCCACCTGGGCGACGCCTTCGGGCTGCGCGGCGGCATGTGCATTTTGTTCGTACCGCTCGCCTACATCATCGGCGTCGGGCTCTGGGCGCGGCCGCTCATCACCAACAGGACTACATGGTCTCGATGACCTTCGACTTCAAGGTGCGCGGCTTGTCGGGGTCGTGGCCCAGCACCAGCGACGCGCGCGCCAGCCACGGATAGATCATCTGCAAGAGCACCAGGGGCGCAAGGCGCGGATCATCACTGCCTTCGACCTGCGCCGCATCGATGAGGACGACGCGCGCGCCCTGGCTGCGCAGCTCTTCGGCGGCGGCGAGGATGTCCTCGCGGCCTGGTCCGCGCACCGCGAGCGCGATCACCGAGAAGCGGTCATCGACGATCTCGCGCGGACCGTGGCGCACCTCGGCGGTCGAGAACGCCTCGCCGTGAATGCCGCAGGTCTCCTTGAGCTTGAGCGCGGTCTCGAGCGCGGCGGACAACCCCAGGCCACGCGACAGGATGTACGCGTTGGTGACGCCCTCGAGCTCCGCGGTGGGCAGCGCAAGGCCGACGCTGAACGCGCTCTCGAGCAGCCGCGGCAGCTCCTCCAGCTGCTTGGCGAGCGCGGCGTCGTTGCTCCACGCGGCGGTGAGCCGGATGATGGCGGTCAGCGAGCAGAGCACCGTCTTGGTCGCGGCGATGCCCTCGGGCCCAGCGTGCTGCGGCAACAAGACGTCGGCGAGCTTCGCGGCGGGCGACTCGACGTCGTTCACGATAGCGGCCGTGAACGCGCCGCGCTCCTTCGCGTGCGTGAAGGCGCTCAGGAGGTCGGGGCTGCGGCCGCCTTGCGAGATGGCGAGCACCAGCTGCTTTTCGAGCGCGAGCTTGGCGCCGAGCACCGACACCAGCGACGGCGGGATCGACGCCACCACTCTCCCAGTGCACATCGGGATGAGGTAGCTCGCGTAGGTCGCGGCATGATCCGAGCTGCCACGCGCGATGGTCGCTACGACGCGTGGATCGAGCTCGCGCAGCCGCGCACCGGCGTGTTGATAGATCTCGGCATCGGCGGCGAGGAGCACCCGCACCCTGGCGGCGGCGTCCTTGGACTCTTCGAGCATACGCGACATGAGGCATCCTCTCGCGCAAAGTGGCGTCGTTTTGCAATGAGTAGAAGGTGACAAAGTCGGAGTGGTTGTCTTTGCGGACAGCATTTTTCCGCGCCATAAGCCCCGCGCATGCGCAAGACCGCCCTGCTCGCATCGCTCCTTTTCGTCGGTTGCAGTGACGCCGCGGAATGCGAGGATTGCTTCCCCTCCAACACGGAGGCCTGCGCCTTCGGGACGGCCGCGGTCACCCTCACCGCCACTCCCGCCCCACCCCAAGGCAGCTTCGGCTTCGACGGCGTCGCGACGGTCACGCGGACCATCCCGCTCACTCTCGCGCTCGATGAGCGGAGCATCGCCATCGGCGACGTCACCACGGCGCTCGAGATCGGTGATCAGGTAGACGTGTCACTCTCCGGCTTCTGCCCGTTCTGGTGCGACATGAGCATCGTGATCGCGGACACGAACGGTCTCCTCCTCGCCGCCTGGGACACGACCAGCATGGCCTCGGTCGAGGTGCCCGGCTGGGTGGTCACCTATAGCGACGAGAACTGCGTGCTGCTCACCGGGGATCCGGTGGTGCCGGCGATCGCGTCGGTCATGCTCACCGCCGAGCACGCCGAAGCCGCGCTCGACGTCGGCGCGGGCATGACGGATACGCTCGATGGCTACATCGTGCTCAACGGCCAGAGCACCGTGAACACGCACCAGGTCGGGGCGAACATCCCGGACCGCTGGTTCCGCGGCGCCGTGGTTCGCCAGTAGGTCCGTCCGCTCAAACGGACGAGACGCCGCCTCTCAGCGCGAGCCCGCCGCCGCTGTCGTTGGCTGGTCACGGTAGCCGTGCCAGTCGGTGAACAGCGCCATGACGCCAGCGCTCACCGCGAGGACGCCCGAGCTGATGAACAGCACGTTGGCGGTGCGCGCGCGCGACTCGGCGGTGTTGCCGATGTCGACGAGCGTGTCGCCAGGGACGCCGCCAGGGGTGCCGGCGCTGACCGTGTCGTTCCACTGCTTCTCGCTGTCGTGCGCGAGATAGGCGAATAGACCGCCCGCTACAGCGGTCGCCGCGGCGGCGCCGGCCGTCGTCCAGAAGGCCCACTTGGGCAGCGGCGGTGGGTCGAGGCGCAGCGCCACGTCACGCGGCACGCCACGGGTCACGCCCTCGCGCACCGGATACTCGGGGAAGAGCTCCTCGACCGAGGGCCCGACGGCGGCCAAGAACTCCTGACCGGACTCGGCCTTCAAGCGCTTGTCGACGGTGCCGACGACCTTGGCGCGGTTCTGGTCGATGCGGCGGATGACCATGACGTGCGAGCCCTCGACCTTCGAGAAGAT
>JBDHVB010000191.1:0-10739 GCA_039809465.1 Myxococcota bacterium
ATGAGCTCGAGCACACGGCGATGACCTGCCAAGAGAGCGTCAGCCCGTACCAGCGAACGAGCTTCCAACGGTCGCGGGAAAATGTGGGGCTGCGCGTCGTCAACCATTACGGATCTCCGGAGGGCAGGGGGAGCTATTTTGACGCTGTCAATCTAGTCTCGTTTCCATGGATGGCAAGTGCGATACACCGGTATAGCGGACCAGTTTTTCGCGTCGACCGTCGCCTTTCCCACACCGCTCGCGTGGCCGACCGTGGAAGCTCTGACGATACGCGGCGGTATGTATCGCAATGGAACGCTATAGCGCACACGGGTGTGGGGCTCTGGTTTTCATGAGCCTCCGTTCAGCGTCGCGCGCGTCTCCGGCGCGTCGCGCTGACAGGGCTAAGCTGGATGTACGGACAATTGCCGTTTCCGGACGGATGCGAGGTAAGCATGTTCGGTTGCGCAGCGCGTCGGAGGGCGCCGCGCCTGGTCCCGTGAGGGGCGGCGGTGCTGGTCCTTCGGCGCTGGAGAGTCTCTTCTGGCGGGCGCCTCAGGTTGGGCATAGACTCCCAGCTCTTCGGTGTTGCGAAAGGCGGCCAGCTTGCGTCGAGCCTCGTGTTTATCGTTGGTCGCTTGCATCTCTGTCGCGCTTGCTGCTTGTGAAGACGCTGATGACGCGCTCGATCTCGGCGCTTCGCCGGGCGAGCTGAGCATCGTCGGGGCGAGCGTCACGACGCCCGAGGACACCCCCGTCGCTGGCCAGCTCCTGCTCACCGGCTCGAGCGGGCACACCAGCGTCGCGGTCGAGCAGCCGCCGGAGCACGGCACCCTCGTGATGACGATGGGGACGGAGTTCCGCTACACGCCGGCGCCGGATTACGTGGGCACGGACTCCGCGGTGGTCGTCGTCCGTGATAGCGGTAGAGAGGTGCGCGGCGCGGTCACCATGACGATCACCGCCGTGAACGACCCCCCGGCCATCGTCGGCACGTTGACCGTCGCCGAGGACAGCGCGCTACGCATCGACGTCGACACCGTGTCCATGGTCGACCCCGATAGCGATCCGTCGACCTTCACGCTGACGTTGCTCGGCGGCGGCTCGGACTACACCGCGACCGGTAACCTCTTGCGCCCACCGCCGAATTTCTTTGGGACTCTCACGGCGCGCGTCCTGCTCGGCGATGGTGTGAGCACCACGGTGGCGTCGGTGCCGGTGATCGTGACGCCCGTGAACGATCCGCCGGTCAACACCGTGCCGTTGCCACAGCGCACCGCCGTCGACACCGCGTTCGTCTTCGATGACGCCGCGCCGGTCACCGTCGACGACATCGACGCCGGAGCCTCGCCGCTGCTGGTGACGCTCACGGCCGACGCCGGGACCCTGACCCTCGCGTCACAGGACGGCCTGGGCTTCGAGGCCGGCACGGGTGTCGATGATCCATCGGTGACCTTCCGTGGCAGGCTGGAGGCGGTCAACGCCGCTCTGCATGGGCTCGTCGTGACCCCACCGCCCGCCTTCAACGGCATCATCACCATCATCTTGCACACCGACGACCAGGGCGCGACCGGCGCTGGCGGCGCGCTCGTCGCCGAGAACGACTTCATCGTCGGAGTGGGCGCCGTCGACCTGCCACCGTTCATCACCGCGCCCAACACCGCCAATGTCGACGAAGACGCGACCCTGGTGCTCGGCGCCGCGACGGCGATCTCGGTCATCGATGTCGACGCCGACGTCGACGTCGATTTGGTGTCGATCACGCTCTCGGTGACGGCGGGGACGCTCGACCTGGCGAGCACCACGGGGCTTGCTTTCATCACCGGCAGCGGCACCGGTGACGCGACCGTCACCTTCGGCGGCACCTTTGCCAATGCCAACGCCGCCCTCGATGGGCTGCGGTTCGTGCCGTCCCCTGACTACGCTGGAAGCGCGACCCTGAGCGTCTCCGCGACCAGCAACGCGCTGACGGACACGACCACCGTCGCCATCACCGTGCACGCGGTCAACGATGCGCCGGTCCTCGTCGCCCCGACGGCGGCGATCAGCGCGCCGAACGACACGCCTTATCCGCTCGCCGGCGCCGAGGCGGTCAGCTTCACCGACGTCGACGCTGCCGGCGGCGTCATGCGGCTCACGCTGACCGCGAGCAACGGTGGTGTCGCGCTGGCGAGCACCTCTGGCGTCAGCGTCGTCAGCAGTACGTCGACGCAGATCGTCTTGGACGGTACGTCGGCCGCGCTCAACGCCGTCCTGAGCGGCCTGTCCTTCGTGCCGACCACCGGCTACGTCGGCGGCGCGACCCTCGCGGTCACCATCAACGACAACGGCAACACCGGCGCGGCCGGGCCGCTCAGCGCCTCGGCGAGCATCGCCTTCACCCTGTTCTTGCAGAACGATCCACCGAACGCCGTAGCGGACAGTTATTCGACCAGCGGCAACACCGAGCTCGTCGTGCCGGCGGCGGGCGGCGTCATGGCCAACGACACCGACCCGGACGGCACGGTGGCGGGCGTCGTGCCTGGCGTCATCTCCACGACGCTCGGCGGGACCGTGACCCTCGCAGCCGACGGCGGCTTCACGTACTTACCGCCGGTGGGCGTCGGTGACGCGAGCACGCCAGTGACCGACGGCTTCTCCTACACGCTCCTCGACAACGACGGCGGCTCGGCGAGCGGCACGGTCGCGCTGCACCTCGGCCGCGTCATCTGGTACGTCGATAGCGCCGGGAGCGGCGACGGGCGCTCGAGCTCGGCGTTCGCGACCTTGGCCGCGGCCGTCGCGGCGGCGCAAAGCGGTGAGGCGATCTACGTGGTCGCTGGGACCTACACCGGCAGCGTCACGGTGCCGAGCGGCGTCGAGCTGGTCGGCAGCGGCGCGGTCTTCGATCGCGGCCCCAATGGCTCGATCCCGGTGGGGACACCGCCGACCATCCAGGGAACCTCGACCGCCGTCATCACCCTGAGCAATGGCTCGGCGGTGCGCGGCATCCGCATCGCGCCGGCGGGCGATCCGGGCTACCCGGCCATCGTCATCAGCGGCGTGAGCGGTGTGACCGTGGACAGCGTCGAGATCCGCAAGCACGCACCGGGCATCAGCGTCAGCAACTCCAGCGTCAGTATCACCTCGTCCACGATCGCGGACACAGCCGGCGATGCCATCAGCATCGACCGTTCGACGTCGGGTACCTCGAACGTCGCGCTCACTGGCGTGCGCATCGAGGCGACGCGTTTCGGCAACGGCGTGCTGGCGCGGGTCTCGGGAGGCGGGGCGCTCAACCTCACCGCGGACGACCTCACCACGCGGCTCATCGACACCAACGGCATCGACGTCGCGGCGAGCGGCAGCGGCAGCTTCGTGAGCTTCGAGATGGTGGCGAGCCATCTCGTGAACGACAGCGTCGCGTCGGTCGGTGACACCGGCGTTCGTATCGTCGCCACCGGCGACGGCGCGGTCGCGGCGTTCGACATCGCCGACAGCACCTTCGACGCCTGGATGGGCGCGGCGTTGAGCGCCGAGGCTTCGGACGCGGGGGCGGCTCTGCGTGGCCGCTTCCAGGCCAACACCATTTTGTCGAGCGTGACGCTCACCTATCTGCAGGCCGCGATAGCGATCACCGCTGACGCCGTCGCCGCCAGCGGCTCGGCCACGGGCACGCTCGACATCCGCGGCAATCAGGTCACGGTCGCGGCCGACGGCGGCCCAGCCCTCGATCTGCGCACCCGTGACGGCGCAAGCCACGTCTTCGACGCCACCGTGATCGCGAATCAGCTCGTCTCGCCCGACAGCGATGCCTTCGCGTTCACGGGGAACACCGGCGCCGACCTCTGCCTCGACCTCTCGGGAAACACCGCGAGCTCGACCGTCGTCGGCTATGACGTCGCGAGCGGTGGTGGCACCCTCACGCTCCCTGGCCTCACTGGCGGTGCGCAGGCGTTCATCGCCAACAACAACACTGGTACTGCTGTATTCACGGGGAGCGCGGTGGCGGGCTCGCCATGCGCGGCCGTGCCTTGAGAGGATGAGCGATGCCCCAGCCTTATCTCGGTGAAATCCGACTGATGAGCTTCAGCTTCCCCCCGAAGAACTGGGCCGTTTGCAATGGACAGTTCTTGCCCATCAATCAGAACCAAGCGCTCTTCTCGCTCCTGGGGACGATTTACGGTGGAAATGGGGTGACGACCTTCGCGCTCCCCAATCTGCAGGGGCGGGTCGCGATGCACGAAGGCCAGACTCCCCTCGGCAGCGTGGGAGGGGTGGAGGCCGTGGCGTTGAATCAGACGCAGATCCCCCGCCACACGCACGTGCTGCAGGCTGCCGGGGCGGCGAGCACCGCCGCGCCGGGAGGAAATCACCTCGCGACCCCGGCGTTCTCGCTCTACGACCGCGCGGCCAACTCGAGCCTCGCGCCCCAGTCCGTTCAAACGGTCGGTCAGTCGCTGCCGCACGAGAACATGCAGCCGTACGCGGTCATCAGTTTTTGCATCTCCTTGGTCGGCGTCTTTCCATCACGTAATTAGGTCGAGGTCAGCGAGTCATGGAGCCTTTCGTTGGCGAGATACGGCTGTTCGCGGGTACTTTCGCGCCTGCTGGCTGGGCACTCTGCAATGGCGCGATCATGGCCATCTCCGAGCACGAGACGCTATTCAACTTGATCGGCACGACGTATGGCGGTGATGGGCAGTCGACCTTCGCCCTGCCGAACCTCTCCGGGCGTGTGCCTATCCATCAAGGCCAAGGACAGGGTCTCTCGCCGCGGCTGATCGGCCAGCTCGGCGGCGTCGAGGAGGTGACCCTCACGGTGAACCAGCTGGCCGCGCACACGCACACGCTGCAAGCGCGGCACGGCGCCTCGAGCACGCGCAACCCCGCCGCCGCCTATCTCGCGGAGCCGAGTCGCAACATCTACGCCGACGTCGAAGCGTCGGTGCAGCTCGCCGCGGCCAGCGTGGGTCAGGTCGGCGGCTCGCAGCCACACTCCAATCTCATGCCGTTCACGTGCGTGAATTACATCATCTCGTTGTTCGGCGTCTTTCCAAGTCAGACCTAGATAGTACGCTTTCGCGGAGCATGCATGGATCAGTTCCTCGCGGAGATTCGTCTCTTCCCATACAACTTCGCACCCCAGGGCTGGGCCGATTGCAACGGCCAGATCTTGCCGATCTCGCAGAACACCGCGCTGTTCTCGCTCCTGGGGACGATGTACGGCGGCGACGGCCGCACGACCTTCGCGCTCCCCAACTTGCGGGACAGCGTGGCCATGGGCGCGGGCAGCGGTGCTGGCCTCACGCCACGCGTCGAGGGAGAGACGGGCGGCGCCGCTTCGGTGGCGTTGCTCGTGAGTGAGATCCCGCAACATACCCACTTGCTCAACGCCCGAGACATCGCCGGCGACGACAACGACGCGGTCGCAACCGCCATGCTGGCGCGGCCGAGCGCCGGCAATGCCTACGGAACCGGCGGACCCATGACCATGATGGCGCCGGCTGCCCTCGCCCTCGCCGGTGGTGACGGGGCGCACGAGAACCGTCAGCCGCATCTCGTGCTCCGCTATTGCATCGCCTTGCAAGGCATCTTCCCGCCGCGCGGTTGACGCGGCCGCCAGCACGCGGGCCCTAGCTGAAGACGGCCTCGTAGCGCACTCGCGTCGCGGTCGCGCCGATGGGCACGATGAAGATCGCGCGGCGGCCAAGCTCGGGGTGCGTGAGCTCATGGATTTGCTGCGGCAGAATTCCGCGATCACGGTCGCCCTCGAAGACCAGTGAGAACGGCGGTCTGCCTGGAAGGCCGTTGGGCTTCAAGGGACTTGCCTCGACGAGCTCCAAGCAAAGCCCCGCGTCGCCGCCGGCCGTGAAGCTGCTGCCGACGTGGGGCAGCCAGAGCTCGAGGGTGTCGGGCGCGCTCACGCTCTAAGCTCTAAGCCGTCAGGCGGCGCGCGGCGATGACGGCGGTGCGTTGATAGTCGGTGACGTGCAGATCGCCCGCGTCGTCGAAGGCGAGCGTGTGCGGCGCGTTCAACCCCTCGCCGAAATAGCCGAGCAGCGCGCCATCTTCGCGATAACGGACGAGGCGGTGATTGAAGGTGTCGGCGACGACGATGAGCCCGTCGTCGGTGACCACGAGCCCGGCCGGATGAGCGAGCTCGCCGACCCCGCGGCCGAACTTACCGAAGGTGCGGATGAGGGTGCCCCCGCGATCGAAGACCTGGATGCGGCTGTTCCCGGTGTCGGCGACGAACAAACGATCGCCGCGCAGCACCGCGACCTTGGGATGGTTGAACGCGCCCGGCTGGGTGCCCAGCTCACCGATGACCTGGCGCCGGCCATCCGCGAAGCACAAGGAGACGCGATGCTCCCGCGGCTCGACGACGACCGAGCATTGCGCCGTGAGGAGCGCTGGCGTGCCATGACTCTTGCCGAGCGCCGGCACACACAACCCAACCGACCCCGTAGCCGCCAGCTTGATGAAGGTTCGTCTGAGCATCGGCTTGAAGCATAGCCGAGATGCGAGGAGGGAGCGAACCGCAAATATGCGGGAGCCTGCCAGTCCCGCGGCTGACGCGCCTACGCCGGCGCGGCGGCTCTGCTGACCTTCGCGACGATCTCATCGATGATGCGGTCGTCCGCTGGAACGAACCGAACCTTCGCGGCTGCCGCGGTGCTCAACGTGCCGGCGTTCACCATCTCGTCGACCATGCCCTTGAGGTGCCGGTAGTAGTCACCAACGACGAGAATGTCGTCGAACGGTGGCAGGCTCGGGTTGGGATAGGCGACGCTGTAGAGCGCCTTCACCCCTTCGAGGAGGGCGCCGACCCCGCCGGGAGCGATGACGACGGTCGCTCCGAGCTGCTCGAACTTGTCGAATCGGAGCTCGTCGCTTGGTGCTTTACCGACCGCCCGGGCGTCCTTGAAGTTCTCGTCTCCCCAGCCCGGGTCGCGCATGACGCTGAGGTTCTCGCCGGTATTTGGCGCCAGTGCCGCCGCGGCGCCGGCACGAAATGCCGAGCCCATCGGGCCGTGCTCGCCGGCGCCGGTGACGATGTTTCCGCCCGCGCGAATGACCCTGTCCGCGAGCTTGGCGGTGAAGGGCTCGTAGGCCACGACGCCGGGCTTGGAGGACGAGCCGCCGCAAATGATGACCGTCTTCTTCCGCGAAGCCGGCTCGGCGTACCGCGCTTCCAGGCTCGGCACTTCCGCCATCGAACGTGGGTGCCCCGTGGTGATTCTGGCCATGCTGTCTGTATCGGATCGGTGCAGGTCGAGGGTGTCAGGAACACCCTGCTGCGCTGGCACTGGACAGGCGGAGGAGCGAAGTCCCCGGTGAGATGGCGCGCCTCCGCGCATGGACGCTATAGCGAACATCGAAGAAAAGTTTGCGAAGCCTTGCCTCTTGAAACAAGCATTGGATCTTCATGCGCCGCTTGGCATTGCTTGCGTCCTTCCTCCCTCTCGCTTGTGGTTCTTCGAAGGAGCCTCCCCCACAGGACCCGCCGGTTCGTGAGGTCGCGCTCGACTGCAGCAACGTCGTGAACGCTTCCGGCGCGGTTCGGCCGCCCGACGACGCGCGGACGGTCTGGTTGCAGCGCGACACGATCGGCGTCGTCAGCGAGGACGACGGCGCGACCTATCGTCCGTTCGTTACCGGCCTTACGGGATCGCTCGCTGGCTCGGCCGTCGATCCCGTGGCCCTGGTCGGCCCGCTCGCCTATGTCTTCCGGGGCGGCGCGACGCAGCCGCGCGTCAGCGAGGATGGTGGGCGCACGTGGACGGACGCCGCGTTCACGCCGGCAACGTATCCCGCCGTGCCACGCTCCGTGAGCTCCGAGGAGCGTGCCGGCTTGCTCATCGTCCGCAACGACGTCGACCGCCTCATCGTGAGCCGCGATGGCGGTGTGACCTTCGAGGCGACCGACGCCTGGCTCAAGGGTCGTCGTGGCGCGGTGCGTGGACGGCACATCGTCGAGCGCTCACAATCCTACGGTGACCGCATCTCGCACGACGGCGGTGCGACCTTCACCAACATCACCGCTATCGAGGACCAGCGCGAGGCCATCCAGCTCACCGACGATGGCCGCATGGTGATGCGCGCCTACTCGAGCCGCTTCCCCGAGCTCGATAACGAGCCGACGCGAGGCTACGTGCTCGCGGCTTCGAGTGACGACGGCGCCAGCTGGCAGCTGATTGGCCCGATGAACGTCGGCGTCTTTACCCCAGGCATCGAGCCCAACGAGATCTGGGCCGAGTGGTATCCCAAGAGCACCTTCAGTGATCTCCCGGTCTTCATTCACACGACCGACTTCGGGGTGACTTGGGAGCGTGTCCGCTTCAGCTCGGCGGGCGAGCCTCTCGATCCGGTGGGCAACGGCACGGAGCTCACGCGCCTCGCTGACGGACGCATCCAGGTCGTCATCCCGATCACGGCGACGACGACCCTGCGCGACAACCCCCTATGCACCATCGCGACCTCTGTCTCCGGCACGAACGTCCCGCGCCTCTCGCCGCGTCGGAGCGACGCTCCGGGGAGCATCGCCCTCTGGGCGCAGGTGCCCCGCGGCACCCAGGCGACGGCGCCGCTCCCGACGCTCGGCCAGGCTGTCTCTCTCGTCTCCTATGGTCTCGCCCGCGAGGTCGGCAGCGACCCGACCATCGGGATGCAAGTGTCGATCACCTGGTCCAATGTGACCGACGTCGTCCTCGGCTCGAGCGGCGCGATCTGGGGCATGTTCAAGCCAGCCGGTTGGTCGTACACGCCGCACTCGCCTCGCTATGCTCTCATGCCCATCGACCCCGCGACGCTCCACTACGATGAAGCGGAGCCGCGCCATCTGGCGAACATCGGCAACGTCACGATGGCGTCCCAGCAGTTTCCTTGGGAAGCGCGCGAAACCATCGCTATGGCGGACGGAGAGTTCCTCGTGCGGGCGCTCGGATGTCCGCTGGACGCGCCCTGCCGGGAAGCCGTCGTGACGCGCGACGGGGCCGCCAACCGCACCGGCTACAACCTGTACCCCCGTATGAGCGCCGACCGCGTGTTGCTGGTGCCGTCGATCTGGGCGAGCCCCGAGAACCACGCCCTGCCGGTCATTCCACTGGCGTCCTACAGTGGCGGCGCGCAGGACTACTGCGCCATCGGCGCTTGCATGGAGATCCCTGGCGGACGCACGGCCGAGCAGGTGTGGATCAGCAACGGCGGCATCGTCTGGGCGCTCGCCGAGCACACGCTCTACGGCCGCCGCTACGCCGACGGCAGCGGCGTCATGACCGTGATTGCGGACGGATTCCTCCGGCCAATCTCCTTGCGCTCGGCCCCTGACGCCCCGGACGACACGCTCTTCGTGCTCGACGGCGAAGATCTCTTCCGGCTCGTCCCGTCGTTCACGCAGGTGGCGTCACGACCGTTCAGCGACTGAAGCTCGTCACGGCGTCGGGCATTGGCGCGAGCTCGCGGAACGAGGCCGCGCGCGCTGGCACAGCTCGAGAACGAAACCTCTCCGCCGGGCTCACGATAATCCGCCGCTCAGGAGAGACCGTTATGAACCGCATTCAGCCGCCGTCCTCGGCGCCAATGGCGTCGCCCGTCCAACCGTCCGACTGGCGCAAGCTCCCCGTGTCGGCCGCCTCCACGGATCCCGCGCAGCAGATCACGGCCAGCATCGCCTACAGCGTCGAGCCTTCCTGGTACGTCCAGGTCCGCGGCGAGGCGTCGCGCGGCGGCAAGGCGACCCTCGAGCTCAACCGCGAGAGGCTCGAGGTCACCATCGCTCCCCAGCAACCCGCCGGTGCCACGGTGAGCCTGTTCAAGAAGGCGCTCGAAGCGCGCGGCTACACCGTGAGCGTGAGCGGCAACGAGAAGCCCACCCCCGCCGAGCTCGCGGTCCTCAAGGCTCACCTCTCACAAGCCCTGGCCGCGCTGCGCAAGCACCTCCCCGAAGGCGAGCGCGAACGCCTGGAGACCCAGGTCGACATCCTCCGGTCACGGATCGCGAGCACGGGGAGCTTCACGCTCGTGGTCGATGCGCCGAAGTAAGTAAGGGGAGGGCCACCGCTCTTCCCGTGCGCCGACGCCGTGGTTCGTTATTGCGGACGAGCGTCGTGCGCGTTTGCCTCCGTGCGTCTTACGATTCCCAGCTGTTTGAGCGCACAGCCGAAGGCGGCTATAGTGGTCAGTGCCACCGACGGAGGCGAATAAAAATATGCGCGTTTTCGGGACGATTCGTGGGTTGGGGTTTGGGGTGTTGATGGCGGCGGTCATGCCGTCTGCCGCGGCGGCGCAGTCGTTCAGCAATGCCACCGCGATCTCGATCACGGACTGCCCCAATCCGTGCCCGGCGAACGGGCAGGCAGCCTCGCTCTACCCCTCGCCGATCGTCGTGTCGGGGGTCGCCGGTGTGGTGCAGCGTGTTTCGATCACGCTCAACGGTTACTCGCACGCCTTTCCGGCGGACACGGACTTCCTGCTGGTGTCGCCCTCTGGGCGCAAGGCCATCCTCATGTCCGACTTCGGCGCCGGCTCCCCAGGCGTGTCGAATGTCAACGTCACCCTCGACGACTATGCCGCCCGGCCGGTACCTCGACGGTGGCAGCCTCAGCGGTGGCTGGAACATCCGCTTTGACGTACGCCCGCCGCCGCCGGCTCCCGGCGACTTATTGATCAGCGAGTTCCGTACCCGTGGCCTCGGTACCACGCCTCCTGGCTCGGACGGCGCGGCCGATGAATTCATCGAGCTGTACAACAACACGAACGACTCCATCACGCTGATC
>JBDHVB010000192.1:0-10726 GCA_039809465.1 Myxococcota bacterium
CGGGCGGCATGGAGCAGCTCGAGCCCACCATCGCCGAAGACGCGATGGAGCGCGCGGCGGCGGGCGCGAGCGATCCGACGCGCCGCCCCACCGACGAAGCGGCCATCACCGATCTCGAGGAAGTCGCGACCGGTGTGTACGAAGAGTCGAACGGCCAGCCAGTCGCGGCGGCGGACGCCAGCGAGGACATCACCATCGCCGACCAAGAGCCGGAGGGCTTCTACAAGGCGCAGACGATGGTCTTCAGCGCGCCGAGCCTCGGTGAAGGCGCGGCCGCGGGCACGCCAACGGGAGAGCTCCCGCCGGATGCGCGTCGTGCCGAGACGGTCGAGCTCCAGGAAGGCGTGAGCTTCGACGGTGGGCCGCGCGCGACCGACAGGGTCCTGGACGCGGTGGCCGAGGGTGGCACCGGCGAGCACGGCCTGGGGTCGTTCGACGACGTCAGCGTCGAGCACCCGATGATGCCCTCAACGGACGAGCCGGGCATGGAGCAGCTCGGTCCCAACCCCAACTATCTCGACGCGCCGCCCGGCGACTCGACGCGCGTCTACATGGCGACCGCGGGCATCTACAAGAAGCGCCGCAACAACCGCATCGCGGCCGTCATCACCACGGTGCTGCTGCTGCTCGTCTGCGGTTTCATCGTCATGGACATGAAGGGCCTCATCGTCCTCCCCGGCATGGGCGCGGTCTACGAGGTCGCTGGCGTCGACGATCCAAACGTCGACCGTGCGCTCGAGCGGACAGAGAACAAGCTCGCCGCCGAGGACCTGGACCCGAAGAAGCGCGCTCAGCTCGAGTCGCTGCGCCGTAAGCTCCTGGACCGCAGCAACGGCACCGAGTCCAACGGCAAGCCCGAGAAGAAGGACGCGAAGCCCGCCGAGCAAAAGGCGGTCACCGCGCCCGAGGGCGACAAGCCCGCCGAGGACGGCGAGAAGCCCGCCAGCGGTGACGAGCACGCCATGGCGGAGCAGCTGTTCAGCGACAAGGAAAAGCAAGAGGCGAACGTCAAGCTCGCCGCGCCCGACTCCATGCAGACGCCGAACCTGCCCGCGGGTCTCACGCAGGAGGCCATCTACAAGGTGGTCAACGACAACAACACCTCGATGAAGCTCTGCTACGCCGAGGCGGCGCGCAAGGGCGAGAAGCTCGCCGGCAAGATGGAAGTGCAGATGACCATCGACCCGTCGGGCGACGTGAGCGGCGCCGACATCAACACGCCGGAGTTCAAGACCTCGACGATGGGCCAGTGCACGGTGCGCCGCGTGAAGACCTGGAAGTTCCCCAAGTTCACCGGCCAGCCCGTGACGGTCGTCTTCCCCTACGTCCTGCAATCCGCTTTCTGATGGAACCGCTCGGGGAATGACCCAAC
Organism: Myxococcota bacterium; assembly: GCA_039809465.1. Lineage (GTDB taxonomy): Bacteria > Myxococcota > XYA12-FULL-58-9 > XYA12-FULL-58-9 > JALHOP01 > JALHOP01. The sequence goes on from JBDHVB010000192.1 coordinate 1,373, forward strand.
AGCTCGTTCAGGCGCTGCTCAACGAGCATTTGGTGTCGGCCGCCGACATCGACGAAGCCGCGCGCCGCCAGGTCGTCCACGGCGGCAGCCTCGATACGAACTTGCTCGAGCTCGGCGTGCCCGAGGTCACCGTGCTGCGCGCGCTCGGCGAAGCGTACCGCATGCCCACCGGCGACAAGAGCGACATCGACGCCATCGAGCCGCACATCCCGCGCATCTTTCCCCTGGTGTTCGCTGAAACGTACCGCCTGGTGCCGTATCGCTTGGTGGGCGGCAACCTCGGCGTGCTGGTGAACAACGCGGTCGACGGCGACCTGTTCGGCAAGATCCGCGAGCGCCTGAGCCTGCACCCGTCTGGCACCATCACCAGCGAAGCGCGCATGCACTACGCGATGCATCGCGTGTACGGCGTCAACCTCCTGCCGCGCTTCGCCGCGCTGCTGACGAAGCTCGACGGCGCGCCACCCACGCCGTTGTACGAGCCGGCGCCCATCGACCACATGCTGTCGTGGGGCTTACCTGCTTCACGCATCCGTCCGGGACGGGCCCGCGGCGAGACGCGTCGTGGCGGCCCCGACGTCGCGGGGCTCCTCGCGCGCCTCGATTCGGCGACTGACCGCGATAGCGTCGTCGAGATCCTGCTCGAGATCGCGCTCGGCACCTTCGAGTTCGTGTCGATCTTCTTGGTGCACGGCGAGCGCATCGACGGTTGGCGCAGCACCGACCCGAGCACCACGCAGCGGGTAGCGCGCATCTCGCTGCCCCTCGCCGTGCAGACGATCCTCACGACCGTGTATCAGACGCGCGGCCACTACCTGGGCCCCATCCCCCAGACGCCCGACAACATGAAGCTGCTGCAAGATCTCGGGCGTCCGCCGCCGCGGACGGCGTTCGTGGCACCCCTGACGGTGGGCGGGCGCTTGGCCGGTATTCTCTATGCCGACAACGGCAGCCGCGGCGTTCTGGCGCGCCGCGTCTCTGGCGTCCTCTTGCTCACGCACCGCGTAGGCTTGTGCTTCGAGAATTTGATTCGCCGCCGCAAGGCGCTGCTGGTGCCGCCACCGCCAGTGGCGCACGAGGAAGAGATTCCCGTGCATGTCGAGCAAGGCGGAGCGACCGACGAGCAGAGCTTCGCCGATGTGAGCTACGAAACCGGGCTCGCGGCGGCTTCGGAAGAGCTTGGCCAGGGGTCTCCTGTAGCGGACAGCACGGCCGCGGCGGATGACGGCTATACGTACGACACACCCGAGTCGTACAGCGCGCCGGTCACCTACGACACCGCCGAGCAATCGACACCGCTCGCCTACGAGACCGCCGACGGTTATGACACTCCGGTAGTCATCGAGACCGCGTCGTATGACGCCACGAGCGACCAGCAACAAACGATGTACACGCCGCCATTCGCCCCCGAGCAGGAGATCCCCGAGATCGTGACGGACGACATCGAGATGGTCGGCGATCGGCAGAGCGCCACGCACGATGAGGCGAGCTACGTGGCGTTCGCGCACCTCGACAGCGAGAGCCCGGAGGACGCGGTCTCGGGCTGGGAGGATGTCCTCGTCGAGACCGTGAGCACGGCGGGCGCGCCCTTGCCCGAGCCCGTCTCGGAAGCGCACACCGCTCCCCCCGCCGTGACCTGGGAAGACGTCATCGCGGAGGCACGCAAGGCCCCCGCGTTGTCGGCGCCGATGGGCGCGCCCGCCGCGGCACAGGCGAACGTCGAGGTCGCGGGCCAAGCGATCGATCCGCGCGAGCTCTTGCTCGACGGTCTCGACGCGATGGACCCCGAGGCGCGCCTCGCGGCGATCGGCGCCCTCTTGCCGTACGGCACCCTGCTCGACGACCAGCTCCGCGCCCGCTTCCCCGGCAAGCTCTTGCTCGACCCGTTCGCGCCCGATCAGCCGTTGCCGCCGCTCGCCGAGTGCTCGGGTCTCATGGCGCTGCTGGTCGCCCGCGGCCTCGACGCCATCCCGGTCGTCATGGCCCACCTCGACAGCCCCGACCGCGCGCAGCGCTTGTTCGCGATCTACATGCTGCTGGTCACGCCCTACCCGCCGGCGCTCGAAGGTCTGGCGCGCCGCCTGTACGACACCGAGCCACGCAACCGCTTCTTGGCCGCGGATGCCCTGCGCTCGTACACCCGCGAGCCTGGCTACGCGCGCATCCTGCAGTCGCTGCGCGAGCAGCTGAAGGTGCCGGTCTACGAGGTGCAGGTCACCACCGTGCAGGTGCTGGGCCAGCTGCGTGATCCGCGCGCCGTGCCGTCGCTGATCCCGTTGGTCGTGTCACCACAGGCCGAGCTCGCCTCCGCTGCTGCGTCCGCTTTGGCGGTCATCTGCGCGCAGGCCTACGGACGCGACGTCGGCCGTTGGGCCGAGTGGTGGAAGGCATCGTACAACCGGCCGCGTGAGTCGTGGCTGGTGGCGTCGCTGCGCCATCCGAGCGCTCAGGTGCAGCGCATCGCCTTCAGCGAGCTGCAGCTGCTCACCGGCTACAGCGGCGGCTTCGACCCGAGCTCCCCCGCCGAGGTGCGCGAGCCCGTCGTCCGCGTCTGGGAGAAGTGGCTGAACGACCTGGTCTCGGCCCGCAACGAGATGACCTCCGCCGGCAGCGCGCCGCAGGCCAGCGCCAGCATTTGATCAGCCTAGCGCTCCTCATCGGCGGGCGCGGCACGCGGTTGGGTGGCGTCGACAAGGCAGGCGTGCTGCTGCCGTCCGGGCTCACCACCGCGCAGACGTTGCTGGCGACCTTTCGTCCGCTCGTCGACGACGCTTTCGCCGTTGGCCGCGCCGATCAGTCGAGCCATCCGCTGTCGCGGTCGATACGCGTCGTCGCGGACACGGAGGCGGGAGAAGGCCCCCTGCGCGGCATCGCGACCGCGCTCGCGGCGGCGCGCACGCCGTGGGTGTTCACCGTGGCGTGCGACCTCGTCGGCCTCGTCGCGGCCGATCTGACGCTGCTCGCGGCCGAGCGCGCGCGTGGCCGCCTCGCCATAGGCTGGCGCGCGCCGGACGGCCCGGAGCCGCTCTGCGCACTCTATCATCGCGAGCTGCTCCACACGGCGCAGGCGCTGCTGGCGCGGGGAGAGCGGCGCGCGAGGCTCTTGCTCGAGCACGCCTGCTTGCTATCGCGGCCGTCTGGTCTCGTGAACCTCAACACGCCCGAAGATCTCTCGGCCACGCGAGGCTCGTGAGCCACGCCCGCGTCCGGCGCCCAAAGAGCGCGCGCCGTCAGCGGTCGCCGCGCGCGGAAATCACAACGCGTCGAGCCAAGCCATCAAGTCCCCGACCATGCGATCGAAGCTCGGCGCCACGAACAGCACCTTTTGGTACTGCGTCGGGTCGTAATTGGTGCGGCCGATGTCCGCGATGACGAACGGCTTGAGCTCGGCGTTGGTCTTGAAGCTGTCGAGCTCACCGAACGACGACACCAACCCCGCGCCGTACGCCTTGGGCTCGCCGTCCTCCATCGCCAACCCGAACTCCACCGTGAACCAATAAACGTTCACGACCGCCTTCAGGGTCTCGTCATCGACGCGCATCGCGGCGCGGCCGAAGGCACGATTGAGCTCGACGTAGGCCGGCACCGTGAGGCTCGCCGCGTGCCCGACCAGCTCGTGCACGATGTCCGGCTCCGGCGTGTAGAGCGGCACGCTGTGATGGCGGATGTACTGCGTCGACAAGAAGATGTTACGCGACAGATTGCCGATGAAGTCACGCGCCTCGACCAGGCCGCCGACCGGCAGCATCTGAAAGCCCGAGAGCTTCTTCACCCGCTCACTGACCTCGCCGAGCTGGGGGATGCGGTCGCGCGGCAGGTTCAAGTTGGCGCTCGCGGCCAGGTACTCCTTGCAGGCGTTCTTGGCGTGCACCGGCGCGAGCTGCTTCCAGACGGTGCGCCAGACCTCGTGCTCCTCCGGCGTGTACTCAACGGCCGGGACGGGGTCGCCCTCTTTGTATTCGGCGGCGATGCGGGCGATGTCGTTGCGGCGCTTGCGATACGCGGTGTCCCGAAAGCCTGGATGGTCCGGATCGAGCTCTACCAGGTCTTTTGCGTCCTGCCGTCGAGCCTGACCTACCGGTTGAGCGTCATCCATCGCGAACCTCGCAAACTTGCAGTGGGGCCCGAGGTGTTTAACATCCAAGGACCCAAGGCTTGATGACGTCTTCTAACATACTCACCCCAGGAAGGAACTGCTGGCGCACGGCCCGGGCATCGCGGCTCTCCGTGCTCGTCGACGCGGACGCCTATTACCGCGCCTTCGCCGACGCGGCGCGCCAGGCCCAGCGCCAAATCATCATCCTCGGCTGGGACATCGACAGCCGCGTCGAGCTCACCCGTCCCGACGACCCCGACGACCCGCTTCCGAACCGCCTGGGCCCCTTCCTCGACAAGCTGGCGCGCCTCACCCCCGAGCTCGACATCTACATCCTCGAGTGGGACTTCTCGGTCATCTACGCCCTCGAGCGTGAGGTCCTGCCGCGCGTCTCCTTTGGCGCCCGCACGCACAAGCGCGTCCACTTCAAGCTCGACGCCGAGCACCCTGTAGGCGCCTCGCAGCACCAGAAGGTCGTGGTCATCGACGACGCCGTCGCCTTCTGCGGCGGCCTCGATTTCGCCGAGAACCGCTGGGACACTCCCGAGCACCGCGCCGACAATACGCTGCGGCGGACACACGACGGCAAACCATACGCGCCCTTCCACGACGTCCAGACCGTGGTCGCGGGTGACGCCGCCAAGGCGCTCGGTGAGCTCGCCCGCGAGCGCTGGCGGGCCGCGACCGGCAAGAAGCTCAAGCCCGTCACCGGCCGCGAAGCCAACGTCATCGACGGCTCCGAGATCCCATGGCCCCGCGACGTCGGCATCGAGCTACGTAACGTCGACGTCGGCATCGCGCGGACCCTCGCGACCTACCGCAAGCGCAAGGAGGTGCGCGAGGTCGAGCGCCTCTATCTCGACTCCATCGCCGCGGCGAAGGAGCGCATCTACATCGAGAGCCAGTACCTCACCTCGCGCAGCGTCACCGCGGCGCTCGCGAAGTCGCTGCAGGCCAAGGAAGGCCCCGAGATCGTCATGGTGCTGCCGCGCATCGCCTCGGGCTGGCTCGAGGAGAACACCATGAGCATCCTGCGCGGCCGGCTGCTCGAGCTGCTCCAGGAAGCCGATACGCACGGGCGCCTGCGTCTGCTATCGCCGACAATGCCGGGCCTCGGCGGCGCCTGCATCAACGTCCATTCGAAGGTGATGGTGATCGACGACCGCTTGGCGCGCGTCGGCTCCTCGAACCTCTCGAACCGCTCGATGGGTCTCGACAGCGAGTGCGATCTCGCCTGGGAGGGCACGACCTTCGCGGCCCGCGAGCACATCGAGAGCGTCCGCCACCGCCTCCTCGCCGAGCACCTGGGCGTCCGCGCCGACGTGTACGCGCAAACGGAAGAGCGCCTGGGGATGGTCGCCGCCATCGACAGCTTGTGCCAGTCGAGCGGGCGCTGCTTGTCGGTGCTCGAGCCGCCACAGCCGAGCCCCCTGGGCAGCGACGTCCTGCCGCACGCGAACCTCGTGGACCCGTCGAGCCCCATCGACGTCGAGCAAGTGCTCGACACCCTGCTCCCCGAGGAACAAGCCCGCAGCGCCTCTGGTCCGCTGTGGCGGACGATCGCCATCGTCTTGTCGATGGTGGTCCTCGCGCTCGTCTACCGCTTCACGCCGCTCTACGCGATCCTCAACCCCAAGCGCTTGGCCGAGCTCGCCATGCCGCTGCGCAACGAGCCCTGGATATGGGGCGCCGCGGTCCTCGCGTATCTCGTGTGCGGCCTGCTCAGCTTCCCGCTGACGCTCCTGGTGCTGCAGACCGGCCTCGTCTTCGGCGCCTTGCGCGGCATCCCCATCACGCTCGTCGGCGCGCTCGCGAGCGCCACCATGACGTTCAGCATCGGCCGGCTCATCGGCAGAGAAACCATCCAGCGGCACGGCGGCAGGCGCATACGCTACCTGGTGAGCCGCTTCAGGAAGAGCGGCCTGGTCGCCATCATCAGCATCCGCCTCATGCCCATCGCGCCGTTCAGCGTCGTCAACGTCATCGCGGGCGCGACGGGGGTGCGGTTCTCGCGCTTCGTGCTGGGTACCGCCGTCGGCCTCTTGCCTGGCATCGTCAGCATCAACGTCTTTGGCGCGAGCGTCTTCGAGGCCATCGCGGGGCATGACCCGAAGAGCCTCGTCACCGCGGGCATCGTCGGCGTCGCCCTGCTCTCCATTGGCGTGTGGCTGCGCCGCCGCCTCGGCCGGAGCGTGCCCAAGCGCGACGTGTACCCCGAACGGCGCGGTGCTCCGCCGCGGAGCGCGCGCGCATCGCCGTGACCGAGCTGCGCGTCGCGACCTACAACGTCCACCGCGCGGTCGGCGGCGACGGCGTGTGCGACCTCGAGCGCATCGCCAGGGTCATCGCCGAGATCGACGCCGACGTCATTGGCCTCCAGGAGATCGACTGCCACGCCGAGGACAACCCGAGCGGCGACCAGCTGGCGCGCTTGGCCGAGCTCACCGGCATGCACGGCGTTGCCGGCCCCCTGGTGAAGCGCCGAGAGGTCACGACCGGGAACGGCATCCTGAGCCGCTTCCCCGTCGCCGCCCGCCGCTGGATCGACCTGTCCGTGGAGAAGCGCGAGCCCCGCGGCGCCCTGGACGTCGACCTCGAGGCGCCCTTTGGCCCCCTGCGCGTCATCAACACGCATCTGGGGCTGAAGTACGGCGAGCGCCACCGGCAGCTCGAGCTGCTCTTCGCGGCGGTCGAGGCCGACAGACCCACCGTGGTCCTGGGGGACTTCAATGAGTGGCGGTGGCGCGCGGCGACCTTGGGCCGGCTATCGGGTGTCTATGGGGCGAGCCCGCCGCTACGGTCGTTCCCAGCCCGACGCCCTCTCCTGGCGCTCGACAGGGTCTACGTCCACCCCCGGGAGGCCATGGCCGGGGCCCAAGTCGTCGTCACAGCGACCAGCAGAAGGGCCAGCGACCACCTCCCGGTGCGGGCGATCCTCAAGCTCGACCTACCCCCCTCGGGTGTTCTACAAACGAAGTCGCGACCATGAGTGAACGCACCAAACAACGTTTCGACATTTCCGTTGGTGTCATCGTCCGCTGGGACGGAAAAAGCGAACCGTGTCTGTCGCACACGCTCTCGCCGGGCGGCATGTCGATTGGCACATCGAAGCGTTGGCCGGTCGGCACCAATGTCGAGGTCGAGATCGTCCACGAGGGCATGCGCATCCGCACCAAGGCGCGCATCGCCGGCGACACCAAGAGCACCGTGGGCCTCGAGTTCGTCGATCCACCGCTCGAGTTCGAGCTCAAGCTCAAGGAGCTCCTCGCCCGCTACGTGCCGCAACAGCAGAACGCCCGCGTCAGCATCGACAGCGCCGTCGAGTGGGAATCCCCCGATGACGACACCCCGAAGCGCTGGTGGAAGAGCAAGCGCAACAAGACCAAGCTCATCGACCTGTCGCTCGACGGCGCGGCGTTGATCGGCAAGAAGCCGCCGGAGATCGGCAAGGTCATCGTCCTCTATCTGCTCGCGCCCAAGGGCGCCGACCAGGAGGCGTCCGCCGGCGAGGTGCAAGCCAACGCCAAGATCGTGCGCCACACCGACCGTGGTTTCGCGGTGCAGTTCGTGAACCCGAGCCAAGCCTTCCGCCGCGTCGTCTCCGACATACGCAAGGCCGCGCGCGCCAACGAGTAGCCGGCGCCTGAGGGGGGACCGCATGCTTTGGCTCTGGCGCGCCGCCCTGCTCGCGGTGCTTCTAGCGTCTACTCCCGCGCTCGCGGCCGTGCATGGCATCGTGGTCCTCGAAGGTAACGTCGTCATCGTCGACGAGATCTATCTCGAGATCCTCAACATCCCCGCTGACGCTAAAGCGGACGAGCAGACCGCCCGCGACATCGAGACCGTCCTCCTCGATTTCCTGCGCGGCGCCGGTTACGTGCTCGCCACCGTGCAGTGCGAGGTGGTCGAGGACAAGATCCACGTCACCATCGACGAAGGCCGGCTCTCGAAGATCGTGCTGCGCGGCAAGTCACCGGCGGTGCTCCTGGCCTACCGCGCCCGCATCGATTTGCCAGGCGAGGTCTTCAACCGGCCGCAGCTCGAGCGCATCCTCCAGGAGTTCTACCCCTCCAACGTCGAAGGCCAATTCGACTACGAGCTCGTCCCGTCACAGGACGTGCAGCACATCGGGCCGCAGCTCGACATCACGCGCATCGTGCCGGGTCAGCCGCCGCTCGTGCAGGGCGACCGCTACGAGCTGCACATCGATCTCTCCAAGGATCCCGAGAAGGCCGAGGGCGCGCGCCTCAGCGTCGCCATCGACAACAACGGTTACCGTGTCGGCCTCGGCTACACGTTCGCCTCGCTCCTGGGCGACCGCGACCGCTGGGACCTCGACGCGCAGATCGGCCTCAAGCGGTTCGACGACCTGCGCGACAACGGCAGCTCGCTCGCACCCAACCGCGCCATCGGCCGTGTCCGCTATTACACTCCACCCATCGTCGGCCAATCGCTGCGCCCGCTCTTCGAGATCCGCGAGGACCTGTTGCGCCGCCAGCGCCAAGACCTGGGCGTGCAGAGCTACTACTTCAACCGCCTGGACGGCAGCCTCAGCATCTCCATCGAGCCCGAGAACGCGGAGATCAACGCCGGCTTCGGCTTTCAGTTCCGCAACCTCTCGAACGTGGAGAACGTGCCCATCGAGGACATCGCGCCGGCGCAGCTCTACATCGCCGACCGCATCACGCAAGAAGACGGCTTCACCAATATCCTGCCGTTCGTGAACGTCGCGGCGGTCCTGAGCTTCGACCACATCGTCGCGCGCCGCGACAAGGCACACCGCTTGAGCGGAGAGGCCCGCTACTTTCTCGGCACCGACGGCGGCTTCGGCACGCTATACGTCGACTACCAGAAGGTATGGGAGTTCGGTTGGAACGAGCTCTGGCTCTCCGGCAACATCGGCCTCGTCGAGGGCTCGTTCAGCATCGCCGACACCATACCGATGAGCGGGACGTATGTCCGTGGCGTCTATAGCGATCAGTTCTATTTCGATCGCGTCGTCTCGGCTGGCGTCGAGTACCGCTTCTCGCTCACACGCGATCTCTTCAAAATCAGCATTTTCGACGAAGCTGCTTTGTTCCGCGAGGATGTGCGCGCTGGGCGTGGGCCGAAGCCCGAGGTGGTGAATGCTTTTGGCCCGGGTTTGCATGTGCTGGTGATGGATACGATTCAGCTCGATGTGTACACGTCGATCGCTTTCTCGACGCCGCGCAGCTACGACACGGGTTTGACGGTGCGCATCCGCCGCGCATTTTAGC
>JBDHVB010000193.1:0-10688 GCA_039809465.1 Myxococcota bacterium
GCCGAAAGCCGATGGCCGATGAGCCGATGGCCGATGAGCCGAAAGCCGATGGCCGATGAGCCGATGGCCGATGAGCCGAAAGCCGATGGCCGATGAGCCGATGGCCGATGGCCGATGAGCCGATGGCCGATGAGCCGAAAGCCGATGGCCGAAACCCAAGCGTCCAACAAAAGACGTCCGGTTTTCCACCTGGTGTGTATGTACAAAAGCGCCGTTTTGAAGGGGTTTGAGCAGTGGTAAGGGTCGATGCAGTCCGTACAAGCGTTCGCCAGCCCGAGCTCCCGACTGCTTTGCGGCGCCAGGATGGGAACCGTAACGGTCCGCGGGATGGCATGGACAACGGGGGGCGCGTTCAGCCGGCTGAGGGTGCCAATCCTCTCGACCCGGCGGTCGTCATCTCGCCGCAGCAGCGCGAGAAGCTCGAGATGGAGCTCAACTACCAGCTGAGCCCTGGCCGCCATACCGCCGACAGTCCCGTGCTCGGCAGCCGCGCGGACGAGATGGATGCCGTCCGCGCCGCCGCACGGGCGAACCCCGACCTCATCGCGTTCACCAACGCCCTCTACGACGGCAACATCTACCTGATCCCACCCGACCTCGCGAAGCAGGCGAACCAGAGCGCGATGCAGGGCTTCGCCGACTACGTGCAGCAACGCTATAGCGGAACCGGCCTCACCCCCAACAACGCGGTGCATTGGACCAACGCCGACATCACACGCACGTACATCTACGACACGGAAAACGAGAACAACACCTGGCGCATGCACGCTATGGTCGGCCGCCTGCCGCCAAGCAACGACACGGGCTTTCTCCCCCGCGCCATCGCCGCGCGCCACGAGCTGATGCACGTGGAGCTAACCCGCCATGGCGAACAACCGCACGACGGCCAAGCCGATCCGCTGCCCGAGCTACTCCCAACGGTGATGACCATCATCGAAGCCGACACCCTGCGAAAACAGCTCACCGGCCAACCCATCGACTCCACAATCGACTACGGCCGCAACGTCGAGTGGAGTGGCCACAGCGTCCCCTTAGGCCTCCTCGCCAACCGCATGCGCGAGCTCGTCGACCGTTACGGCAGCTACGGCGCCGCAATGAGCACCCCCGGCGCCCTCGACTTCTTGGTCCGCGGCGAGTGACTTCAGGCATTCGCCAGCCCCCGACCTAGAGCTGCAACACCGGGCGCTGGAAAGCCATCGCAATCGACTCGAGCGTAAAGCGCCCTGACGAAGTGGTTTGTCTCCTACTCAGCGCCTCGCACCAGTGAAGCGAGGGCTGAATCTCGCCCCACCGCATCGTCCGCGATAGAGGACAACGAGTCCACAACCTAGAACCAAACACCGAGGCCGACGATGCCGACGTTCAAGTCCATCCCGAAATCGCGCTCCCAGCCGCCGCTGAGCGTGATGCTCTTGGACGCCGTCGGATACCATTTGAGCGCGGCGAGCGCGCCGGCACGGCCACTATGGAAGCTACCCCAGCCGACGCCGCCGTAGATGAAGAGCTCGGGCACGATGCTCCACACGTCGTACTGCAGCACCAGGCCCCCCGAGTTGAGGCCGCGCGCGAAGCCTTTGCCAATCGACGGGATGCCCGACTCACTCACTCCCACACCAGCGCCCGCCGTGCCACGCACGCTCAGCCAGTCGGTGAGCGCGTAGTCCAGGCGCCACTCGACACGCAGCTCGGCAAAGCCCCGGTCACCGTCGCCAGCGCGCGCGGCGCCGATGAGAGGGCCGTGATTCCAATCGCCAGCATCCGCCAAAGCAGACACCGAGACGAGCATGAGCGCAAGACCAGCACACGCCGACACGAGAAACGCGCGACAACCTCGTTGCAACAGGCCTACTGCACGTTCCACGTCGTTCCCGTGGCGGAGTCCTTGATGGCGATGCCGCGGCGAGCAAGCTCGTCGCGGATCTCGTCGGCGCGTTTCCAGTTCTTCGATTTGCGGGCCTCCAAGCGTTCGTCAATCAAAGCCTGGATCTCGGCCGCGTCAACGCCCTTCTCGCCCTGCTTGCGCTGCTCGATGCGGCCCAGGACCGCGCGCGGGTTCTCGGCGAAGATGCCGAGGCACTCCGCAATGGAGGCCAGCCCCTTCTCGGCGGCACGCAGAGTGCGCGCGTCGGTGTCGGCGTCGCCCGGCTTGTCCAAGATCTCGTTCACCAGCTTGAAGATCTCGGAGATGTCGCCCAGCGCCTTGGCGGTATTGAAGTCATCGTCCATCGCTTGCTCGAAGCGCGGGATGATCTCGCCGACGGTCGCCTCACGCATCGGCCCAGGCGCCATCCCCTTGTCTGCCATCGCGGACAAAGCGTTCTGCAGGCGCTCGAGGGTGCCATAGATGTAAACGACACGCTGCTCCGCCTCGCGCAACGCCGCGTCGGAGAAGTTGATGGGCGAGCGGTAGTGCGTGGACAGCAAGAACCAGCGCAGCGCCTGCGGGTCGACCGCCTTCAGCACCTCGCGCACCGTGAAGAAGTTGTTCAACGACTTCGACATCTTCTCGTCGTCGATGTTCACGAAGCCATTGTGCAGCCAGTAGCGCACGTACTGCTTGCCGGTGGCCGCTTCGCTCTGCGCGATTTCGTTCTCGTGGTGCGGGAAGACCAGATCCTTACCGCCGCCGTGAATGTCGAAGGTGACTCCCAAGTGCTCGCGGCTCATCGCCGAGCACTCGATGTGCCAGCCAGGACGCCCAGGGCCCCACGGCGTGTCCCACGCGGGCTCGCCCGGCTTTGCGCCCTTCCACAACGCGAAGTCCATGGGGTTGCGCTTGTGCTCCCCTGGCTCGACGCGCGCGCCCGCCTGCATGTCGTCGAGGTTGCGCTTGGCGAGCTTGCCGTACGCCGCGAACTTCTCGACCGCGTAGTACACGTCGCCACCAGCGGCATAGGCCGCGCCGTTGGCCACGAGCTCACCGATCATGGCGATGATCTGCGGCAGGTGCTCGGAGACCTTGGGTTGCACCGTCGGCCGGATGCAGCCCAACGCGTCCATGTCGGCCAGGTACTCGACGACGTAGCGCGAGCTCACTTGCTCGGGCGTTTGGCCGAGCTCGTTGGCGCGCTTGATGATCTTGTCGTCGATGTCCGTGTAGTTACGCGCGTACGTGACCTTGTGGCGACGCTGCAGGTAGCGCACCACGACGTCGAACGCGACCGCCGAGCGCGCATGACCGATGTGCGCCATGTCGTAGACGGTCGGGCCGCAGACGTAGACTCTTACGTGCGCAGGATCGAGCGGGACGAACGGTTCTTTCTTTCCACTGAATGTATTGTAGACCTGAAGTGTCGTCGTCATCCGCTCGCTGAACCGTTTATGCCGCGCTGGCCTCGGCCTGCGGCGCCTGCTGTTGAGTATCCAAGAAGATCGTCCGCAGCTCGCCGGTCACCTGCTTGGCTTTGCCCAAGGCATCCTCGGACAAACCATTGATGGCGGCTAACAAGCTCTCGAGACGCTCGGCCAACAGTAGCGCTTTTCGAACGTTGCCGTCAGCAGCAACCGCACTGCCCTTCTTGGGCTGTGGCTTGAAGGCATCGGGGTCGATTTCGCGGAAGCGCTTCACGACCTCGGACTTGGTGAGGGGGCCCTCCTCGTTGTCGAAGGCCTCGCTGCGGATGCTCTGGAACTGCTCGTCGCTCACCTTGGCCTTCTCGCGGGCGCGCGACAGCAAATCGACGACGTCGAGCGGCGGCAGCTCGCGGGTGATGGGCGCCGACAGAGCCTCGGGCTCATGGTCACGCAGGAACGAGTAGCTGCGCGTGAGCTTGTTGGCCGTCTCGGGCTTCATACGCAGCTCGTTGCGCACGTAGGCGTCGAACGTCTTGTAGCCCCACTGCGCGTACTGACCGCTCTCGCGCAGGGCCGTCAGACGGTCGCCCAGCGCCACCCACGACGCCTTGAAATCGCGCGCGGCGGAGAGACACGCATGACGCTCACTGCCCGGGGGCAGCTTCGCCAGGAGGGCTTCGATTTCGGCTTCACCACGGCTGCGACGACGTTCCATGTTCCAAACCTCGTGTTCGTTACGAGGCCAAGCATAGATCGCGGGCCCGACAGATCAGGGCGCAAGGCTCGTAAGTCCCAGTCACCGCACCGCTCTTTTGACGGGTTGCGCGCCCCGTAACCGCGGTTCATGGTGGCCACGTGCCACTCAAGTGCCTCGCCCTGCTCGCCTGCTTCGCGGTCATTCAAGCCTGCGGCAATGACGCGACCAAGCCACGTGAGCAAGACGATGACTGCGTCATGCCAGTGGGAGCTGACCAACGCCTTTGAAAAGTTGTGGCGTCACCTTTTCCTGAAGCAGACCACCGTGGAATACACTGATAAACTTATAAAAAAAACGGAAAGAATAATACGCAGATGGCATGGGAGAGATGCGCGTATTTTAGAATTAACAAGGAGTCACCCGATATTTTCTGTAATTGTCCTCGGTGATGCTCACGGAAGCAATCTCGTAATCCACTGCATTTCTCCGAATTACATTTGCTGCCCCATGCGCTGGACTAACTCCGCCATTCACATGACGCCCGCCCAACTATCCGATGGGGTCGACGGGATTGCATTGGTCGATGAACGAAGCAATGTCCGAGTGACAGCCGAATCCTTCGAAGTTAAAGAGAATGTCCGGTTCTGAGAGCCATACTGAAGTCACTGCCAAATGCAAAAACGGCGAGCAAAGCCCAAAGCCTCGCCCGCCGTCTCCGTCTCTACCGATTTCTTCCGACTTAGCTCTGACCCGCGAGGTTGATGACGACGACCTTCTTGCCGATGGTCGCGCCGTCGACGCGCTCGAGCACGAGCTCGGCGATCTCCGGGGTGGCCTTGAGCACCGAGTGGTCGCGGCGGGCCTCGACCTCTTGGACGATGCCTTCGTTCAAGCCGGCCAGCGAGGCGATCTTCTTGGCCACGGCGCCCTTGCCCTTGAAGCCGTCATCGAAGCCGACGTTGACGCGCATGCGCTTGAAGCCGTCCTCGATCACTTCGATGGCCGGGACCGACGGAACCGCTGGAGCGGACGCGCCGTTGGTGGCGCCTTCGCTGCCGCCCGACGACGGAGCGCCGGGCTCACGCGCGAGCAGCTCCGCCGCGTCGAGCGTCTCCATGTACGTGCCGTTGTCGTTGCGCTCGCCACGGCCACGACCGCGGCGGCGACGGCGGCGGCGGCGGCCACTGCCTTCGCCCTCCGCACCCGCGGCCTCGCCGTCGGAGCGCGCGCTGCTGCCATTGGCGCTACTACGCTCGCCCCGCGGCTCGCTCGAGCGCTCGGCGCGATCACCGCGCGGCGGACGCGGTTCGCGCTCACGGCCCGAATCGCGGTCGTTCTGCGCTTGCCGGCTGCGACGCTCGGCGTCGGAGGCCTGGTTGCCGAAGTACGACTTGAGCAAATAAGCAACGACTTGTGACGCCTCGGCGCTGCCCAGGATCTCTTGTGCGGCGGCGACGTGCTGTCCGACCTCGGCGACTGACGCCTTCTCGGTCAATTCCTTCATGATGCGCTTACTCCGTAAGGCGATTGCCTCTTCTTCTGGGGGAAGCTTCTGGGAGACGAATTTGATCCCGAAGTCCCGCTCGAGCTTGGTCAACGTGCCCAAGCCCATCCCGTCGACCAAGCTGACTGCCGTGCCCTTCTTGCTCATGCGGCCGGTGCGGCCGACGCGGTGCAAGAAGACCTCGGTGAACTCGGGTAACGAGTAATTGACGACGTGTGAAAGGTCCGTGATGTCGATGCCACGGGCCGCGATGTCGGTCGCGACCATGTAGCGCAGCTCCTTGGCCTTGATGCGGCCCATCACGCGCTCGCGCTCTTTCTGCTTCAAGTTGCCCGACAGCGGCTCGGCGATGAAGCCGGACGTGGTCAGGAACTTGGCGATCATCTCTGTTTCATTGCGCGTGTTGCAGAAGATGATGGCGCTCTCGGGTTGCTCGCGCTCGAGCACGTAGAGCAGCTGACGCGGCTTCGGCATCTCGGGCACCACGTTGTAGACGTGGTTCTCGATGCCATCGAGCGAGAGCTTGTCGCCCGACAGGTCGACGCGCACCGGATTGCGCAAGAACTGCGAGGCCGCTTTAGCGACCTCGTAGGGCAGCGTCGCCGAGAAGAGCATGGTCTGACGTGACTTCGGAGCCATGCCGAGCATGGCCGTCACGTCGTCCCAGAAGCCCATCGAGAGCATCTCGTCGGCTTCGTCGAGCACGAAGATGTCGAGCTCGCCGAGCGAGAGGTTCTTGCGGCGCACGTGGTCGAGCAGGCGGCCCGGGGTGCCGACGATGATGTCGACGCCCGACTTGAGCACGGTGATCTGCCGGCCCATGGGAACGCCGCCGTAGACCGCGAGCACCTTGGTGCCCTTGCGCGCCGCCAGCAAGCGCAGCTCGGCCGCGACCTGATGCGCGAGCTCGCGCGTCGGCACGACGACCAAGGCGCGCGGCATGCCCGGCTGACCCTTGCCCGCTTCGATGCGGTGGATGAGCGGAATGCCGAAGGCGGTGGTTTTGCCCGAGCCGGTCTTCGATTGGACGACGAGGTCCAGTCCAGCAGAGGCATCGGTGACGACGCCACACTGCACTGGCGTCGGGTTGATATAGCCCATGTCCGCCAAAGCACCCTTGATGTCGTCCGACACCGGGAAGTCTTCGAAGGCACGGGGAGCGGTTTCGGGAAGTTTCGCGAAGTCCGCTGCAGCGGTATCGAGGTTCGGAGCCCGCTTTTCGGGCGCCGGCGCGTCGAGATCATCACCGGCCATGGAGCTGTCGCTCTCGCCGTCGGTGGACGTCGCGCTCGTTTGCACGTCTGTCATAAGTCCCTTTGTTACACGTAGCCCGGAAGTAGAATTTTTTCGGGCTGTCGCAATGCCTCCACCGGGCCAGCGCGCTCACCATTCGACCCGCCTCAAGTGGCGGGTCTGACGAACATTTCCACGGTTTGCACCTGCAAACCGGGGCGCGCAGCTCTCGGGAAGCCATCAGGAGAGTACGTGAGCGCGTGACGCGTAGTCAATCGCTAAAAGGCCCGAAAACCAGGGTCCTAGGGCTCATTGCGTCAAAAGGCGTACGAAGCACGCTTACTTGAAGTCCAAGATGACGATGAGCGGAGCCTTCTCGTGGTCCTTGCCAAGCTCGAAGCTCGCGGTCTTGGGCTGCCCTCGGAGCTCGTCCTTGATGGGGACGATCTTGACGGTGTGCTTGCCAAACTTGAGGCGGTGACCATGGATGGGCGCATACCCGAGCTCGTGCCCGTCGAGGAACACGAGGGCGGTCGGCGCGCCCTTCGCCCCGATGGTGACCATCCCGTAGCCCACGACGTCGCGGACGGCTGGCGGCGTTGGCGCCTTGGATTTCGCCGGGCGTGTCGGTTGTTGACGCTCGGGAGGGATGGTCTCGACGGTGCCGACCTGTGGCCGGGGCGGTGGCTCCTGGGGAGCCGTGACGGTCGCGGGCGGCGGCTCGCTGGTGGTGATGATCGCGGGGCGTGACGGCGGCGGCGGGGGTGGAGGCGGCTCGGCGGCGGGCTCGGTCTCCGCGAACAAGTCACTGACGAGCGCGACTGGTGACTTCTGGGTGATGGCGGCCGTGACCATGAGGATGGTTACCGCCAAAGCAGACAAGCCAATGGCAATCGCGAGACCCCGGCGTGGCTGAGCCGGCCGCATCTCGTCGGTGGGCCGCTGCTCCCGCGCCACCGGTCCGGGGGGCGGCGGCGCGAGCGCTGGGTAGAGGGTGGTCGGCGCAGCGTTGCCGTACGTCCCCCCCACGAGCTCATGCGCGAGCTCGCTCTGCGCCAAGATCTGCGTCTCGCCAATCGGCGTGTCGCGCATCACCTCGTCACGCGCGTCGACGCAATCGACCTCGCGGATCTCCTGGTAGCGCTTCACCTTCTCGCGCATCTCGACTTCGTCGTTCGGATAGAGCTGCTTGAGCAGCGCCTTGGTCTCGCGCGCGCCGACGATGCTGCGCTCCTGGATGCGGAACGGGGCCAAGGCATCGGCGAGCTGCGCGGCGCTCTCGAAGCGATCTTCCGGCTTCTTGGCGAGACACCGAGCGACGATCTCCTCGAGCTCGGGCGCGACCCGCACCACGTTGCCGAGGCGCGGCGCCGGTTGATTCACGACCTTGTCGAAGATCGAGAAGGCGCTCGAGCCGTCGTAGAGACGCTCACCGGAGAGCAGCTCGTAGAGCACGATGCCGAGCGCGAAGATGTCGGTGCGGGCGTCGACGGGCGCGCCGGTGACCTGCTCGGGCGCCATGTAGCTGAACTTGCCCTTGATGACGCCGGCGACGGTCTCGCTGGATTTCGATTCCGCTTTAGCGACACCGAAGTCGATGACCTTCACCTCGCCATCGTGGTCGAGCATGATGTTGTGCGGACTGACGTCGCGGTGGACGAGCCGCATGGGTTTGCCATCGGCGCCGCGCGCCGTGTGCGCGAAGTCGAGCGCCTCGGCGGCCTTGGCGACGATGTAGCAGGCGATGCCCACTGGGAAGGGAATGTGCTTGGCGCTGCAGGCCTTGGTGATCGCCTTCAGGTCACGGCCCCAGACCAGCTCCATGGCGATATAGAGCGCGTCGTCGATGCGGCCGAGCTCCAGCGTCTGCGCGATGTTGGGGTGGACGAGCTGCGCGGCGAGCTTGGCTTCGTCGACGAACATCGGCGCCATGGTGGCGTCGGTCGCCACGCCCTCGAGCATGCGCTTGAGGGCGATGACCTTCGAGAAACCGCTTTCTCGAATTTCCTTCGCCCGATACACTTCGGCCATGCCGCCAGCACTGATGCGGTCAAGCACGATGTATTTGCCGAATCGCATCGGGAACTGGTTGAACGACATCGCCCCCGCCGAGCTTTGCGAGCACAAACGGCCAGATTGGATTACATCCTCACTATACCAGGGCAAGCAAGGGAAGACGTGACCGCACGCACGACTACATGGCCCCTCATGGCCACCCTCCTCCTCATGGGGCTCTCGGGCGTGGCCAGGGCAGCGGAAATCGTGGTGGTTGGGAGCCCGTCCGACAACGCTTCGCCGACGGCCATGGCGATCGTCACGAGCGTCCGCGGCGCCGTGCTCGATCACCCCTGGCTGGGTCTCGTCGAGGTCGATGATGCCTTGGTGACCGGGCCCGATGCCCGCGATCCGCTCCGCAAAGCGACCAGCATGTACCGCGCGGCGCGCGCCAAGCTCGACGATCTGTTGATCGAGGACGCGGCGAAGCTCGGGCAGCAGGCATTGAACGGCTACCGCGAGCACGTCTCGCACGCGAGCGACTTGCGATCGCTCGGCCGGGCCCTGGAGCTCATGGGCGCCATCGCCCTCACCCGCTCCGACAACAAGGCGGCCACCGAGTACATCGAGGAAGCGCTGGCGTTGAACCCCGATCTCGTCCCGAACCCCGAGATCTACAACCCGCCGATGATCAAGAAGTGGCAGCAGATCGCCGCCAAGTACAACGCGGGGCCGAAGGGCACGCTGGTCATCGAGGCGCCGGCTGGCGAGCCCGCGGTCGTCGAGATCGATGGTCGCTATCGCGGACTTGCGCCATTGACCGTGAAGGACATCGCGGTGAGCTTCCACTATGTCCGGGTGACGCGCGCCGGGAGCCTCCCGTGGGGACAGCGCGTGGCGGTCGGCAAGAAGCCGGTGAAGCTCACGCCGCAGCTCATCCCCCTGAAGGAAGCCGCCGCTTTCGCTGCCGCCCGCGCCAAGGCGTGGGATCCGGACGCCGAGCAACGCAAGGAAGGCATGCGCGAGCTCGGGAAGACGCTGCACTGCGAGTACATCGTGCTCGTGTCCACGACGCCACGTGAGACGATAGGCGCTCCCGCCTTGACGCCGGTTCACGCCGAGCTCTACTCGGTGACGAAGGGACGCGTGCTGCGCAGCGCCGACGCGGCGCTCGGCGTGCGGCCAGGCTCGGCCCCTCCGCTAGCGCGGACGTTCATCGACGCCTTGCTCCCGGCGGCCCCCATCGCGGTGCTCAGCGGGACCCAAGCCGTGCTGGGCGAGCCCGATCCGGTGGCCGCGGCGAAGCGTCAGGTCGCGCTCGGCCTGAAGATACTCATGCAGTCCGAGCCACGTGAGAATGGTCCCATCGAAGAGACCTGTTTGGCCGACGCGCTATGCATGGCGAAGGTCATGGGTGACGCGGAGGCGGTTTACATCGCCAAGGTGGACAGCAGCGGCAAGAGCGACGCGAAGGTCGACATGGTGTCGTACGTGGGCAATCACAAGGCCGGCCAGATCAGCGTCGACCGTGTCCGTAATAACGACGAGCCGCTGTTGCTCGCGATGGCGGAGCTCGTGAGTCTCACTTATCTCGAGCTGGACGACCGAAGGCTCGCGGGCGACATCGTTCGGACGGTGCCGAACGTCCCGGCGAGCGAGAGCCTGGCGGCCACTGCTGCGCAAAAGCGGAGCACCAAGAGGACGGCGGGGTTGATTACCGCCGGCGCGGGAGCGGCGCTGGCCATTGGCGGATTCGTGCTGGCAGGGGTTCAGGCGAAGACGTTGGATGATCCGAGCAGCAGTGGGGATGCGAAGAGCAGCGCGCGGACACTGGGACGGGTGGGGGTCATCGGGGGCGGGGTTGGAGTCGCGGCGGTGATTACTGGGGGGATTATTTGGTGGTTGGCGAGGGAGCCGGGGGAGGCCGAGGAGCCGATGGCCGAGGTCCGATAGCCGATAGCCGAT
>JBDHVB010000194.1:0-10682 GCA_039809465.1 Myxococcota bacterium
CGTCGAGAAGAGCTTGAAGGAGCGGTTTCGACGCTAAGCGGCGTGCGGCAATCCCGCCGTTGCGCTAGGCTTTTGCGAATGTGCCGACGAGGCCCAGCCCCCCGCATCGGGGTCGTCGCTCTCCTGCTCGCCTTGACCGCTTGCGGTAAGCACGAGGTCATTCAGAGCTACCCGGAGCATTACGTCGGGGTCGGGCTGGAGCTGACCATCGACGACCACGTGCCGGTCGTCGTCCGCACCCTGGCCGGCGGCAGCGCCGAGTCGGTCGGCGTCGAGGCGGGCGACAAGGTCCTCGCCATCGACGACCGCTCGACCCACGACGTCACCTTGGCCAACGCCGTCATGATGATGCGCGGCGAGGTCGGCAGTCAGGTGCGCCTCACGATTGGCCGCCGTGATCAGCAGCTCGTGGTCATCGTGCCGCGCAAGTCGATGGTGAAGAGCGAAGCCAGCGACTACCGCGCCGCCAACTGATGCCCGAGCCGAGAAGCAGCCGCCGTCCGCCTTAGTGGACAGCACCCGAATGCATGAGCAGCGCCGGATCGATGCCCATGTGGCGCAGGGCGGTCTCCCAGATCCTGTCGAGTGGCGTATCGAAGACGAGGCTCTCCGTGGCCTGCCCCAAGAGCCAGGCCCCCGCGGTGATCTCCTTGGCGAGCTGACCAGGCCCCCAGCCGGCGTAGCCCAGAAAAATGCGCAGTTTTGGCGGCGGCTGCTCGACGATGAGCTTCAGCGACTCGAGCGAATAGGACAGGCGCGTCGCGTCCATGATGTCTTCGGTCTCGGGCCCGCGGTGATCGGACGAATGCAGAATGAAGGCGCGGTCCGTCTGCACCGGCCCTCCCTGCAGCACCATGGAGCTACCATCCCCCCGGAACTGCATGTTCTGAGTGGACGCGAACGACTTGAGGTCGAGATTCCCCGGCCGATTGATGACCAACCCCATCGAGCCCTGCTCGCTATGCTCGATGACGAACACGACCCCACGCGAGAAGTTGGGATCCCCCAGCTGAGGGACGGCAATCAAAAACGCCGGCGCCGCCAGCTCAACCTCGATGGACATTCCCCAAAACCATAGCCTTTATTCGCCCGCACGCAAAACCACTTTGCGCCCGGCCCCAGAATGCACCGGGTGGTTTCTTGGACCTCAGAATGCACCGGGTGGTTTCTTGGGCCTCAGAATGCACCGGGTGGTTTCTTGGATTTCTCGGGGGCTTGCCTTGACTTGCCGCGGGCGAATCGTGTTCTTGCCGGCCTATGCAGCCTACCGCCTACTTCAGCGCCGAGATTGGCTTTTCGACCGACGTTCCAACCTATAGCGGCGGCCTGGGGGTCCTCGCGGGGGACCATCTCAAGGCGGCGGCTGATGCTGGCCTGCCTATCGTGGGCGTGACCCTCATGTACCGGGAGGGCTACTTCCGGCAGCACTTGGGGCACGACGGTTGGCAGACCGAGTCGTACCCGGCGTTCATGCCGTCGCCGCTCTTGAAGCGCTTGCCGCAGCGCGTCGACATTCGCCTCTACAACCGCCGCGTCAACATCGACATCTGGACCACCGAGCTCACCGGCTTCACCGGCAAGAAGGTCCCCATCCTCCTACTCGACACTGATTGCCCCGACAACGCGCCGGAAGATCGCAGCATCACCCACCGCCTCTACGGCGGCGACCAAGAGCTGCGTCTCCTCCAGGAGGCCGTCCTCGGCTTCGGCGGCTACAAGGCCGTGAAGCTCGTCTACCCCGAGATCGAGCGCCTGCACCTGAACGAAGGCCACACCGCCTTCGCGCCGCTCGCCATGCACCTGTCGGGCGTCGACCTCGACCGCGTCCGTCACGCAAGCCACTTCACGACGCACACGCCGGTCCCCGCGGGCCACGACGTCTTCATGTACGAGATGGCGGAGCGCGTCCTGGGCGACACCCTGCCGCGCAACATCCGCGACTTCGCGGGCCACGACGCCCTGCGCATGTCGGAGCTCGCGCTCAGCCTGTGCGGCAGCGCGAACGGCGTCTCGAAGCTGCACGGTGAAGTGACGCGCGAGATGTTCCCGAACCGCACCGTCGGCCACGTGACCAACGGCGTGCACCACCTCACCTGGGTCGGCGAGCCGATGGCCGAGCTCTTCGACAAGGAGCTCCCCGGTTGGCGCGGCGACACCCGCGTGCTCAAGCAGGCCGGCGAGCTGTCGACCGAGGGCCTGTTGCACGCGCACAAAAAGCGCAAGCGCCAGCTCCTCACCTACGCCAACTCACACAACAACCTGGGCTTCGCCGACTCGATCCTCACCATCGGCTTCGCCCGCCGAGCCGCCGCCTACAAGCGCGCGACCCTGTTGTTCCGCGACATCGATCGCTTGACCCGCCTCGCGGGTGGCCGCGTGCAGTTCCTCTTCGCCGGCAAGGCGCACCCGCGCGACGAAGCTGGTCACCGCATCATCCAAGCGGTCGTCCAGGCCGGCCACAACTTGGGCGGCAAGGTCCGGGTCGGCTACCTCGTGAACTACACGATGTGGACCGGCGCGCTCATCACCAGCGGTGTCGACGTCTGGCTCAATACGCCATTGCGGCCATACGAGGCCTCGGGCACGAGCGGCATGAAGGCGGCGCTGAACGGCATTCCCTCGGCTTCTATCGCGGACGGCTGGTGGGCCGAGGCCGCGCGAGACGGCGAGAACGGCTGGCTCATCGGCGACGCCAACAACCCCGACGACGCAGCGGACGCCGAGTCGCTCTACCAGACGCTCGAAGAGAAGATCATCCCGATGTACTACGAGCGCCGCGAGCAGTGGGCGAACGTCATGAAGCAAGCCATCGTCACCGGCGCCGACTTCACGGCGGCGCGCATGATTCACGACTACCGCGAGCAGTACTATAACAAGGGCTAACCACCCCATTGAATGAACCAGGCGCGTGGGGCGTCGGAGCATCTGATAAAAATCAGGGCTGCCCCCCATGCGGTATTGGCTCCTTTGCTGCGCCATCCTCCTCACCGCCCCGGCCGCCCACGCCGGCAAGCTCCGCAACGCCTCCAGCGCAGCACGCGGCGGCGGTAGCAGCAGCAACGACAGCAGCAGCTCCCGCAATCAGCCACCTCCCAGTAGCCGCGACAGCCACGGCAGCGGCAGCTACTACGACTCGGGCACCAGCAGCGCCGAGGGCGCCTTCTACGGCTTCCTCATGTGGCAGGCCCTGCGCTTCCCCATCTTGATTCCGCAGCTCGCGCTCGAGTCCCGCGGCCAGCTCCCGTTCATCTACGAGCCCAAGCCATACGCCAAGCGCGCCAAGGGCATCGTCCGCACCCAGAAGCTCCTCGAGACCAACCAGGAGCTCGTGCTTCTGTCCGCCGAAACGTACATGGTGAGCGACGGCCCGCCAGGCGAGCGGTCATGGATGCCCGGCGAGCTGGTGCATGAAGACGCGGAGCAGCTCGCCTACGCGGACGCTCCCGAGCAATCCGCTGAAGCGTACGAGAAAACTTACGATCCGCCCTACGAGCTGACCGGCATGGCCCCCGAGCAGCCCGCGGCACCGCCACCGCCTTTCGACGACGGCTCCTGGACCGAAGGTGGCCAGCGCTGGGCCTCACAGCTCTCACTCGACGCCGCCAGCATCGGCGACGGCACCCTCCGCCTGCGGCCTCACTTCCGTTTGTTCACGCCGTCACGCTGGGAGCTCTCGGCCGACGCCGCCATCTACCGCGAGGAGCTGCACGGAGACGACGCGCAGGCGAAAGGCCGCAACGTCGACTACCTCACGATGAGCACCATCC
Organism: Myxococcota bacterium; assembly: GCA_039809465.1. Taxonomy (GTDB): domain Bacteria; phylum Myxococcota; class XYA12-FULL-58-9; order XYA12-FULL-58-9; family JALHOP01; genus JALHOP01. The sequence continues at coordinate 3,768 of JBDHVB010000194.1, forward strand.
ACGGCGCCTACCGCTTCGCGCAGAGTCAGGCCGTGCAATTTCGGCTGGGTTTCGGCCCGCGCCTCATGACCACACCGGACGCCGCCTTCATGGGCTGGGATCTGAGCTACGGCTTCGACGCCTTCCCGGTGAAGCCCGTCATCCTGAGCGGCAGCCTCGGCATCGGCACGGTAGGTAAGGCCTTCGTCACCGATCTGCGTGGCTCGATCGGCGTCATCATCAGCGCCGTCGAGATCATGGTCGGCGGCGAGCGCATCGCCATTGGCGACGTGGTCCTCGCGGGGCCTACGGCTGGCGTGCGTATCTGGTTCTAGAGGAGCGCTCACTCACGACGCGCCATCAGATGTCGTAAACCTTGCCACGCGGCGCCAACGGGCCTCGAGGTTGCTGCGACGGCTCTGGCGCGCGAGGTGCGGGCGGCGGGCGCAGCGCGAGGTCGACCATTCCCTTGGCCTGCTCCGCGATATGGCGGGCGCCGATACCGACGTTGTTCCGGCAAGCTCGCAGCGCACCTCTGAGCGGGCCCTGAGCGTCGAGTCGGCGCGTGAAGTCGCCGAACAGCGCCTCTAGCCGCGTACGGGCGTGTGCTTCCATGGCGTCGCGCTCCCCAGGGGTGACCGTCGGGCCACCGGGTGACGAGCTCGAGCGGGCGGCATCGGCCTGCGCGGCGAGCTCCTCCATGACACCGTTGGGCATGACGATTGCCATGCCATTCGATGCACACGCCGTGAGATTTGCAGCCATGGTCGTACCTCTCCCAGGATCAGCGGGTCTGTTGTGAGTATCGGCAGCCCTCCGCCCAGAGTTGCTTGGAGGGTTGACGGCGCGGCGCCGGCGCGGCTTTTCTGCGCCACCCCGTGAAACGCAGCGCCCTCATCCTTGGCGGCGGCCCTCTCCGCGAACGCTTGCGTGAGCTCGTGAGGCAGCTCGAGGAGCGCCGCGACGCCATCGGCGAGCTCGATCTCTCCATCGAGGTGCTGCGCGAGCAGCTCGGCACCTTCGAGGTCGCCTACCGCAACCGCTTGGCCAGCGAGCACGCCCTGCTGAAGCGCATCGAGAGCTACGTGCGCATGCTCGATGGCTGGGCGGACCTGCTCCGCCGCAAGCCCCGCAAGACCATCGCCAACGAAGGCGCCCGCGTCGACGAACGGCGCGCCCGTGACATGAAGGCCGGGAGGGCGGCCAAGAAGAAACGAGAGCCGCTCCAGGCCGAGGTCGTCGACGCCACCGAGAAGCTCCCCGAGGCGGCCGCGAGCTCACGCGAAGCCGAGCTCAAGGCCATCTACCGCCGCATGGCGCGCAAGTTCCATCCGGACCTCGCGCGCACCGAGCAAGAGCGCCTGCAATCCGGCCACATGATGGCGCGCATCAACACCCTCTACCGCGCCCGCGATCTCGAGCGCTTGGCCGCCCTCGAAGAGCAGACCAAGGGCGGTGAGCTGGACGACGACGCTCTGCCCATCGAAGAGCAAATCGCGCTCCTGGAAAGCCGCCTCGCGTGGTTCACCGCCGTGCTCACGAACCTCGAGGAAGAGCGCATGGCCCTCGAGAACAGCGCCACCTGTCAGCTCTACCGCAACGTCGAGCAAGCAGCCGCGTTGGGGCGTGACCTGGTCGAGGAGCTACGCGTCGAGCTAGAATCGCGCGCCGAACGGGCCTACGTCGACATCAGCGACGCGGCCCTCCGCTTGGAGCGTCACGTGGCGTCGTACAACCGCGAAGGAGCAGGACAAGAGGTCGCGACCCGCGACGCCGCTGCGCTCGCCCGGCTGTTCGATCCCTACGCCGACAAGAGCTTGGTGCGCTTGGGGCTCGATGAGCTCGCCACCGCCCGCGTCTCGAAGAGCGCCCGCGAGAAGGCCGACCGCATCGAGGACATGGCGGACACCGAGCCGACACTGCTGCGCGTCGTGCTCATGACCTACGCCGCGGAGCAATCGCCCTTCCCGCTCGCCGGCCTCGGCTCGTACGAGCACATCGCCCAGCGCGTCGCGTACCTCGAGGAGGAGTACCCCACCGACGGGGGCGTGCCACGCGGCTTCGAGGAGGCGCTGGTCGCGCTCGACGGCTTCCTGCAATTCGGCGTGAAGAGCGCCACCGAGAAGGTCGCTTATAGCGGTCTGCGCTTCGTCGATGGCGACGGCCGCACCGCTGTAGCGGTCGCCTTACAGCGCGCCAAGGTGCGCCGCGAGATGGCCCACGTGCTCACCGTGCTGGGTGACTTCACGCCCTGCCCCTCCTGCAAGCGCGAGGTCTACGCCGTGCCGCTCTACAAGACGCGCGGCCTCGATGACCTGCGCGCCTCGGTCTGCCCGCGCTGCGGCGGCACCCTGTCGTCCTACTGGATGCCCAAGGGAAAGGACGTCCAGGCGGTCCTGAACCCGACCTATCTCGACTACGAGCTGGTCGCCGAGTGGTCGTTCAGCCTGGCGCACCTCTCCATCGCCATGCAGCTCCTGCCCGTCCAGGTGGAGAGGATGACCGTCGGCGAGCTCAAAAAGGCTTTCTGCTACGACACGTTCGAACGCCATCAAATCGAGGTGACGCGCGGCCAGGTGGCGTTGTATCAGGGCGACCGCAAGGTGCCCGAGCGGACACGCCTGGCCGAGCTCGAGGAGCGCGGCTTCGTGGTCCGGTTCGAGGACACCAAGCTGCGCGAGCGGGATGCGCTGGAGCTCATCCGCCACCGCATCCGCAACAGATTCAAGTGAGGCCGTGATGTCCGAGGAAGTCAGCAACGTGAAGAGCGCAGTCGTCGAGCAACTCGATGCCACCACGGCCGTCCTGGCCATCGGCGATGCACGCTATAGTGTTACGCGCGCGGAGCTCGCCGGTGACGCGGCGGTAGGCCAGCAGGTCTCGGTGTTCGTCGACGACGAGGGCGCCAAGCCCTTCGCCTCGCTCCGCATGGCCGAGGCCCTCGCCACCTGGGACCGCATCGCGCAAGCCGCCGCCACGGGCGCCGAGGTCGATGGCGAAGTGGTCGCCATCGTGAAAGGCGGCTTGTCGGTCGATGTCGGGATGCGCGCTTTCATGCCCGCCTCGCAGGTCGCCATTCGCCCGGTCGCGGACCTCTCACCCTTCGTCGGTCAAACCATGAAGGTGCGCGTCATGGAGCTCGACAGGCGCGGCAGCGTCGTCGTGTCGCGCCGCGCGCTCCTCGAGGCCGAGCGCTCCGTGCAACGCGAAGCCCAGCTCAAGGCGCTGAGCGTCGGTGACGTGGTCACGGGCACGGTCGCGAGCTTCGTCGGCTACGGCGCCTTCGTCGACATCGGCGGCCTCGATGCCCTGCTCCGCAACGAAGACATGAGCTGGGGCCATGTCCGCCACGGCACACAGGCCTTCAAGGAGGGCCAGTCGATCCAGGCGAAGGTGCTCGAGATCGATCGCGCCAAGGGCCGCGTTGCCCTGGGCGTGAAGCAGCTCGGCGAGGATCCGTGGGCCGGCGTCGCCGAGAAGTATCCGGTCGGCAAGCGCGTCACGGCCAAGGTGCTGCGCCTCACCGAGTTCGGCGCCTTCGTCGAGCTCGAGCCCAACATCGAGGCGCTCGTGCATGTCTCCGAGATGCGCTGGGGCAAGAGCGTCCGCAAGCCAAGCGAAGTCGTGCAGAAGGGTCAGACCATCGAGGCCCAAGTGCTCGAAGTCGACGTGGCCGAGCGCCGCATGGCGTTGGGCATCCGCCAGCTCACGACGAACCCGTGGAAGTCGCTGCGCGACAAGTACCGCCCGAACGACCGCGTCAAAGGCACCGTCCGCAGCCTCACCGAGTTCGGCGCCTTCGTGACGCTCGACGATGTCGGTGTCGACGGTCTGCTCCACGCCTCCGACATGGCTTGGAACGAGCGGGTCACGCCGTCCGAGCGCTACAAGGTCGGCGACGTCATCGAGGTCGCTCTGCTGGATGTCAGCGTCGACAACGAGCGCATCTCCCTGGGCGTCAAGCAGCTCGGCGAAGATCCTTGGGTCGCCGCCACGCGCTCACTCAAGCCTGGTGACACCGTGAAGGGCAAAGTCACCTCGGTGACCGACTTCGGCGCGTTCGTCGAAGTGGCGCCCGAGGTTCAGGGTCTGTGCCACGTCACCGAGCTCACCGAGGAGCGCGGCAAGAAGCCGGCCGACGTGGTGAAGCCCGGCGACGAGCTCGAGGTGCGCATCCTCGACGTCGACGCGGCCACACGTCGCATTTCTCTGTCCGCTTTCACGGTGCAGGCCCCCGAGGAGCAGGCGAAGCCACAAGCGCAGTTCAAGAACTCGCTCGCCGACAAGCTGGGCGGCATGAAGGTCAAGGAGTAGCGTAAGCGCGCATCACGCCGAGGCGGTCGGTGGCGATGCGCAGGCGGCGGTTGGGTGCGTCGACGATGAAACGCGGCCCTGTCCCCGTCATGAGATCGCCATCGGCGTCAGCCGCGATCGCGGTCCAGGTGACGAGAGGCCGCAAGACGGTCCGGCCGTCCGCCAAGACCGGCGCGACACCATTGCTCGCATCGTACGCGTCGAGCAGCCGTCCATAGACGAGGAGCTTGGCGACATCCGTGGTGGCATCGCCATAGAGCGGCAAGTCGACGATGACCTCACGCCCATCGATGGCCGGCGCGGGACGCACGTGCACACGACGCGCATCGCCACCCCCCACGGCGTCGCTCGCGAGGTGGCCTTCGAACCACCAAGCAAACGACGCGGCGCGGGCGGCGGCTGGCAGACTCTGACCGCTTTGGCGGAGACGCGAGGTGAAGCCCGAGCGTGCGTCGCGCGCGGCCGCGATGGTCGTGAGGCGGTCGGTCGTCCGGCGGGCGACGATCGCAGTGCTCCAGGCGTCACCGAAGCGGTCGGCGCCGGGTACGGGCCCGACGAGGTGCGAGCCGTCGAGCTTCGCCGTCCACGGTCGCATGGCATGGAAGCGGCGCCCCCGATGCAGCTCGAGGGTCGTCCACGACGAAGCAAAGAGGTCAGGGAGGCCATCGCGGTTGGTGTCGCCCCAACCAAGGTCGCCTTGCGCGTCTATCGCGCCGAGCGTCGTGACGCGCATCGGCGGTCCGAAGGTACCGCTCGGCCGGCCATCGTTCTCGAGCCCAGCGAGCACGTAGATATCGCGCACGCCGGTGTGCACCCAGCCGACGATGTCGAGGATACCATCCGCGTCGACGTCGACGAGCTGCATGCCGTTGAGCGCTGGGGCCGAGCTGCCCGTGCGCGCGCTGTACGCGCATGGCCGCGAGACGCTCCACACCATGATGCCGTTGGCCGCCGTCGACGCGACGATGTCGTCACGGCCGTCGCCGTCGATGTCCCCGATGACGACCGAGGTCCCGGTCGCTCCGCCGAGCGTGGTGTTGCACGCCGCTCCGAGCCCGGTCGAGGTGTTACCGAAGTACGTCGAGAGCTGCGTGCCGATGCCGATCAGATCCTCGACGCCGTCGGCATCGACGTCACCCATGTTGAAGCGCGAGACGCCGGAGAGAGTCACGTCGGCCACCTGCCATGGCGCCATGTTTTGAGCATCGCGAGCCGAGCGGGCATAGAATGCTCTCGCGCGGTCGTCGTTGAAGAGATCGTCGCGCCCATCGCCGTCGAAGTCGGCGATGTATGCTGGGCCACCGAAGACGCCGGCCCCCGGTGAGCGGTTGAGAGGCGCGCCGTAGCTGAACGGCGCCACGCCGAACGAGAGCGCGAAGCTCGCGCCGTCGTAGTTGCTGATGACGACATCGGTGAGACCATCGCCGTCGAAGTCACCCAAGCCCGCGCCGCCGATGGGGCTTCCGAACTGCGTGCCGTTCGGGACGGTGAAGGTCGGTAAGCCATGGCTCGACAGAGCGCCGTTCGGCACGTCACGCAGTGAATCGGAGCGGTAGGCCGCCGCGACGTGCATGCTCACGCGCGCCGAGTCCAGGGCGAGCACGTCGGCGAGGCCGTCACCGTCCGCGTCGGCCACTTCGAGCGTGACGTTACCCTCGGGGATGACGAGCTCCTCCGTGAAGTCGAAACTATCGGGCGGTATCCCCTTGGGCTCGCGCGCCGGCCGCCATTGCAGACTCGCGGCGTTGGCCACCATGAGATCGCGGTTCCCATCGCCATCGAGGTCCGCGAAAGCGAAGTCATTGGCGGGATTCACGAGCACCTCGGTGAGCTTCGTCAGCCGGTTGAACGCGACGTCCCAGCCGATCCCCTGCGCGAAGTCCTTGTTGGTCAGGGCGATGAGGCCCGGCGAGCCTTTGTGAGTCACTAGGCCGTACGCCTCCCCGAGATCGCGCAGGTCGTCGTCCTGAACCCACGTGTCACCGCGGGAGAAGACCCGCACATGGCTGGTGTTGCTCTGCTGCATGTCCAACAGCAAGAGCTCGGCGCGGCCGTCGCCGTCCACGTCCGAGGCGAGCGCCGCGGAGTGCGTCAACCCGTTCCCGTCCTCGTCGGTCGAGACACCAGTCGCGACGACGTCGTAGCCCGGCTCCAAGGGCGGCGAACCCGTCTGTGCGCCGAAGCGGACACGTAGCTCGATGGGCACGAAGCGGATGATGTCGCCGTTTCCCTGTCCGGTCTGAATGGCGTAGGCGATGTCGGCGCGGCCATCACCGTTGAAGTCACCGACCGCCATGGCGTGCACCGTGCCCCCAGCAGCGAAGACTTGGCTCGCGCCGAAACCGCCGTTGCCGTCGCCGGGCTGGAAATGGATGGAGGTGTAGTCGTTGAACACCAGGTCGATCGCCCCGTTGCCGTCGACGTCACCGAGCTCGACCATGACATGGAGAGAGTTCGACTGCGTCACGGGCGTGCCAAACACGAGCCCACCCGCGGAGCCCAACGCGACTTGGATATAGTCTTCGTTGCGCGCCACCAGGTCGTCACGCCCATCACCATTCACGTCGGCGACCGCGAGATCGCGCGTGTCGGTCGAGCTGATACCGCCCGTCGTCAGCGTGC
>JBDHVB010000195.1:0-10669 GCA_039809465.1 Myxococcota bacterium
CGCAGTTGCCTGGCACCGGGGACGCGGCGCGGGCGCGGGCTGTCCTCTATGTCGGACGCTGGGACAGCGACGGTCTGATCGACACCTGCACGAAGGAGCTGGGCGCGCCCTCGGGCGAGCTGACGGCGCAGGCCTGCGCTTGGTATCTGGGCCGGCGCAAGGTCGCCGAGGCGCTGCCGCTCCTGGGTAGCGGCGATGCGCGGCTCGGCCTTGCTGGGATCCGGGCGCTCGGCCTCACCGGTGAGGCGCGCGCCGCCGAGACGCTGACGCGGGCGATGAACCCGTCCGTCGCGACGGACCAGCAGCGCATCGCGGCGCGCGTGGCGCTCCTCAACCTGGGCAAGAAGGACGCGCTGCGCGACTACTTGGCGATGTTCACGGGCAACATCGGTGGGCGCAGAGCCGCGAACACCACGCCGAAGCTCTCGACCGAGGAAGTCGCGCGGGAGGCGGCCCTGGAAGCACTGGCGCTGACCAACCGCTCGTTCGACAAGGACATCGTGAAGGCCCTGAAGAAGCTCACGACGGCGATCAAGAACGAGCAGACCGCCGCGGCTGCGTGGATTGCCCTGGCGTACCTCGGCGATGACGCGGCGCTCGACATGCTGGCCGGCTTGCTGACTGGCGGCAACGCCTCGCTGCGCTCGTTCGTGCTCGATTCCGTCGGTGGCCGCGCCTTCACGCCTGGGGTGCATGCCGCGACCGGTGGTGGCGGCGTGCTGGTGGATGCGCGCCTGCGGACCGCGTTGCTCGACACGTACACCGGCGCCGATGCCGCGGGACTCCGGCAAGCATTGACCGCTTTGGCGGCCATGCGGGCGGCGCCGAAAGAGTGAGTCACTACGTCGAGGTCGAGCTGGTCGTCGAGCCGGCCTACGACGGGTATCGCCTGGATCTCTATTTGTGCGCGAAGCTTGGTAAGCTATCGCGGACACGGGTGCAGCGCATCATCGAGCGCGACCTGGTGACGCCGCTCAAGCCCGCGTCGATCGTGCGGCGCGGAGAGGTGATCGTCCTGCGGCGCCTCGCCGCCGACGAGCCGGAGACGCCGGCGTCGTTCGAGACGCTGTATTTGGACGACGACTTGCTGGTGATCGACAAGCCGGCTGGCCTCCCCGTGCATCCGTCGGCGGCGTATCACCACGGCACCCTGGTCGGCCGTATTCGCGAGCGTTACGGCGCGGACTTCGCGTCGCCCGTGCATCGCTTGGACCGCGAGACCAGCGGTGTGTTGATCGCGGCGCGTGGGGTGGAGGCGCTGCGGCGTGTCTCGGACGACTTTCTGCACCACCGCGTCGTGAAGACCTATCACGCGATCGTGCATGGTCATCCGGCGGAGGATGAATTCGTGGTGGACGCGCCGATCGCCATGGGCAGCGACATCGTCCGCATTGGCGTACGTATCGACGCCGTCGCCGGTCGGCCATCGCGGACTTCGGTGCGCGTGCTGTCGCGGTTCGCCCACCGAGGCTTACCGATGGCGCTGATCGCGGCCGCGCCGCTCACGGGGCGGCAGCACCAGATCCGCGTGCACATGGCGCACGTCGGGCACGGCCTGGTCGGAGACAAGATCTATCCCGACGGCATGGTGTACGACCGCTTCACGCGGCAGGCGCTCACGGACGACGATCGGCGCGTGTTGATCTTGGAGCGCCACGCCCTGCACGCGGTGTCCTTGGAGATGACGCACCCCACGCGCGGCGTCGCGATGACCTTCACGGCGCCGCTCCCCGCGGAGCTGGGCGCCCTCCTCGCGGCACACGACTAGGTTCTTTGGCCGCGCTGCGCCTTGGCCGCGGCGACCCAACGATCGACGTCCTGTTGCGCTTGCGCCTGCGTGCGCATGAGGGTCGCGAGATCGGCGCTGGTCGCCTGCAGGCGCTCCGAGAGCACGCGGATGATGGAGCGCGTGATCTTGAGGCCTGACGGCGGGTGCTTGTCGCAGAAGTCCTCGAGGATCTTGTCGTCGATGACGACGCACACGGTCTCGGTGGTGGCCACGCAGTCGGCGCTGCGCCGGGCTGTCTTGCTGAAGAGCGCCATCTCGCCGAAGAACCCACCGCGCCCGAGGTAGGCGAGGAACTGGCCGCCCTCCTTGACGACGTTCACCCCGCCGTCGACCACGAGGAAGAGCTCGTGCGCCCGGTCCCCCTCCTTGACGATCACCGCGCCCGGCGTGAACGTCACCACCCGCACCGCCTCCATGAGCAGCGCCAGCTCCGAGTCGCTCAACGCCTCGAAGAGAAAGTTGTCCCGCGCGATGGCAAAGGCGCGTTGCGTGAGGGGCTCGCTCATACTGCTCCCCTGATGGTCACCCGCGGCGGCGAGTTGCGCAAGCCGAGGCTAGCGCAGGGCCTCGAGGACGAGCAGGCCCGCCGAGATCACCGAGATGACGATGAGCGTCGGCGAAAGCTCCCGGTGCTTTCTGGAGAGCAGGTAAAGCACCGTGTGGCTCACGAAACCCCATAGAATTCCTTGGGTAATCGAAAATGTGAGGGGGATGAGGGCGACCGTGAGGAAAGCTGGGAGCGCGTCTTCGAGAGCCCCCAGCTCGAGGTGCTTGGCGGCCTTGAACATCGAGGCGCCCACCACGATGAGGACCGGGGCGGTCGCAAAAGCCGGGATCATGCCCGCCAAGGGGGCGATGAAGAGGCACGGCAGAAAGCACAGCGCCGTGGTGACGGCGGTGCGCCCAGTGCGGCCACCCACCGCGATGCCCGCCGCGCTCTCGACGTAAGCCGTGCCAGCGGACGTGCCCACGAGGCCCGCGCTCATGGTGGCGAAGGCATCGACGACGAGCCCCTGCTTGAGGTTCTTGGGGTCGCCTTTGCTGTCGACGAGGTTTGCCGCCTGGGCCACGCCGACGAAGGTCGAGACGCTATCGAACAGGTCCGTGAAGAACAGCGAAACGATCGCGGGCAAGAACGCGAGCTGGAGCGCGCCCATGATGTCGAGCTGCAGCATGGCGGAGAAATCAGGCAGCGCGACGAAAGCACCCGGTGCTTTCGTCAATCCCATGACGAAGGCGCCAGCAGTCGCCACCGCGATGCCAGCCAGGAAGGCGAACGGGCTGTTCTTGCGCAGCAGCACGGCGATGGCCACGAGGCCGCAGAGCGTAAGGCCGGTGTCGGCGCCGAAGTGGCCGACGCGCACGAAGGTCACCGGATCAGGCGCGATGAAGCTCGCGCTCTTGAGGCCGATGAACGTCAAGAAGAGACCGATGCCGACCGCCGATGCCGAGCGGAGGTTGGGCGGGATGGCCCTGGCGACGTGCTCGCGAAGCGGCGTGACGCTGACGGCGATGAAGAGGACGCCGGACCAGAACACCATGCCGAGCGCGGTCTGCCAGGGGATGTTTTGGCCGAGCACCAGCGTGAAGGTGAAGAAGGCGTTGATGCCCATGCCCGGCGCCACGGCGAAGGGGAGCTTCGCGTAGAGCCCCATGAACAACGTCATGCTGGCGGCGAGGAGGACCGTCGCGGTGAGCACCGCGTTGAAGCCCATGCCGCTCTGCGCGAGGATCGTCGGGTTGACCACGACGATGTACGCCACCGTGAAGAACGTGGTGATGCCGGCGATGATCTCTGTCTTGAGTGGCGGCGCCTGGGTTTCGCTCACGCAGCGACGCCGATGACCTCGAACTTGTCGACGTCGAAGAGGCCATGGTCGGTGAGCTTGAGCGACGGGATGACCGGGAGGCTCAAGAACGCGAGCTGAAGGAACGGCTCGTGGAGCGCGCAGCCGATGGACCGACTCGCGGCGTGAAGCTCGACGAGCGCCTGCTCCACGTCGGCGCTCGAGGCCGTCGTCATGAGGCCGGCGATCGGCAGCGCGAGCCGCGCGATGACCTGCTGATTCTTGACGACGACGAAACCACCGCCCATCTCCGCCAGAGCCTTGAGCGCGACGCGCATGTCGTGGGTCTCTTTGCCGACGACGATGAGGTTGTGGCTGTCGTGGCCGACCGAGGAGCCGATTGCACCGCTAAAGCGGTCACCAAAGCCGCGGACGTAGGCGTTCGCGGGCGCGCGGCCATGACCGTGGCGCTCGAGGACCGTGAGACGGTGGATGCCCTCGCCGTCATGCTTGGCGACGCTGCGGCCGGTGATGATCTTGCCGGGGATGACGTCGATGACGTGAACGTTACCCTTGGCGCTCTCGAGCTCGGTGGCTTCGGGGAGCTTGGCCCTCACGCTGTTCGTCGTGTCGGGAGCGGCCTTGCCGTTCTGCGTGAGCTCGGTCGCGGGGACGCCGGCGACGTAGGTCTCCTTGACCTGACAGGTGAGCGCGTCGCCCAAGCGGACGATGTCGGCGCGATAGCCGGGAGCGATGGCCCCCAGCCCCTTGAGCCCGTAGTGCATGGCGACGCTGTGTGACGCCGCGCGATAGACGACCTCGGGGTGCGGGACCTGTTTGAGGACTTTGCGCAAGACGTGGTCGACGTGGCCTTCCTTGGCGATGTCGAGCGGATTGCGGTCGTCGGTGCAGAAGCCGAGGCTCGTCGAGGTGGCGAGCGAGACGAGCGGCGCGAGCGCGTCGGCGTCCTTGGCGACGCTGCCCTCGCGGATCCAGACGGCGATGCCAATCCCGAGCTTTTCCTTGGCTTCGTCGAGCCGCGAGGACTCATGGCAGCTCGAGATGCCGGCCGCGGCGTAGGCCTCGAGCTGGCGTCCACGCAATAGCGGACAGTGTCCGTCGATGACGCGGCTCGAGAACGCGACTAGCTTCTCGAGCACCTCGCGGTCGTTCCCCAGCACGCCGGGGAAGTTCATCATCTCGGCGAGGCCGAGCGCCTTGGGGTGAGCGGCGAGCGCGCTCAACGCCTTTGCCTCGATGGTGCCGGCGCCGTTGGTCTCGTGCACGGTAGCGGGCACGCACGAGCTCATCATGACGCGTAGATCGAGGTGCGCGTGGGTCGCCGCCTCGAGGAAGTACTGCAAGCCGCGCGTGCCGTGGACGTTGGCGATCTCGTGGGGGTCCGCGATGACGGTCGTGGTGCCGCGCGGCAAGACGACGCGCTCGAAGGTCTCCGGCGTGACCAGCGAGCTCTCGAGGTGCACGTGCGCGTCGATGAAGCCGGGCACCAGCGTATCGCCGCCGCAGTCGATGACGCGCTTCCCCGCAAGGCCGGGGATGGTGCCAACGATGACGCCGTCGATGATGGCGATGTCGCCTTCGCGGAAGGTGCAGGCGAAGACGTCGAGGAAACGGGCGTTCTTGAGCACGAGGTCGCAGGGAATGCGGCCTTGGGCGGCATCGATGCGTCGCGCGAGAGCTGCGGTGGTCAGCATCCCGACGTCGTACCAAGCGACGCCGGGCGAACGCTAGTTACTGTCGTGCCGCCGCCAGCGGGCGTGCATCGTGCGCGCGTAGTCGGGCTCGAGCTGCGTGAGGCGCGCCGCGATGAGATCGGCGAGACCAGCGCAGCCGATTTGCTCGCGGCCACGGGCGAGCACCGCCTGCGTGAGCGTCTCGACGTCATCGTAGCTCGTCGGATTCAAACCCAAGGTGCGGCAGGCGCGGGCGATCGCGTCGGCGTCTCGTAGCATACGGTCCATGGTGGCAACCCCCTGACGGTGAGCTTGGGTTTAAGCACACCGATCGCGTTTAGCAATCGCGCAACGCGTCAGCCCAAGAGCAGCGCATGACACGCTGCGTGAAGATGTCGCGTCGCCACCACAGGCGGGGAGACCCGGCGTCTCTGTCCGCGACAACGAACGCGCGAGAATCGCTGAACATTCGCGCCACGGCGATGGAACGCTCCTTGCTCGAGCGGCGAGCATGCGAAACGACATCCGTCTCCTAGTTTTTCTCAGCATCACGACCGCGCTCGCTTGCGGCGGCGTCTCCGGTGAGCCGGGCGACGACGGCGCCGGGCTCGTGCCGTTGTCCACGAGCAACATCGCGAACGAGCCGATGGATCTGCAGATCGTCGGCTTTAGCGGACCCGACGCTTCGCTTCCTCCAGGCAGCGACTACGCCTTCAGCGTGACGCTGGCGCGGGTCGGCTGCGCGCAGCCCGTGGCGGGCCGGCAGCTGTTCGTCCACTTCGTGAGCCCGTCGCGCCGCGACTGGTTTGCCTTCGCGCTCTTCCCGGTGCCCGCGCCGCCAAGCGAGACGTGGCCCGAGCGCCTCACCATCTCGGGCTCGGCCTGGATCCCGCCGGAAGCAGCCGGCACCTACGAGGTCATGATCGGCGTCAACGACGGCACGAGCAACCGCGACTCGCAGAACATGCGGCTCTTGGGCTCGGAGCAGTTCCCCGAGAGCTACGGCGACGGCGCCATTGGCTACCGCTATCGCGTTGCGTCCGTGGAGGTGAGCGCGGGCGCCAACCCGAGCCCCGGCACGAGCGCCTTCACACAGAAGATCATCGACGACATGACCAAGCCCAGCGACGGCGTCCTGCTTCAAGCCGGCAGCCGCGAAGCCAACGTACAGCTGGGTCTACGCGGCCGCGCCGAGGATGCGCCCACGTACTGGCCTGTGCGCGACACGTATCTCTCCTCGGGCTGGTGGCGGGGGCTCACACCGTGGTGGAACGTCCTGCCGGTCCAGGGCAACTCCGCGACGCACACGCGCGTCGAGATTGGTTACGGCTTCACCTACGTGCGGCTCGACGATCAGTGGTCGCTGGTCTCCGAGGGCTACAACACCTGGGCGGGCCTCTACGACTACTTTGCGTCGCGCTCGCTCGGCGGCGTCGATACACGCCCCGGAAGCCGCTCCGGGCACGAGTCGTTCTTGCTCCCTGACGGCGCGGTCAGCGTGCACGGCGGTCACCCTGGCGCCCGCGACATCGAGACCTGGCGCGTCACCGGCCTCGTCAGCTGCATCGAGGCGCGGTTGGTCGTCGATCCCAGCGCCGGCGTCGACGACCGCCACCTCGCCAACTACATCATGTGGGTCGGAGCGGACTGGTATCCCGCCGATTCGCGCTGGAGCAGCAACCCAGGTTGGATCCCCGCGGTCGGAGCGAGCCGCCGCGTCAAGCTCACCAACGACTGGCAGAGCATCTGCATGGCGCCGCTCAGCGATCCTGGCCGCAAAAACGAACGCGAGTGGTACACGACGGACGAGGCCGCGGCGACCTTCTCGGCGGCGTCGCTCATCGCGAACCCGCCCCCCGTGCCGCCCAGCGCGCTCGGATTCTGACGGCGTGGGCGCGGCTGCGTTGCGGCGAGCTAGTGTTTGTAGCGGCGGACACGATGCCGCATCGCCGCCCGCACCGCGCCCCGGTTGCCACGCACCGGCGCCAGCGTCACTTCCGGCTCGGCATCGCAGAAGATGAGGTCGGGGGAGCCGGAGCGTTGGAGCACACCGTCGCCGAAGACGTGGACGGTCGTGGCGACGCGGCGGGCGAAGGCCATGTCGTGCGTGACGATGACCATGGTCTGACCGGTGCGCGCGAGCGCTTGCAGCACCTGCAGGACCTCTTGCATGAGCGACGGGTCGAGGGCGCTGGTGGGCTCGTCGAAGAGCATCACCTGCGGATCCATCGCCAAGGCGCGGGCGATGGCGACACGCTGCTGCTCGCCGCCAGAGAGCCGCGCTGGCTTCTCGTGGGCCTTCTTGAGGACGCCGACGCGGTCGAGGAGCTGCTCGGCTTTCTCGAGGGTGGCTTTGGGGTCGGCGCCGAGCACGCGAAGCGGCGCTTCCATCACGTTCCCCAGCACGGTGAGGTGCGGAAACAGATGGAATTGCTGGAAGACCATGCCCATCTGCCGGCGCAGCGCCGCGAGGCGGTGACGATGGAGGTCAGGCGGCAGGTCCGCGCTCAGCGTGACGTCACCCACGGTCACCGAGCCGTTGTCGAAGCCCTCGAGGCCATTCAAGCAGCGCAGGAAGGTGCTCTTGCCGCACCCCGAGGGACCAATGATCACCGCCACATCGCCGCGGTCGATTTCGACCGACACGTCACGCAAAACACACTGCGCACCGTGGGATTTCTTCAAGTGGCTGACTTTGATCATCTGGTCTTGTGATGCACCTCTCGCGCGGGCCAGTGGTTATCGTCGCAAACGGCGCTCCATGCGCGTCGAAAGCAACGACAACGGATAGCTCATGCCCAGATACAGAAGCGCGGTCACCGCTGCCAACGGCAAAATGTCCCGCGGGTTGTTCATGACCGCGATGTTGTAACGCTTCGACAGCTCGACGACGGTGATCACGGAGCACACCGACGTATCCTTGAAGAGGGCGATGAAGTCGTTAGTGACCGGCGGCATGACCATGCGCACCGCCTGCGGCAGGACGATCCGCCTGAGCGCCATGCCGCGCGACATGCCGAGGGTGAGCGCCGCCTCCATCTGGCCCACCGGCACCGCCTGCAGGCCGGCGCGATAGATCTCCGCCTCGTAGGCCGAGTAGTTGATGGCGAGCCCAAGGATCGCAGCCGGGAACGCGCTGATGTTCACGCCGACCGACGGCAGCAAAAAGAAGATGACGAACAGCTGCAGCATCAGCGGGGTGCCGCGGATCACTTCGACATAAATGGTCGCGGGCACCGCCAAGATCCGTGGACCGTAGAGGCGCGTCACCGCCAGCAAAATACCGATGACGATGGCGAGCGGCATCGCCGTGACCGACAGGAGCACCGTGGTCCCCGCGGCCATGAGGAGCAGCGTGCCGTGCTTGTCGAAGAAGGCCTTGAAGCGCGACGCGTCGCTGGAGGCGGTCTCGAGCTTGGGGAGCTGCAGGAGCGTCGGGTTCTCCTGCGCGGCGTTCCACATGTCGTAGCGCTCGTAGAGCAAGCGGAGCGCCCCGCGGTTGCGCAGGCTGATGATGGCGGCGTCGAGGGCCTCGCGCAGGCCGTCGTCGCCTTTGCGGACCAGCATCACGTAGCGGCCCGGCTCGACGGGCTTGTCGACGAAGCGCAGGCGCGGAAAGTCCTTGTGATAGAAGGTCGCGATCGGCAGGTCCTGGACCGTCGCGTCGAGCTTGCCGGCCGCGGTGTCGCTCATCGCGTTCACGTTGCCGTCATAGAGGACGGGCTGCACTTCGCTCGCGGTGAAGTGCGCGCGGATATAGGTCTCCGCCGAGGAGCCACCGAGGACACCGATCTGCTTACGCGGAGCGCCGTGGAGCTGGTCCCAGCTCGTGATCGGGCTGCCCTCCGGCACGATCAGCTGAAGCTCGTAGACGTAATAGGGAATGGTGCTGTCGGCGACGGCGACGCGGTCGGGGGTCCACTCGAAGCCGTTCATGACGAGGTCGATGCGCCCGGTGTTGAGGATGCTCGGCAGCGTGTCCCATTGGCCCTGGAAGAAGCGCGGCACGATTGGGGTGCCCGTCGCCCGCGAGAGCTCCTCGGCGACGAGCTCGGCGAGCTCGGCCTCGACGCCCGCGAGCCCACGCGGCGCGGCTTCGTCCGGCCACATGAACGGACCGCCGCCCTCTTGGTCCCCGCCCCAAATGAAATAGCCGCGGGCTTTGATGACCGAGAGCGTGTCGGTGCTGGGTGGGGCGGCGAGGAGCGCCGCCGCCAGGAGCGCGGGGGCGAGCATGGCGGCGGTTTATCGCGAAGTTTGCCGGCTCTGTTGCGGGCGCCGAAAGCACCGGGTGCTTTCGTCAGGAGGCAATCGCCTCGAGCATGCCCAGCGTGGCCAGCGCGAAGTGACGGGCGGGGGTGAAGCCCGTTTGGGCGAGCAAGGCGTGGAGCTCGGCGAGGGAGCGCTCACGCCCCTCGGCGCAGACGAGCATCATCTGGATGTCGGAGGGCGCGTGGAGAGGATCGGGGCGGGTGCGGTCGATGAAGCCCTCGATGATCAAGAGGCGGGCCCCCGGAGCCATCGCGGCGCGGATGTTCCGCAAGATCCTCATGCAGGTCGCATCGTCCCAGTCATGGAGAATGTTTTTGAGGAGATAGAGGTCGAAAGCACCGGGTGCTTTCGTCATGAAGTCGCAGGGCTCGAGGCGGACGCGCGAGGTGAGCCCGCGATGGGCCAAGAGCTCGCGGGCGCTCTCCAGGACGCCGGGGTTCTCGGCGAGCACGCCCTCGAGGTGGGGGTGGTGGAGGAGGATCTCGGAGAGCAAGGTGCCGCGGCCGCCGCCGATGTCGCAGACCGTGCGAACCTCGGAGAAGGGGTAACCCTTGGCGACGAAGGGCGCGTCGGCGAGGGTGAGGCCCATCATGGCGTGGGCGAAGGTCTCGCGCTCGTCGGGGTGCGCGTCGAAGTAATCCCAGACCACCGCGCCGTGAACGCGCTCGAAGGCGTTCTTGCCGGTGCGTAGGGTCTCGGCGATGTCCAGGATGGCGTCGACGTTCGAGCGGCTCGCGAAGTATTCGACGAAGCTGCGCACTCGCATGGGGTTGTCGGCACGCAAGGCTCGCAGGAATGGCGTGCTGCTGAAGACGCCGTCGGGGGTCATGCCCAGCCAGCCGATCGTCGCGAAGAAGTGACAGAAGCGGAGCGTCGCGTCGGGGTCGCAACCCGTCCGCGCGGCGATCTCGCGGTAGCCGAGCGGACCGCCCGCGAGCAGCTCGGCGTACCCGAGCTTCGCCAAGGTCGCGATGCCCGCCGTGTACGCGACACCTGCGGCGCGCTCGAGCACGACCACGTCGGGCGGCAGCAAGCGATCCGCCACCCAAATCACGAAGCGACGCACGGCGAGCACCGCGCGAATGACCCAGCCTGGGGGCGGCGTGCGCATCCGGCCCTTGGGGACA
>JBDHVB010000196.1:0-10648 GCA_039809465.1 Myxococcota bacterium
TCGCCATGAAGGGCTAGCGCGGCGCTCCTGGGTGGTGACCCGCGCTGCTGCAATGGGCTATCTCGCAGCCCATGCCCGCCCTGGCACTCGCCATCGCGCTCACCGCAAGCGCACCGCTGGTCACCGGCAACGGCCATGGCTTCGCCGTGTTCGACGCGAAGCAGGGCGCCATCACCAAGCTCTACGCGCACCCCTACTCGTTCACCGCGCCCTCCCCGACGGACCCGCTGAGCGAGGGTCTGCCGGCCGCGAACCTCACGAGCCGCATCGCCTGGGCGGACGAGAGCAACGCCAAGGCGGAGTACCTCGATCAATCGCACGTCATCGTCCGCGATGACGCACACGGCCGGCAATCCTACTTCATGCCATGGGGCGTGCAGCGCAACGTGCTGGTGCTCACCTACGAGCCCAAGGGCGGCAGGCGTCCGCGGCTCGTCACCACGTACGCCAAGACGCCGACATCGCGCCGCGAGCTCACCGTGAGCGGCGTCAAGGTGGAAGTCACGCGATTCCAAGACGTCGCGGAGACCTTGCTGTCGCTGCCGCTCGCTGAAGACGCGCGGGCCTTCATGTCCATCGAGCGCGAGGACGACATCGACGCGGCGGTGATCGAGTTGCTGCGCTGGGCCGGCGGGCGCGGCGCGGCGGCGCTCATCGCGCGCGAGCTCACGGAGCTCGAGCGCTGGCGCGTGCCCCCGAAGGTCACCTTCGCGAGCAGCGACGAGAAGCGGCTGTGGCGTCAGAGCGAAGTCGTGCTGCGCATGGCGCAGAGCCGCGAGCCCAACCGCGGCGGACGCGTGAACCACGGCCTCATACTCGCCGCCCTCCCGGACAGCAGCTTCGTGAGCTACTGGGTGCGGGACATGGCGTACGCCATCGACGCGCTCATCCGCATGGGCCACCAAGCGGAGGCGCGCGCCGCCATCGAAGCGTATTTTCACGCGCGGCCGGCCGGTGTCATGCACGAGCAGACCGGCGGCATGCCGTATCAGGTGTCGGTCGTCCGCTATTTCGGAGACGGCTCCGAGCAGCCGTTCTTCACGCAAGAAGGCGCGACCAACATCGAGCTCGACAACTGGGGCCTCGTGCTCTGGGTGCTGGGGTCGTACGTCGAGCGCTTCGGCGACGCGGCCATCCTCGATACGCCGACCTACCGCGGCACCATTTACGAGAGCGCCAAGCGCTTCGTCGTCGCGCCGCTCCTCGAGAATCTCGACGCCCACGCGTCGGGGCTCATCGTCAAAGCGGACACCTCCATCTGGGAGGAGCGCCAGAAGGACGCCAAGCACTTCGCGTTCTCGACCATCGCGGCGCTCGTGGGCCTCACCCACTTCGACGCGCTCGCCGAGCAACGCAACGACAGCAAGCTCCACGCCGAGCTACGCCGGGTGCTCCCCCTGCTGAAAGTCGGCTTTCGCGCGGCCTACGCCAAGGATGGCCGGCTGCGTGGAACGGCCGAGCCCGGCATCAAGAACGACGTCGATGGCGCCGTGCTCACCGCCTTCAACCTGGGCGTCGAAGAGGACGCCGACATCATGCAGCGCACGGCCGATGCCATGAAGCGCCTCGCGGTGGCCTCGGGCGGATATCGCCGGGTGACTTGCGTGCTCACCGATCCCGCGATCTTCGAGTACTGGTACGAGCGGCAGGAGTTCGTCTTCGTCGACCTCTCGCTCGCCGAGGTCTACCTGCGTCTCGGCCGGCCGAAAGATGCGGCGGCGCTCATCGCCCCCATTGTCGCGAAGGCGGCACGCGATCATTACTTCGTCCCGGAGATGTACGTGTCCGTCGTCAATCCCTTGTTCGAAGGTCCCATCGGCGAGCCGACGGGGTCGGTGCCCATGGTCGGCTATGGCGCCGGCGCGTTCATCGGCTATCTCATCGCCCGCGAGCACCTGACGCGGCAACCGGTGCAGCCATGAGAGCGCTGCGCGGCATGACCAAGAGCGACAGCCTCATGCTCGAGGCCGGACGCGCGGCGCGTACATGCGCGGTGCTCGTCGTCGCCTTCAGCGTGGCGCTCGAGCTCATCGCCCTCTTCGACGACGCGAGCCTCGCGCGCTTCCCGAACGTCACTCAGGCGTTCATGCTCATGGCCGCGATAGCCTACACAGCGGTGGGCGTCGCCATGTGGCGTCTCGGCCGGGCGCTCGAGCCCATCGCTCTCTTGAACCGCTACCGTTATCTGCTGCTGGTCGTGCTCGCGGCGTACGTGGTCTCGTTCGGCCCGCTCGCGGCGGCGCTCTTGCCGCTCGCCTTCGCGGCCACCGGCGTCGCGCCCGACGTCACACCGGCCCGGCGCCTGTTGCCCATCCTGCGTCTGTTCCTCGCGGTCTGTGTGCTCCTCGCCGTGCTCTCGCTCGTGGTCGCCCTGCGCTCGGAGGAGATCTTCCGCCGGCGCCTCGAAGGGCTCGCGCTCTTCAGCGCGTATGGCGTCGCCGCCTGGCACGCCGCGGTGGCCGTGATCGCCGGCATGCAGGCCGCCGCGCTCAAGACCTTCGTGACCCACGGAACCTCCGAGGCCTGGCAAAGCTTCGCGGTCACCTACCGCCGCACATGGCGTGTAGCGACCTTCACATTTGCCGCTATGCTCGCGATTTTCCTAGCCATTGTGGCACTCATCCATCTCGAGCGCGGCGCCCCACCGCCACGGTGACAGAAGAACAGGGTCGAAAAGTCAGCCAAGAACACATGCTGCTCAATAGAGATCAGAGTCGCCCACATCCGAGGCATGAACAATGAGCTCGGCGGTCTCAGACAAGCAGGCTATTCGCGCGCTCCAGACGGTGCAGGGGTTCACGTCGCAGCGCGTGGTCACCGTGATCGGCCAAGAGGACAGCATCCTCACCGTCAACCTCGCCGTTCACAAGCGCATCATGGGCGCTCAGCGCCGAGGTCACGCCATCGGTGAGCAAGGCGCCCAAGCGCTCCACCGCTTGCAGTGTTACGTCGCGCAAGGCTCCTCGCTGCACGAGCTCGTCGCCTCGAACCGCAAGCTCTTCGTCACACCCGACAAGCTCCTGCGCACGACCGAGGCCGACAAGGTGCACACCGATCTCGGGCAGCGCCTGCTCAGCGCCGAGCCGCTCGTCGTCCTGGGCACGCGCGAGCGCTTGTCCGCGGGCGAGGAGATCCAGCCGTACGCCTGGCGCGCTCAGGCCTCCTTGAGCGGCGACACCAAGGCGGGCAAGCAGCTCGTCGAGCGCATCCGCCGCTTCGAAGGTGACCCCGAGAGCCGTGATCGCTACCGTCACTTCGGTGCCTTCGTGATGCTCTGTGTCGCGAGCGGTGTCACCGCCGGCATCGAGATCTTCGATGTGGCCCGCGGCCAGCTGCGCATGCCCTACCTGCTCGGCCGCAAGGCCGTGCGCACGACCCTCGAGTTCATGGAAGACGTTGGCTTCCAGGCGCTGTCCACGCGCAATCAGCCGCTGGGGCCGCAGGACACCAACTTCTATCCGACCTGGTCCACGGCCTTCAGCTTGCGCCCGACCTGAAGCCGCCGGCGCGCGCTCATTCGGGGCTGCTCAAAGGCGTGCCGCGCGCCGCCATGGTGCGCCGCACCAAGAGCGAGAACACCCGCTCCAGGGTCTGCTCGGCCTCTGGCCCCTCGAGGATACCCAGGGCGCGGGCGATGGCTTCCATCGTGGCGAGTCCGCCTTCGCGGTCAGAGTGACGCAGGCGATACGCCGTGCGCCGCTCGCTCGGCGGCAAGGTCACGTGCTGCAGCTTGCTCATCCAAGCGACGCGGCGATGCATGCGCCGCGCCTGTGACCAGCTGCCGTCGGGAACGACCAGCGTCACCGGGGCGCCCTTCGCGTGCTCGGGCGTCAAGACCTGCGCGTCTTCGCTCGGAAACAGGAGCAGCGGCAAGCGGCCCGTGAAGTCGGGCTCGGCGGCCGGCTGATACTCTTGGCTGTGGACCACCACCTTGCTGTCCGCCACGAGGCGCGCGGCGACCGTGCCGGTGTTCGTGGTCTTCGCGGCTTCGCGATAGTGGACGACCACGCAAAGCTGCGTCCGTAAGCGCAGCGGCGCTGCGTCGTTGCAGACGCACACGGTCGCGAGTCGGTCACAGTGTGGGCAACGCGGTGCGGTGCGGGAGAACTTTCTAGCGCCCAAAGACAACCTCGCCCCTCATCGACCCTATCCGGCGCCCCTTTGCAAGAATGCTTGAGCGCGGCGCCCACCCGGGTGAAGTTCCCAAAATGCCCACCTCGCCCGTCTACCGTGTCATGCGAGCTCTCCTCCTCCTCCCTCTGCTCATCGCCTGCCAGAAACACACGGCCGCTCCCGTGGAAGAGCGGGCCAATCCCGTGACCACGAACGGCGAGGATGCCGGCGGCGGCGCCGTGGCCGCCGCTTGGACCTTCTCGGACAAGCCGACCAGCGACCAGCCCGTGAAGATCGCCATGGCCGCGCCGATTGGCCTGACCGCCTCGGACGGCACCGGCCTGTCAATCGTCAGCGTCAAGGCCGAGGCGGTCATCGACGCCCCGCTCGCCTTCACCGAGCTGCACCTGGTCTTCGACAATCCCCGCGCGCAGCAGATCGAAGGTCACTTCCGCATTACCCTGCCGGAGCGCGCCAGCATCAGCCGCTTCGCGATGCTCACCAACGGCCAGTGGCAAGAAGGCGAGGTCGTCGAGCGCCAAGCCGCCCGCCGCGCTTACGAGGACTTCCTGCACCTCCGCCAAGACCCGGCGCTCCTCGAGCAACAGGCGGGCAACGAGTTCTCGGCGCGCATCTTCCCCATCCCGCCGCGTGGTCAGAAGGAAGTCATCATCGCGTACTCCGAGGAGCTGCTCGCCGATCCCTACCGCATCGCGCTCGCTGGTCTGCCGCAAGTCGGCGCCATCGACATCCGCGTGCACGAAGGCGGCAAGGTCGCGCGCGAGCTGCACGAGAAGGCCTTCACGCCCGACAAGGACTTCGAGGTCGACGGCAACAAGGGGACCGGCGTCGCCCTGCGCCGCGAGAACCTCGTCGTCGCCCGCGTCACGCCGGTGGCCGAGGTCGAGAAGGACGCGACCGACAGCCTCTTCGTGCTCATCGACACCAGCGCTTCGCGCACGCTCGGCAAAGCCGCCGACCTCGCGCTCGCCAAGGATCTGGTGAGGCGTTTGGGCGAGGCGCCCGTCGCCATCTGGGCCTACGACCAGACGACGCAGCTCATCGACGAAGGCAAGGCGTCGGGGATCGACTGGAAGAAGCTCGAAGAGCGGCGCTCCCTCGGCGCCTCGAACCTCGAGCAGGCGCTCGCGGCCGTCGCCAAGCACGGCAAGAAGTACCGCCGCGGGCTCGTCATCTCGGACGGCGTGGTGACCGCCGGCGCGACCGGTTTAGCGGACGCGGTGAAGGCCACCGGCGCGCAACGCTTGGACGCCATCGCGGTCGGTGGCATCCGCGACCGTGACGCCCTGCAGCGCCTCACTTTCGGCGGCGGCCTCGTCGTGGATGGCGCGCTGCCGACCGCGACCATCGCAACCAAGCTCAACCACAAGACGCGCTCGGGGATCAAAGTCGACATCCCGGGCGCCGACTGGGTGTGGCCCGAGACGCTCGACAACATCCAGCCTGGTGACCAGGTGCTCGTCTACGCCGACCTCGGCGAGAGTAAGCCCTTCGCGATGAGCTTGGGCGGTAAGCCCGTCGGCGCCGGCACCATGCGCGACGCGCAGAAGCCGTTGCTCGAGCGCGCCTGGGTCGGCGCCCGCATCAAGAAGCTCCTCGATCAAGCCGAGCGCGGCACCGACAAGGACATGCGCGCCGCGCTGAACAAGCAGGTCATCGAGCTGTCGACCAAGCACCGCGTGCTCTCGCCGCTCACCGCTCTCTTGGTGCTCGAGACCGAGCGCGACTACGCCCGCTTCAACATCGACCGCAAGGCGCTCGCCGGTATTCTCGCCGTGGAGAACGGTGGTGTCGTGGTCAAGGGCCGCAATGACGCCGTGGTCGTGAAGAACACGACGCGCACCGTCGAGAAGCCCAAGCTCCCCGACACCAATCAAATGCCCAAGGGAGAGGCGCCTGGCCGCGCCGATGACTCACGGCGCCGCTCCGCCGACCGCGAGGACCGCATGGAAGCCGTCGCCTCGAAGGCAAGCGCGGCCGCTCCAGCGGACGAGATGGACGTCACGGCGGAGAAGAAAGCCGACATGGGGGGCGGCGCCGCGTCGGAGCGCTTGTCCGCGGCCCCGTCGTCGCGCGACATGGCACGCGGCGCCCCTCCTCCTCCGCCGCCACCGCCGGCGGCGCCATCGGCATCGCGGCCGGCGCCGGTCGCGAGGCCCGAGCCCATGCCCGAAACGGAGGCTGCGCCGCGCCAGCAAATCGCCGAGGAGCGTGAGCGTGAGCGCGAACGCCGCGCGCCGGCCGCGGTCGCGGAGAAGAGCGAGCAGGTGAATCCGTACACCGGCCAGTTCCGCACCATCATGAACGCTCTGCGCCACAAGGATCAGGACGCGGCGCTCACGCAAGCAAACGCGTGGTGGGAGACGAGCCCTGGCGACGTCATGGCGCTCGTGGCTCTCGGTGAAGCCCTCGAAGCCAACAAGCAAACCGAAGAGGCTGGCCGCGCCTACGGCTCGCTCATCGACCTGTTCCCGGCGCGCGCCGACCTGCGCCGCTTCGCGGGCGAGCGCCTCGAGCGCTTGAAAGACGACGCCGCGAACGCGCTCGCAGCCGACTCGTACGCCAAAGCGGTCGAGCAGCGCCCCGACCATCCACAGAGCCACCGTCTGCTCGCCTACGCCCTGCTCAAGCTCGGCCAACCCGAGAAAGCCTTCGAGGTGCTCGAGAGAGGCGCGGCGCAGCGTTATCCCGAGGGTCGCTTCGCCGGCGTCGATCAGATCCTCGCGGAGGATCTCGGCATCGCGGCGCAGGTCTGGATCAAGGCGCAGCCGGAGCGCAAGGACGAGATCTACAAGCGCCTCGCCAAGGCTGGCGGCCGCCGCGAGACCAGTCCGTCATTGCGGTTCGTGCTCTCGTGGGAGACGGACGCGAACGACGTCGACTTCCACATTTATGACAGCCAGGGAGGCCACGCCTTCTACAGCTCGCAAGAGCTGCCGTCGGGCGGCGAGCTCTATGAGGATGTGACCACCGGCTATGGCCCGGAGTGCTTCACCATCCGTGGCAAGCCGAAGGCGGCGCCGTACAAGCTGCAGGCCCACTATTACAGCCGTGGGCCGATGGGGTACGGCATGGGTGCCTTGCAGATCGTGCAGCATGACGGCCAGGGCAACCTGAAGTTCGACGACCGGCCGTTCGTGGTCATGCAGGACCACGCCTTCCTCGAGCTGGGCACGGTGTCGAAGTCGCTCTAATCGCCACCCATCACGGATAGGAGCGCCCTTGCCCAGACGACGAAGTCTGGGGAAGTCGAGACTGTGGGTGGCGCCTCTGGATAACGCATTGGCGTACACTCGCCATTTTGAACGATAGTATGCTGCGGGGGATTCAAGCGGACTCAAGAGAAGGTGTGGTGCGTCGTGGTGCAGCTTCGTCGTGGTCTCGTCCTCGTCGCGATCTTCTTCACGCTCGGCTCCGCTGCCACGGCCCGTGCGCAGGCCTGGAACGATGGTTCGCCATCGCGGACAAGGCACTTGTGCTGGCAAGGCATTTATCCGGCCATCCCGGAGGATCTCGCTTGGGTCTACGCCGGCTTCCAAGGCTACCCGCGCGTCGGTGAGGTCTACTACGTGCGCGTCATGGTCGCCGGGTTGGGCTGCAGCGGCGCGTGGGTGAACCCCGAGATCCGCTTGCCTCCGAACACCGTGACGGCGGTCGACCCGGCGCACCCCATTCGCTGTTACCTCGGCGACTTCAGCACTACGCAGCCGCTCAGCGACGGCAGCTGTCCGGCCACGTTGAGCTCGTACACGAGCATCGGTGGTGGGTTCATCGGCATCCCACCGGCCACGCAAGAATATTGGCCCCTGCCCACCGGCAAGGTCCTGCGCATCGAGATCCCCGTGGTCAGCTCGGCCCCCCTCAACGGCATCGGCGGCGCCAACGACTTCGTGCTCGGCGGCGCTCAGTTCCTCGACAACAGCCCGGGCAACCCCATCCCCTCGTACAACGCGCCTCCCGCGGGATACACGAGCGGCATCCCCGCGAGCGGCGCCTGGCAGGGCGTGTTCGTGGCGCCGGCCGCCGTCTCGTATCCGACCAACGCTTACTTCACGTTCGGCGAGCCGAGCGCGGAGCTCGTGCCTGGGGGCGGCGCGGGCCTGCGCGCGCGCATCTATGCCCGTGCCTACTTCTCGAACTGCTTCTGCGACTCCAACCGCTATCCCCTGCAGGGCGTCGTCTGCCAGAACCCGTACCCTGGCTCTGGTGCCGAGCAGTGCTGCTACTCGGGCGGTGTCATCCAGCGGAACGTCCTCTTCAACATGGAGCCGGTCGTGCCGCCGGACAACCTCGTGGGCGTGGGTGGCGCGTTGACGACGAGCGGGAGCAATCCGCAATACCAGGACGCCTACTTCGACTTCGACGGCGTCGCCTACGGTCTCGAGTACGTCTACAACTACACGCCGGTCGCGGGCGCGCTCTACGACAATACTGGGGCGGGCTGCGCCGCGACGGGGAACCCGCCGGCCGCGTCGGCGCAACGGAGCGTCACCTTCCGCGATCCGAGCGCGCCAATCACTTACAACCTGCTCACCAACGTCGACGGCGGGGGCAGCGTGACGCTCGACCCGGACGGGGGCGTCTACGCGCCGGGCACCGTGGTCACCGCGACCGCTACAGCGGACACAGGATACACCTTCACCGGCTGGCGCGTCGACAATGCGTCGTCGGGGAGCAGCAACCCGTACGCCATGACGGTCAACAGCGACGCGTCGCTGATCGCGGTCTTCGAGGCCGCCGCGCCGACCGACGACGGAGGCCCCACCGGTGGCGACGGAGGCCCGGGCGGCGGCGACGGTCCCGCGGGCGGCGACAGCGGGCCTGGCGGTTCGAATGAGAACGACGACCCAGGCTCGGACGGCGGCTGCAACGCGGCTGGCCCCGCCATCGTGGAGTTGGCCGTCCTCGCTGGGGCGCTTCTTCTCTGCCGCAAGCGCTAGGGGCCGACACAACCTCACCCTGGGGCCGCCGATAAAAGGATCCTGAATGCGAATCCAGGACCTGAAGTCGGCGGCCGCTCCATTAGGACAGTCCGAGAGCGCCATCTCGAAGGCGCCCGCTAGCTCCTTGATTTTGCTGGGTTCCGCGGATGCCTTCAGCCCGCGGCCCAAAGCCGGCGCGACCCGCTCCGAGCGGCTCGCGGACGCTCTTGGCGCTGCCGTCATGGCGAGCGTGCCGGGCGTGGGGCGTGAGGCCGTGGGTCACCTGCGCTTGCTCCTCGATGGACTCCCTGCGCCGAGCAACGGTGCCGCAGCCGAGGGTGAAAAGGCGCTGGTCGATCACCTGCGTGGCGCCATCCTGCCGATGCTCCGCAGCCGTGAGACCTGGGACGTCGGCTGGCACTGCCTGCCGCTCGCCCGCCTCGCCGAGAGCATGAAAGCGCTCGACATCAACGAAGTGTCGCGCGGGCTCTACTCGGGCGAGCAAGGCGTCGCCTGGAAGGAGTTCTCCGACGGCTACTTCGACCGCGACCAAGCGCGCGCGACCTACGACGTGCTCCGCGAAAGCGGAGTCATCCCCGCTCCCGACAAGCCACTACGCTTCGTGAGCGCCTCGGCCAACGCCGCGACCCACGAAGCCGCGATGTACGAGCGCGACGTGGAGCTCGCGCCCAAGCGTCCGGGCGGCCGCCAGTTCATGGTTGGCGACATCGCCGACGTCCCGAACCGCGCCTACCCGGGCCCCCCCTTCCCACGCGGCGAGTTCATACATTCGCAGTGGGACGGCACCGCCCTCCCGTTCGCCAAGAACAGCATCGACGTCATCTGGGACCGCAAGGGCTGCCTCTGGTTCACGCTGACCACCGACAAGCTCGACGGCAAAGCGACGCCGCTCGCGCTGCTCGGCGTGCTCGATCACTATCACTCCATCTTGAAGCCCGGCGGCTCCATCGTCGTCGACGCCATCGAGGGTTTCGACCTCGTCTCGCAGGCCGCGAACATGAGCGGCCGCGGCACGGCCCTGCACTACTTGAAGCAAGGCGGCGAGCTCCCCGCCGGCGTCACCCCACAAGCCGAGCAATCGACCGCCGACGGCCTGAACAACGTCGCCCGCGATAGCGGAGTCGACCTCATGGCCCTCATCGCCACCCGCTTCGACGTGCGCGTCGTCGGCGAGGGGAAGACTCGCTGTCTTGTTTTTCGCTCGGCCTTGGGGCCTCGCTAGAGGTCAGGTTCCACAAAGGCAAGGTGGAACCTGACGGCTGCTTGGCATCACTTCGAAACGGTCGCGTTGCGCCGTGTCGGGCGGCTCCACGCGGGGGTTTTTGGAACGCTTGCGTTAATCGAACGTCGTATCGCTGCATGGACCGCCGACTAACACGAAGGCACAGGCCCGCGTCTCCGCTTGCGTTTCGTTTCGCTCGGCCTGGGGGCCTCGCTAGAGGTCAGGTTCCACAAAGGCAACGTGGAACCTGACGGCTGCTTTGCCGCACTTCGAAACTGTCGCGTTGCGCCGTGTCGGGCGGCTCCACGCGGGGGTCTTCGTAACGCCGTGCTACTCGAGCGCTTTATCG
>JBDHVB010000197.1:0-10581 GCA_039809465.1 Myxococcota bacterium
GAGCTACGCGGTGCGCGTCACCTAGCACTTTGCGCCCGCGTCGATCGCGGCGGCTCAATCGCCGGAGCCGCGCCGGAAGTCTTTCTTCGCGGACTGATGTCTCTTGTCGGCGAGCAGCCGCTCCTTCGAGCGCTTGCTGCGCTTGCGCTTCTGGCGGCGGATCCTCTCGATGCGCTGCTCCTCTGCGCTGGCCTTGCCGAGGCGGATGCGCTCGATGCGCTCGGTGAGGATGCGGCGCGCGAGGAACCGGTTCATGGCCTGCGAGCGGCTCTCCTGGGCCTTCACCTCGATGCCGGTGGGCAGGTGCTTCAAGTAGACGGCGCTCGAGGTCTTGTTGACCTTCTGCCCGCCAGGACCGCTCGCGCGGACGAACTTCTCCACCAGATCGGCCTCGAAGATCCCATTGGCCGCCATGCGCGCGGCCAGAGCTGCTTCGGTGTCGGGTGAGACCGGCATGCCCACTGGCTACCTGAGTCAACCGAGGTTCGTCGAGAGGCTGTCGCGATAAGCCTTTGCCTGCGCCACGGCGACCTTGAGCTCGTAGCGGGCACAACGGGTCTCGCCATCGACCAGCAAGTGCATGCCGAGGGAGGTCTCGCCCTGCTTGATGGCGCAGGCACCCAAGCGCACCAGGGCTTGCGCGAGGCCAATGCCGTCACCCAGCTCACGGGCCAAGGTGGTGGCGCGGCTCAAGGCATCACGGGCTTGCGCGAGCTCGCCGCTCTCCATGAGCACGAGCCCCAGCACCGTGAGGCTCTGCTCCTCGAGCATCGGCCGCCCCGAGCCCCGCGCCAGGCGCACCGCCATCTGCGCGTGCAGCAGCGCTTGCGGCAGCTCCCCTTGGGCGAGCGCGCAGCGGGCAAGCCCCGCGGTCGCTTGCGCGCGCAACACGATATACTCGCGGTGCGCCTTCGAGCCGCGCACGCGCTCGTAGATCTCCTTGGCCTTGGCGAGATCGCCCTTCACCATCCAGGCGCCGGCATGCACCAGCGCGATGCGCGCCAGGCGATACGGATCGTCCTCCGCCTGCTCGAGCGCCTTGTTCACCCACTGCACCGCGTGCTTCACGTCGCCGGCGGCGACCGCGATGAGCGCCAGCGCGTGGGCCGCGTCGGAGCGCAGCAGCCGATCACCGGCGTTGCGTGCCACCTGCGCGAGCTCGCGGCGGGCGCGCACCGTCTTGCCCGAATGACGCGCGGTCTCGCCGATCCAGAAGCTCAGGCTGTCGTACTCGTGCGCCTCGAGCTCCTTGGCGCCGACGATGCCCATGGCGCGCGCCGCACGCCGCGCCTTGCGGATGTTCCCCATGCGCACGTTGGCCACGAGCCGCAGCATGGTCATGCGCGCGAGCGTCCGGTTGCTCGGCCGTTCGTGGTCGCGCAGCCCGGCGCAGACGCGGTCCCACGCCTCCACGAACTGCGCGCACTCGCGGTTCATGCTGGCGTGCTCGGCGGCACGCGCGGCGCGCTCGTAGTGACTGGCCGCGATGGCGAGCTGGCCGGCGCGCTCCCGGTGATGCGCGAGGTTCACGTCGGTGCGCGCCTCGTGGGTGGGCGGCAAGCGGTCGAGGGCGTCGGCGATGCGGGTGTGCAGCCGCCGGCGCTCGGCTTCGGGCACGGTCTGATAGGCCACGGCGCGCGTCAGGTCGTCGCGGAACACGAACGACAAGTCGCCGTCGGTCGTCAGCACGCGCTCGCTCTCGAGGCTCGCGAGCGCGGCGTCGATGCTCTCACCGTCCATGCCGTGGCTCGCCACGGTGTCGACCAAGGTGCGGTCGAAGCGCCGGCCAATCGCCGCCGCCACGCGCAAGACGCGCCGGGTGGTTTCGCCGAGCGTGGCAAAGCGCGCCAGGGTCACGTGCGCCAGCGACTGCGGCACGAGGTCATGCAGCGCATCGACGCTCGGATGCGCCACGACCTCGCCGGCGCGCACCACGAGCAGCTCGCGCTCGCTCAAGAAGCGCAGGAGCTCGACGACGTGGCGTGGGTTGCCGTTGGTGCGCTGCCACACGAAGAGCGCGAGGTCCGGGTCGACGCTCGAGGCGCCGCGCTCGTGCCGCACCATCTCGGTGACGTCCGCCATGGCGAGCTGCCCGACCATGAGCTCGACGTCGGCGGTGCGCCGCAAGTCATCGAGCAGCGGATCGGGCCGGTAGGTCCCGACGCACATGAACGGCCACTCACGGCCGAGCGTCGACAGGCGGCACATGAGGCGCAGAGTCAACGTATCGGCGTGATGGACGTCCTCGACGATGTACAACAGCGGCTCGCGGCGCACGCGCTCGCCGATGAACTGCACGATGCTGCTGATCACGCGCTCCTGCGCATGTGGGTCGGCGAGATCCACCGCGGCCTCGGTGCTGCCGTCGGGCTGGCGCACGGGCTGCAGCAACGCCACGAGCTCCGGGGCCCGGCCATCGAGCCCGAAGGCCGAGAGCGCCGCGCGGATGCGCTCACGGCGATCGCTCTCGCTGGTGAGGCCCACGAGGCCCAGGGTCGTCTCGAAGATGTGCGCGATGGGCGCGAGCGGGATCGCGCGCGTCGCATAGCGGCAGCGCCCGACCACCGCGGTGCCGCCCTTTCCCACCCAGCGGTCGATGATCTTCGAGAGCAGCGCGCTCTTGCCGAAGCCCGCCTCACCGCAGATGCCGACGACCAGGCCGCGCCCCGCCGCCGCGTCCTCGACGACGCCGATGATCTGGACGCGCTCGCTTTCGCGGCCGGCCAGGAAGCGCTCCTTGCCACGCGCCTGCGCGAGGTGCGTGCGCCCCTCGGATGGGCCATGCACGATGACGGTGCGGATGGGGTCGCGCTTGCCCTTGACGGTCACCGGCGCGCGCGAGGTGGTGCGGACGTCCGGGCCGACGCTCCGCGCGAGCTCCTCGGTGGCGACGACCTCGAAGGGCTCGGCGATGCCGCAGCAGCGCGCCGCGATGTTCACGGTGTCGCCGACCACGGTGATGTCGTGCTTACCGTCGCTGCCGATGGCGCCAAAGTAGACGCGGCCTCCGTGCACACCGGTGCGCATCGTCACCTTGCCGCCGTACGGGAGCGTCAGCTGGCGGACGCGGTTCGTCGCCTCGATGGAGGCGAGCAGCGCTTTCTCGGCGTCGTTCTCGGACGGCTCGTGCAGGCCGAAGAGCACCATGATGCGGTGACCGGTGGGCGTGACGTCCGCTTTGGCGACCACCCCGGCGTGGCGCCGGTAGGCGCGCAGCATCGAGCGCGACATCTGCTCGATGGCCTCGACGTTGGCGGTGCGCTCCTCGATGCCCGTCAGCTCGGTGAAGACCACCACGACGTGGCGCATCTCGCCTTCGATGCGCCAGCCCGACGGTGTGGTGCGCAGGCGCAGCGCCAAAGGCTGCGGCACGAACGGCTCGAGCAAGCGGATCTTGCGCGCCGCGGACTCGGGCGGCCCCAGCGCGAGCGGCGCGGGTGTCTGCGTTGGCGGAGAGGTGCGCAAGCCACGCAGCACCGCGCGGTCGTCCTTGCGGTCGACCAGCTCCGCGGCCGCGCCCAGCAGCTCGATGGTCGACACGTCGACGCTGATGGAGCCGGCCTGGGTGTAGGCCTGCAATGCGAGCGCCCGGTGCGCCGCGCGGCCCGCGCAGACCACGATGCGGCGCGTGAGGTCTCCCAGCACCGGCACGTCGATGCGGCCCGACGCGAGACCGATGCGCAGCGCCATGTTGTTCGCCTGCTCGACGGCGGTGCGCCCCACCTCGCCGTGCATGAGGCGCTGCGCCGCGAGCGCCGCCGCAGCCGCGCGCACCGCGTGACCCTCGCCCTCGAAGAACACGGTGATCGAGTCCCCGCCGAACTGCGCGACGGACCCGCCATAGAGCGACAGCGCCTGATCGATGATGGCCGCGAAGAACCGGTCGAGGATGACCGACAGGCGCGACAGACCTTCGGGCCCCGCGTCGCCCAAGTGCTCGCACAGGCGCGTGAAGCCCACGAGGTCGGCGAAGAGCACCGTCCCGTCGAAGACGGCATGCTGCACCGCCCGCTCGCTGGGATCGAGGAGGACGGCGCGGGCCACGTGATGCGGCACGGCGCGCACCAGCGCATCGAGATATTCGATGGCCTCGTCGGGGGCGCGCGGCTTCGGAGCGGTCATCTGCCCCTGTAGTCTATCCGGCTAGTGGTGCGCCGCCGGGGTCTTTTCACCCGCGGTGACTGCCAGCGCGATACGGTTGCCGGCCGGGGGCAGTGGACAAGTGGCGTAGGCGGTGAAGGCGCAAGGCGGGCTCTCGGCCAGGTTGAAGTCGAGCACGGCGCGGCCACCCTTGGGCTTCTCGACGTAGAGGAAGCGCCCAGCGCCGTAGGTCTCCTTGCCGCTGGTCTTGTCGGCGAAGACGATCATCAGCACGTCGCCGGTGTCGAAGGCCTCGAGGGTGATGTCCTTGCCGTCGTGCTGGAAGCGGAGCTTGCCGGGGACCTCGTGCTCTTCCTCGACGCCGACCATGGTCGGGACCTTCACCCGCTTGGGGGCGGGATACGGCTCGAAGGTGGCATCGACGCGCCACGCCGGGTCGTTGGGGAAATACTCGAGGCCGGCGAACTGGGTGCGCGTGGGGCTCTTCGCATCCTTGATGCGCACCCCCAGGCGGCCGCCGCGGTCGATGACGTAGAAGCTGATGCTGCCCTGCGTGAGCATGGTCGGCTTGCCTTTGACGTCGCTGGTCAACGTCACCTCGGAGGTGATCGGCTTACCATCCGCTAGAACGGTCGAGCCAGGCTCGCCGCTGAAGCGGACGACCTTGCCGTCGAGGGTCAGCGTACCCAGGCGCCCTTCCGCGTTCGGGCTCTTCACCACGATGCCGTTGTCGGCGTTCTTGCCGATGGTTTGCTGGCCTTGCGACAGCCACGCCAGGCCCACGAGCGTGAGCCAACCATCCTCGGCCTTGAGGTTCTGCAGCCGCTCGGCGCGCGCCTTCTCGAGCATGGACGCTTCCTTCACGGGGGCGACCGCCGTAGCGGCCACGAGCACCAGCATCATATCCGTCGTCTCCGGAACATCTGCACCAGCAGCAACCAGGTCAGGGCGACGAGCAGCGCGGGAATGATGCCGCTGATGAGATCCCGCCCGAGCCACACCGACGGCTCCCCCACGCGGCGCGACAAGAAGCCAAAGCCGCGCAGCGCAAAGACCCATCCGGCGTGCAGCCCAATGGCAAACGCCAGCGACTTCGTCTTCACCACGGTGTAGGCGAGCGTCGCGCCGACCAAGAAATACGTGGGCAAGCTGCCGATGAGCAGCACCGGCTCGCCGAACTGCCAGAAGTGAGCGGGCACCAGCGCGAGCCCAGTCCACCAGCGGACCTCGTCGATCTGCGGCGCGACCAGGGGCGCCCGCACGAAGTGCAACACGGCGAAGACCAGCGAGACGATGAGCAGCGCCCGCGGCCAAGGCTGCGTGCGGCGCACGAGGCCGAAGATGATGCCGCGGAACACCCACTCCTCGATGAGCGCCACGGTGATGCCAGTCGCGGCGGCTTCGAGCAGGCGATGCAGCGGCAGCGGCTCACGCCAGGTGGCGAAGCCCAGGACGACGAGCAGCACGCCGACGAGCGCGAGCCCCGAGACACCCTGCGCGAGCCCAAGGGCGAAGCGGGTCTTCCAGCGCGGATCCTTCTCGAGGCCCAGCTCGGCGCGATCCCGGATGCCGAGCCAGCGGACCAGCGGCCAGATGAGCACGAGCGCCACCACCAGCATGGCGCGCGTCACGTACTTGGGGAACTTGAAGGCCGCTAAAGCGTCCGGCAAGAAGCCGACACGCAAGCCCCACTGCGCGGCGTACCAGAGCGGCGGCGCGAGCAACGCACCGCCGATCACCACGGCCGCGACGAAGGCAACGAGCTTCAGAGCGGGATGAACCCCCGCCCTGTGATCGCCAACCTCCGTCGTTACCGCGCTCACGGATTCTTGAAGGCGTCCATGACGTTGATGAGCAGCTTCACGGCGTCGGCGTGCTGGCGTTGGAAGGCGTTGCGGCCCATGATCGAGCCGAAGGCGCCGCCCTTGGCGAGCTCCCGCACGTCGTTCATGACGGACGCGTCGTCCTTGGTCTCGCCACCGGAGAAGATGACGATGCGGCGGCCGTTGAAGCAGCTCTGCACGACGTGACGGGTGCGCTCGGCGAGCGTCGCGATCGGGATCTTCTGCTCCTCGAACACCTTCTTGGCCTCTTTGATCTCGAGGTGCGCGCTCGGCGGCTTCACCTTCACGATGTGCGCGCCCAGTTGGCAGCTCACGTGCGCCGCGTACGCCACGACGTCGACGGCGGTCTCGCCCTCCTTCGACATGCCGGCGCCGCGCGGATAGGCCCAGAGGACCGTCGGCAGTCCGCAATCGCGGGCTTCGTCGATGAGCTCGCGGATCTCCTCGTACTGCTCCTTGCGCATCTGCGAGCCGGGATAAATGGTGAAGCCGATGGCGCTGGCGCCGACGCGGAGCGCGTCCTTCACGCTGCCGGTCACGGCGGAGATCGGGTTCTCCATCTTCGCCATGGTGTCCGAGTTGTTGAGCTTCAGGATGAGCGGGATCTCACCGGCGTACTCGTAGGCGCCGGCCTCGAGCGCCCCCAGCGGCGCGGCGTGCGCGGCGCAGCCCGACTCGATGGCGAGGCGGAAGTGATAGCGCGGATCGTAGCCCTCGGGGTTCTTCGCGAAGGAGCGCGTTGGGCCGTGCTCGAAGCCCTGGTCGACGGGCAAGATCACCATCTTACCGGTGCCGGCGAGGCGGCCGGTCATCATGAGCTTGTACAAGTTCGCCATCACGCCGGCGGGTTGGCCGTTGTACCAGCTGAGAATCTCGCGAACGCGTTCAGTCGTAGCCATCGAAGAGCCCCTCCAAAAAAGGATCGGTCGAAGTTGCCGGCGTGAAAAAGCACGGCACGCGCAAAGAAGCAATGCGCGGCGCTTGGGGAGAAGCGCGCTGGAGGCCGGCAGGTCAAACCCGGCGTGTCTTCAAGTACGCGTCGATTGCCTCTTGGGTGGACGCGAGGGCCCGCGCGGTGGCGTTGCGCGCGAAGAACGGGAGGAGGTGATTTTCGAGATCACTCTTCAATAGCTCGGCGAGCTGCGCCGGCGTCTGCTTGGCCAGCTGGTAGCGCTCGAAGTGACGCGATTGCTCCGTGATGACGTAGGAGCTCGACACCGAGAACCAATCGGGGGGCTGGACCAGCGGCGGGGGCGTTGGGCTCCGCGGCGTTGCCACATGAAAGGCGAGCTGGCCCTCGAGGTTCAGGAAGGTGCGCTTGTCGGTCATCCAGTGGCGGAATCCGAACGCCTGGGTGAGCTCCCCACCGACGATCCTGTAGAGCGCGCCATCACGCTCCGCAAAGCCCGCCGCGACCATGATCGGCGTGACCGTCTCGCGCCACAGCTGATGGTATTCCTCGACGAAGTCCCTACCCAGCTCCGGGTGAAGCTCGCGCAGCTTCGCGGGCAGCTCGCCTGAGGACTCCTCCTTGAGCTTCTTCAACAGAGCGATGCGCTCCGCCGTGTTGGCCCAGTCGAACAGCGGCAGCGCGTAGCGGATGAGCTCGAGCCTGACGAGCTCGCCGAGCTCCTGCTGATTGTGCTCGTCCAGCATGTACCAGCTATCGAGGCCGGCCTTGAGATACCCGAAGCGGCAGGCGAACGTGGTCGCAGCGCCGCTCTCATCGCCGAGCGACGGGTGTCCCACGCCGAGATCGAAGGTGAAGCTCCAGCTCGGATCGCCCTTCTTGTTACCGCGGGCGTACGCGTGCAGCTCCTGGGCGACGCCCCCCACGGAGCGCGTATAACGGTTGGGGCCCTCGATGGCGAAGCCGGCGTCCGCGAGGGTCGCGATGATGTAGCGCTTCTTGAAGTCTCGATAGAGCTCTTTCATCGCGCGTCCGTCTCCATGGCCTTTTTGCGCTTCATGGTGCGTTTGATGCGACCGGCCGTCCGAGCCTGACGATACTCCCCCGGCAATGCCCGATCTCGCCGCCGCTTTGAATCCTGCTCAGATCTTCAATGACGCGGCGCGGCGCTGGAAGGAGGATCCGGCGTCTTACGAGGCCCGCTTCCTCGAGGGCTACGACGACGCGCTGGCGCGTGGCCGCCGCGAGAGTCTCATCGCCTCGATGTCCACGCGACTCGATGGCCCGCTGGACGACGGGAGCCGGCGCGCGCTGCGCCACCTCCCGCCCGCTGTCGCGCTGCAACACGAGCTGCGGGCACGTGGCCGCGCGCTCGCCGAGGCCGCCTCGCCCGGTCAGGAGCTCGCGGCGCACGCCCTCGTCCTCGCGGCGACGCAGCGGATCGAGGTCGGCAAGACGCTGTCGCTGGGCGACAGCGGCGCCAATATCCGCTTTCGCGGCGTGCTGAACGGCGACACGGATCGCCTCTCCGTACGCTACAGCGCACCGACGGAGCTGGGAAACTTCGAGGTCTCGACGTCCTGGCGCCGGGGCCTCACGCGTCCGACCCAGGCGACCAGCGTCAGCCTGCGCAATCCTTGCGAGCCACGCCCCGCCGTCTGCGGCAGAGTCTCGCTCTCGACCGAGACGTTGGACGACGCCGCCCGGACACGCGTCACGTCACTCTCGGCACGCCGCCTCTACCGCAACGGGGTGATGCTCTCGGGCGGCATCGAGCGCGCGCAGTCGCGTATCGGCGGAGAGACGCGCCTGTTCGTCGGTGTGATCATCACCGACCTCTGAGGCACGTCGGCGAAGCTTTACCGCGCTCCCGGATCGAACTAGCGTCGGTTCGAGGAGCCCCTTCCATGACCCTTCGACTCGGCAGCACGCTCGGCTTCATTCTCGCAATCGCCGCGCCGTACTCCACCGCTATCGCGGACCCGGATCCGTACACAGGAGAGGCGAACCGCTGGCTCGAGCTCGTGAACCGTGACTGCGGCTCGAAGATCACCCTCGCGCCCCTCGACGTCGCCGACCTCGAGGCGCGTCAGGGAGGCACGGTGAACTTCTGCGGACGCGTGTTCGATCAGCTCCGCCTCTACTGCACCCAAGACTTCGGACCTCAAGCCGGCAAGCCGCACCCCGCCGGCCAGGCCTTCGTCAGCGAGAACGTCAAATCGATCGCCTGCGGCATCGGACCGGACGCCGACAAGCCCCAGGTGACGGTCACGCTCAAGAACGGCGTGCTCTCGTTCAAGACGACACCGAAGTTCTCGACGCAATCGGAGACCGACGAAGCGCTGAAGAACGCGCTCGCGCCGATCTGGCCGAAGCGCCGCGTCTGGGATCTCGAGCACTTGCAAATCCCCGAGGCCTCCAAGCAGCTCAAGGAGGCGTGCGGCGACGACGCGGTGATGGCGATCGACGTCCCGAGCTGGCAGGCGCGCGACAAGCTCACAAGCTACCCCGACGCCGCCGTAGCGGACATCTGCGCCAACTACGCCCGCGGCATCGTCAAGGCATGCACCGAGAACAAGACAGCGACCCGCGCCCGCGTGAACGGCATCCGCTGCGGCCTCCTCCCCAAGAACAAGGAGGACGCCGAAGCGGAGATCCGCGTCGCCAACAAGCAAGTGATCGTCATGCTCGGCACGCTCAACTCGAACATGGTCGATAGCGGCAACAAGGTTTACAGCGTGCTCAAGGCTCGCAAGTAGGCATTGCACTTGGGCTTGCGTCTGGGGCGCTCGTTCCAGCACGAGCTGCTGAAGCTGCCGAGAACGGAAGTTCGAAGGTCTTCGGGCGTGCCAAGTCGTCGTGTCCCTTATTGCGGCCTTGGTTGTGAGAACGGCAAAGCCAGCGCATCCGACTGGCTTGGGTCTTTCCCGTCTTGGCATAGCCATCCATGTGGTCCGCCTCCAGCCACGCCGTCGCCTTGCAGCGCGTGCCGTCCTTGGCGCAGTACGCGCACTGCACCCCATCGCGCTCGCTGATTTCTCGGCGCATCGCACGTGTCGCCGACCGCGCAGTGGTGACGACCTCCTCGACAGCAGCTTCGCTAGTTGTCGCTTCGCCTTCGAGCGGCAACTTTTCGTTCGCCACTGTCTTCGCCTTCTTAAGCTTGCCAAGCTTACGCGCCTCAGCCCGCTCCACGAGCTCGCGCAGCCCCTTCATGACAATCTTCTTGATGTCGCCATCCGGAATGGAGTGCCGCAGTAAGTCTCGCGCCCGCATGAGAAGCTCCCGCTCTTCCTCGTCAGCCGTAAACTCCACCTTGAAGCGCCCCGGCGAGAGCGGCTTTGGAAGCGGCGCAGGACGCTGCGGCACAGCCGGCACGGCAACCGCCTCGGATGCAGCTGCAGGGGTAGAAGCGGAAGGCAGCTCGGCATGAGAGGCCGTTGCTGCCTGGATTCGGAGCAACAAGTCCGGCGGTGAGGGCGGGGTGATATCGACCAATCGGGTTTGCACATCAGGCTTAGGAGCCCAGAAAGCCACAAGCTCCTGCACTTCGAGCTTCGTCTTCCCAGCAATGGCAGCAAGCCTCTCGCGGTGGTTCGCTTTCGTGAGAACCGGCGCCACAGTGCGAATGTTCGTCATCGTCAGCTCTCCACGCCGGAGCATGGCGAGCGCCATCGGATATTGCTGCACGACCCGGGCAACCCCAACACGATTGGCTGCAGCATC
>JBDHVB010000198.1:0-10563 GCA_039809465.1 Myxococcota bacterium
CTCGTCGAGCAGCTCTTCTTCGCCGTGCGCGGGGACGTGTTCTACGAGCACACGGCCGAGAACACCTCTGGACGAGCCGCAGCGATCTTCTGGCCGGCCCCCTGGGTTTCGTCTGGCACCGCGACGCTCGACTATCGGCCGCACGAGCGCGTCTCGTTTCGCCTCGAATACCGCCACGACCACGCGGGCGCTGACATGTTCTTCGCGGGCAACGTGGTTGGCGACGGCAGCGCGGTCCCCTTCGTCATGAATCGCGCTTCGCAGGACACCCTCACCATTGGAGCGACGACGTGGTTCTGAACGGAGCGAACTATGAAGCCCCTCTCTCTTCCAGCTCGACGGGTCCTCGCGTGGCTTGGCGGCGCGCTGGCCGTTCTCACGGTTCTCGCGATCGTCATGTTCACGCAGACGCGTCTCGATCGCGAGATCTCGAACCTTCCCGATCCCGGGCGACGAGCGCTCTACGACAGGACTCTCGAGACCCTTCGGACCTCCTGCGCCGAGGCTCGCGGACCCGAGATGGCCGACTATTGCCGAGACCAGGCAGACTTCATCAAACACTTTTCCGAGTGCGACAGCGAGTGCCGCGACCTCGCCGCACGCTTCGCACCTCGATCGCGCTGAGGAGCTGACCATGGACATCGTCTTCATCACCATCACTTGCGGGTTCTTCCTGCTCACTTGGGGCTTCGTACGCCTCTGCGAGAGGGTCTAGCCATGGCTCCATTGCTCATCACTGGCGGCATCGTCTCCGTGCTCCTTTTGGCCTACTTGGGCTTCGCGCTCCTTTACCCGGAGAAGCTGTCATGACCGCGAACTCCATCCTTCAGTTCATCGCCTTCCTCGTCGTGCTGGTCGGGCTCGCCGTTCCTCTCGGCGCGTACATGGCACGCGTTTACAGCGGCGAAGCGCGCCTCGCCCGACGCGTCCTCGGGCCGATCGAGCGCGCGTTCTACCGCCTCGCGGGCGTGCGCGAAGACGATGAGATGTCCTGGAAGAAGTACGCGGCGTGCCTCCTTGTCTTCAACCTGCTCGGGGCGCTTGTCGTGTACCTCCTGCAACGTGTTCAGGCGGTCCTCCCGCTCAACCCAGCGGGCATGGCGAACGTGTCGCCCGAGGTGTCCTTCAACACGGCGGTCAGCTTCGCGACCAACACCAACTGGCAAGCCTACGGCGGCGAGACGACTATGAGTCACCTCACGCAGATGTTGGGGCTCGCCGTGCAGAACTTCTTGTCCGCGGCCACCGGTATGGCTGTGGCCGTCGCACTCATTCGTGGCTTTGCCCGGCGCAGCAGCACTGGGATCGGAAACTTCTGGGTCGACCTCACGCGCTCGACGCTCTACGTGCTCGTTCCGCTGAGCGTCGTGTTCGCGCTCTTCTTGGTGGGTCAGGGAGTCACCCAGACGCTCACCGCAACGACGACCGTCCACATGCTGCAGGGTGGAGAGCAGATCATCTCCCTCGGCCCCGTTGCGTCGCAGGAGGCGATCAAGCTGCTCGGCACCAATGGCGGCGGCTTCTTCAATGCCAACTCGGCGCACCCGTTCGAGAACCCGACAGCGCTGACAAACTTCCTGCAGATGCTCAGCATCCTGCTCATCCCCACTGGCCTTTGCTTCACCTTCGGAAGGTTGGTGAAGAGCGACCGTCAGGGCTGGGTGGTTCTCGCCGCCATGGTCGTGCTCTTCGTGCCGCTCGCCCTTGGCGCGATCGCCGCGGAGCAGGCGGGCACTCCCGTCCTCGATTCCACCGGCGTCGATGCCCAAGTCTCCGCGCTTCAGGCGGGCGGCAACATGGAGGGCAAGGAAGTTCGCTTCGGCATCACCGGCTCCGCGCTCTTTGCAGCGGTAACTACCGCGGCGTCGTGCGGCGCGGTCAACGCCATGCACGACAGCTTCACGCCGCTCGGTGGCCTCGTGCCGATGTGGCTGATGCAGCTCGGTGAGATCGTCTTCGGGGGCGTCGGGACGGGTCTCTACGGAATCCCCATGTACGCGATCATCGCCGTATTCATTGCAGGCCTGATGGTCGGTCGCACTCCCGAGTATCTGGGCAAGAAGATCGAGGCCTACGAGATGAAGATGGCGTCGCTCGTCATTCTTGTCCCCGCGGCAACCATCCTGCTCGGGACGGCCCTCGCCGTCGTATTGCCCGCGGGCACCGCTACCCTCGGAAATCCGGGCGCGCACGGCTTCAGTGAGATCCTCTACGCGTTCACCTCGGGTACCGCCAACAACGGCTCGGCGTTCGGCGGGATCACCGTGAGCGGGATATTTTACACCACTGCAATCGGCCTCGCGATGCTCATTGGCCGCTTCTTCGTGATCGTCCCGGTGCTCGCGATCGCCGGATCGCTCGCGCAGAAGAAGATCGTGCCCGCAAGCGCCGGAACTCTACCGACACACACACCGCTGTTCGTCGGACTGCTCGTCGGGACCATCGTCCTCGTCGGTGCACTCACGTTCATCCCCGCGCTCGCGCTCGGACCCATCGTCGAGCATCTGCAGCTCTGGGGCCGCTGAAAGGACGAAGCCATGGCACACACTGCACATCACCCAAGACCCCTCTTCGAGATGTCGATCGTCCGTCCCGCGATCGTGGACGCATTCAAGAAGCTCGATCCCAGACGGATGGTGAGAAACCCCGTCATGTTTGTGGTGGAGGTCGGGAGTGCCTTCACGACGCTGCTGTTTCTACATGCAGCATTCACGGGGGGAGGAGATGCCCATGCAGGCTTCATCCTTGCCGTGGCGCTCTGGCTCTGGTTCACGGTCCTGTTCGCGAATTTCGCCGAGGCGATGGCGGAAGGGCGTGGCAAGGCACAGGCCGACACGTTGCGCAAGGCGCGTCAAGACGTCATCGCAAAGCGGCTCAAGCGTGGTGTCGAGAGCACGGTGCGCTTGGCCGATCCCGCGCGACGCGCGGAAGCGCTCGACGAGGTGGTCTCGTCGTCGCTTCGGGTAGACGACGTGGTCTTTGTCTCCGCGGGGGAGCTCATTCCGGCCGACGGCGAGGTCATGGAGGGTGTCGCCTCTGTAGACGAGAGCGCGATCACCGGAGAGAGCGCTCCCGTGATCCGCGAGAGCGGCGGAGACCGCAGCGCTGTCACCGGAGGCACTCGCGTCCTGTCGGACTGGCTCGTCGTCCGCGTGACCACCAATCCAGGCGAGACGTTCCTCGATCGCATGATCGCGATGGTCGAAGGCGCGAAGAGGAAGAAGACGCCAAACGAGATCGCGCTCGACATCCTCCTCGCCGCGCTCACCATCGTGTTCCTGCTCGTGACGGTGACCCTCTTGCCCTACTCGCAGTACGCCGTCTCGAGCTCTGGGCAGGGAAGTCCGGCGCCACTCACCATTCTCGTGGCTCTCCTCGTGTGCTTGATCCCGACGACCATCGGCGGGCTGCTGTCGGCCATCGGCATCGCGGGCATGGACCGGATGATCCAGGCGAACGTCATCGCGACGTCGGGACGGGCGGTCGAAGCTGCTGGTGACGTCGATGTGCTTCTGCTCGACAAGACCGGTACCATCACGCTCGGCAACCGGCAGGCCACGGACTTCATCCCAGCACCCGGTGTAAAGGAGAGCGATCTCGCGGACGCCGCCCAGCTCTCGTCCCTCGCGGACGAGACCCCGGAAGGTCGATCGATCGTGGTCCTGGCAAAGGAGAAGCACGGCCTGCGCGGTCGCGACATCCATGCCCTTGGGGCAACGTTCGTGCCGTTTACCGCGCAGACGAGGATGAGCGGCGTCGATCTCGACGGAAGGCACATTCGCAAGGGGGCGACCGAGGCGATCGTCCGATTTGTCGAGGAGAACCACGGAACGTTCCCGGCCAAGGTGCGCGAGATCGTCGAGGAGGTGGCAAAGCGAGGGGCAACTCCGCTCGTGGTTGCTGACGGCGTCCGTGTGCTCGGGGTCGTCCAGCTCAAGGACATCGTCAAGGGAGGGATCCGCGAACGGTTCGCGGAGATGCGCCGAATCGGAATCAGGACCGTGATGATCACGGGCGACAACCCGCTCACCGCGGCAGCCATCGCAGCCGAGGCGGGCGTTGATGACTTCCTCGCCGAGGCCACCCCGGAGGCGAAGCTCGCGATGATCCGTGACTACCAGCAGAAGGGACATCTCGTCGCGATGACGGGTGACGGGACCAACGACGCGCCCGCGCTCGCCCAGGCAGACGTCGCGGTCGCGATGAACACCGGCACCCAGGCTGCGAAGGAAGCTGGGAACATGGTCGACCTCGATTCGAACCCGACCAAGCTCCTCTCCATCGTCGAAATCGGCAAGCAGATGCTGATGACGCGCGGGGCGCTGACGACGTTCAGTATCGCGAACGACCTCGCCAAGTACTTCGCCATCATTCCGGCGGCATTCGTCGCGACGTATCCCGCGCTCGGTGCGCTGAACGTGATGGGTCTGCACTCACCGACGACGGCGGTCCTCTCCGCAGTCATCTTCAACGCGCTCATCATCGTCGCCCTCATCCCGCTCGCCCTGCGAGGCATCAGGTACCGGCCCGCGCCGGCGTCGGCGCTCCTGCGCAGGAACATCCTCGTCTACGGCCTGGGCGGAGTCGTCCTGCCATTCCCGTGCATCAAACTCATCGACCTCGCCCTGACGGCGATGGGCGTGAGCTGAAAGGAGTCGATCATGCTCTCCATCTTTCGTTCCGCGGCGATACTTCTCGGGTTGCTCACGTTGCTCACCGGACTCGTCTACCCGCTCGCTGTGACCGGAGCAGCTCAAGCCGTTCTCCCGGGGCGCGCGAACGGCAGCCTCATCGAGGCCAATGGGCGAGTCGTAGGATCGACCTTGATTGGCCAGGCATTCGATGATCCGCGCTACTTCTGGGGCCGCCCTTCCGCAACCTCACCCAGCGTGTACAACGCTGCAGCATCGACGGGCTCGAACCTTGGCCCGACGAACCCGGCACTCGCCACTGCCGTTCGGGACCGCGTGTCCGCGCTCCGCGCGGCCGATCCGGACCAGGCCGCGACGCCCATTCCGGTCGACCTCGTGACCGCGCCCGGGAGCGGCCTCGACCCGCACGTCTCGCCAGCCGCCGCGCTCTACCAGGTACGCCGGGTGGCGCGCGCGCGCGGTTTGGCGGAAGACCGCATCCGGGCCCTCGTCCTCCAGCACGTCGAAAGCCGATCACTCGGCTTTATTGGGGAGCCGCGAGTGAACGTGCTCTTGCTTAACGTGGCTCTTGACGGACTGGCCCGAAGCGGTGCGTAACTGTACGTACGAGCATAACTTTTACGAATGAACGAGCCAGGCGACAGACCCGATCCCGACGCCCTGCTGAGACGCATGCAGCAGGAAGAGGCGCGAGAGAAGCGCGGCAAGCTCAAGATCTTCTTTGGGTTTGCGCCTGGCGTGGGCAAGACCTACCGCATGCTCCAGGTAGCCCGAGACCTCGTCACGGAACAGCATCTCGATGTGGTCGTCGGTGTGGT
Source organism: Myxococcota bacterium (assembly GCA_039809465.1). Taxonomy (GTDB): domain Bacteria; phylum Myxococcota; class XYA12-FULL-58-9; order XYA12-FULL-58-9; family JALHOP01; genus JALHOP01. The sequence continues at coordinate 5,471 of JBDHVB010000198.1, forward strand.
CGAGGACCATCGGAGGATCGAGACCGCCCGGTTAGTGCTCGGGCTCGAGCTCTTGCCCAGGCGGAAGGTTGAATACCGCGGGCACACGCTCGACGAGTTCGATCTCGACGCCGCGCTCGCGCGCAAGCCGAAGCTGCTGCTCGTCGACGAGCTCGCGCACACCAACGCCGCTGGCTCTCGTCATCCGAAGCGGTGGCAAGACGTCGAGGAGCTGCTCGCTGCGGGTATCGACGTTTTCACGACGATGAACGTCCAGCATGTCGAGAGTCTCAACGACGTCATCGCGCAGATCAGTCGCATTCAGGTGCGCGAGACCGTTCCTGACTCGGTTCTGGATCGCGCCGACGCGATCGAGCTCATCGACATCGCACCCGAAGAGCTGCTCGAGCGTCTCAAGGAGGGAAAGGTCTATCTGCCGGACCAGGCCAAGCGCGCCACGCAGCATTTTTTTCAACGGGGCAACCTCCTGGCGCTGCGCGAGCTCGCCCTGCGCAGGACCGCGCAGCACGTCGACGAGGATGTGCGCGCGTTCCGCGAGCAAGAAGGTGTCGCCGCCACGTGGCCCGCGGGTGAGCGGATCCTGGTGTGTGTGGGGCCGGCGCCGAGCTCCGGCAGATTGATTCGCGCCGGCGCGCGCATGGCGGCCGGCCTGCGCTGCCCGTGGGTCGCTTCCTCGGTCGAGTCTACGGCGATGCGTCCGATGAGCGACGCAGACCGGAAGCAACTTGAAGCGCACTTGCGGGTGGCCGAGGCGCTCGGCGCGACGGTGACACAGCTCTCGGGCCCAAGCGTCTCGGGCGTCCTCCTCGACTACGCGCGCAAGCACAACGTCACGCGCCTCATCATCGGAAAGCCGACCCACTCGCGTTTCTGGGACCGTGTGCAGGGCTCCCTCCTCGATGAGGTCGTCCGCGGCAGTGGTGACATCGATATTCACGTCATCAGCGGCGACACCAGCAGCGAGGCACCTCCGCGCGCCGAACAGTCCCTCGAGCGACACGCGCCAGCACGCCACTACGTCCTTGCGGCGCTCCTTGTGGCCGGCGCGCTGGGGCTCGCCCTGGCGCTCCGCGCGGTCCTGAACCTGCCCGACTTCGAGATGTTGTTCCTGCTCGCCGTGATGATGGCGGCGATGTGGTTCGGACGAGGCCCATCCCTTCTCGCCGCTGCTCTGGGAGTCGCCAGCTACGACTTCTTCTTCGTTCCACCCGTGCTCAGCTTCTCGATTGATGATCGCCGGTATCTCCTGACGTTTGGGATGATGTTCGCGGTCAGCTTCGCAATGAGTGAGTTGACCGGCCGCCTTCGCCGCCAGCAGCGGGAAGCGCAAGCACGAGAGGAGCGCACGGCCGTGCTCTACGCGCTGGCGAAGGAGCTCGCCTCCGTGGACGAGGCCAAGCAAATCGCAGCCATTGCCGCGCGGCATGCCGCCGACATTTTTTCCGCCAAGTCGATCGTCCTTAACGTGATCGACAGCCAGCTGCGTGAACTTGGCGCAGCTCCGGAGGGAGCGCAGCTCGATCCGAAAGATCTCGGCGTCGCGAAGTGGAGCTTCGAGCACGATGCGTTGGCCGGGCTCGGCACCGACACACTACACGGGGCGGCGGCGCTTTGTGCGCCGCTCAGAGCGGGGCAGTCGCGCCTCGGTGTGCTGGCCATTGTGCCGCTGGACAAGACTGCACTTCGGTCGGAGCAGCGGGCCTTTTTGGATGTGCTCTGCCGCCAGGTCGCCGTTTCGCTCGAACGCGCTCGCCTCTCCGAGGAAGCGAAGCATGCGTCTCTCCGCGCCCGAACGGAAGAGATGCGCTCCTCCCTGCTGTCTGCGGTGTCCCACGACCTTCGGACGCCGCTGGCGTCGATCACGGGCGCGGCGACGTCCCTTCGCGACGACGCGAACCTCGGCAGCGATACACGGGGCGAGCTGATCGAGGCGATCGTCGATCAAGCGGAGCGACTCGAACGCCTCGTGGGCAACTTGCTCGACATGACACGGCTCGAGTCGGGCGTAATCGCGCTTCGACGAGACTGGGTTCCGCTCGATGAAATGGTCAGCTCCGCGCTCACGAGGCTCGAGAGCCGCCTCGAGGCTCGCAAGGTGACGGTTTCGATACGCGAGGACGTTCCCCTCCTGAACGTCGACCCCGTCCTCTTCGAGCAGGTCTTCGTGAACTTGCTGGAGAACGCGGAGAAGTACACGCCTCCCGGGAGCCCACTCGAGATCGAAGCGCACACCGATGACGATCGAGTCGAGATTGCCTTCGTAGACCACGGACCCGGCGTGCCGCCCGGCGCGGAGACTCGCATCTTCGAGAAGTTCTACCGCGGTCCACACGTTCCGGCGCCGGGGGCGGGGCTCGGGTTGGCGATCTGCAAGGGCATCATTGAGGCCCATGGCGGAACGATCCGCGCTGAAACGCGCTCGTCCGGGGGCGCAGCGTTTCGCATCTCGATCCCACGCGGGGGTACCCCACCGACCCTGTCGCCAGCGGGAGGGGCCGCATGAGCGATCTCAGCGCCACCATTCTCGTCGTCGAGGACGAGCCTCAGATGCGGAAGTTCATCCGAGCTTCGCTCTCCTCCCACGGGTACCGGGTGCTCGAAGCAGAACGTGCCGCAGACGCTGTCATGATGATGACGAGCCACAATCCAGAGATGGTATTGCTCGATCTTGGGTTGCCTGACGGTGACGGCATCGATCTGACGAAGCAACTGCGCGAGTGGAGCCGGGTACCGATCATCGTCCTCTCGGCCCGCGGGCGTGAGGACGACAAGGTGGCCGCGCTGGATGCTGGGGCGGATGACTACCTCACGAAGCCTTTTGGGGTGAACGAGCTCCTGGCTCGCATCCGAGTCGCGCTGCGCCATGCTCAGACCCGAGGCGTAGATTCCGGCAGCTTCCAGACGCTTGAGTTCGGCGAACTGAAGATCGACTTGGTCCGGCGCGAGGTGTTCCGGGGGACCGAGGAACTTCATCTGACCCCCATCGAATACAAGCTGCTGGTGCTGTTCGCACAGAACGCCGGAAAGGTGCTCACGCATCGCCAGATCCTGAAGGAGGTCTGGGGCCCGGCGTACGCCACGCAGACACACTACGTTCGCGTGCACATGGCCGAGCTCCGCAAGAAGATCGAGGCCGATCCATCCCGACCGAAGCTTCTCGTGACCGAGCCGGGGGTCGGCTACCGCCTTCGCGACCGGTCGTAGGTGGCCTCACGGAACCGGGTGCGGAGATCGCATGGGGTAGCTTTATCGAGCCTCACCGGACGAAGGCGAGCAACGTGCTGTTCTTGCTCTGTTTCTCGGCTGAGAACGAGTTGAATCTCAGCGCTCCGACCTGAGAACTCGGTATCTACTACTTTCGCAAAGCGCCTATCAGCGAATGCCTGCCATCGCGGCTACGTACTCTCTCGTGTCCTCGGAAAATTGTAGCGTGTCTCGGCTGCGTGAGCGAGCGAGGTATGCCTGTTCCTTCGCGCTGATGGGAGTGTCTTGCGTGCCGAAGAAGCGCTGGAACACCGGGCGCGGTAGCTTGTAGCGTGTCATGTCCACGCCGCTGGCGCTAATGGCGGACGGCTCGAAGTGTGCGGGGTAGGCCATGTCATACAGAGAGAAGGCGTTGTATTCACCGACAGGTGCGAGCACGTGGGCCGCAGTCGAGAAGATCTCCGCTGCGCGCACATCCTGGCAGAGCCCGACGACCGGATCGTTCGCTAGAGCGGTCGCTGTGTCTCCAAACCCCCGATAGTGCTTCACGCCCGTGAAGCGTCGAAAGCCGAACAACGCTTCGTAGTAGTCCGCCACTGGCGGATCTAGCGCCACGACGACGTCTGTCGCGTGCATGCAGTGCACCGCGTGTCTCCACATCGCTACCGCCATGCACATCCACGCACCGCTCCGACGAACGGAGGGCCTCACTGCGAGGCTGGCTACCTCGACCAGCTTCTTGCCTGGGCCGCGTCGTTGCGTCATCTCGACAGGATAGGTGCAGTCGATGGGCAGTCCGAGCTCGGAGTCGGCGAGGAGCGTCACCGTGCCTAGGTAGTCGTCACCTTCGCGCAAGGCGAGCACAGTGGCTTCGGGGAGCGCGTGATGGGCCGTCCGCCACATGCCCGAGCGCTGGGGTCTGATCCAGCCACGCTCGACGTATGCGTCATGCACCAAACGAAACACCGCTTCGTAGGCGCGCTCGTCATGAGCGATCTCGATCTGCAGGCCATTGAGGCGATGCATCGGATAGTGCACAATGCGCCGGATGATGCTGTGGCGAATACCCCTCGGCAGCAGCGATAAGGCCTTACGCTTTAGTCGATAGGACATGCTACTATCGTCGCGCTGCACTAGGAAGATGACTAAACGGCGCGCTTCAAAAAAATGCGTTAAGCACTCGCAAATAGTGTGTTCGTACAGCAAAGCCTTGCCGTGCGGCTCAGATCGTCATACGCTTCGTGACCTTGGCGGACCTGATGACCACGATGACCGTGCGGCTCCTCTCGGGGCGTCTTTCCATTGCGGCACCTCAGATGGTGATGGCGAGCCTCAGCGTGGCCTGCGCTGCGTCGTACGTCGACGTCACGTCGCCGGCGAGACCTTCCGGTTGGGGATGATCAGGAACTAGTTCGACGAGCACTGAGGGCGCATGGGCTCTGTGTTGTTGCTGTTTGCGCTCGTCGCCTTCGACGAAGCGACGGTTAGTCCTCTGCCTCTGGACGTGCGTGGCTCGCTCGCGTGGATCTCCGCGGGGCGCTTACTCGAGCCGAGAGCAACGGAGCTCAACCCACAAAACGCGTCCCTCGCGTTGCCTATCGGCCTTGCGCAGTCGGAGCTGCGGCCCAACCTGACGATCGAGTACGGCCACGTCCTGGCGATGGCACTGCGACCAAGGCTGCGCTCGCAGATTGCATGGGTGCGCGATGGCTCGACGTGGCAGAGAGCGCAAGCGGAGGCGTCGTTCGAGTGGATCGAGCTCTACTTGACTTGGCGCTTGAGTGAGATGCTCGCCGTGACCTACGGCCGACAGGTGCATAAGCAGCACAAAAGCGCCCAACGCGCGAGTTCACGTAAGCGATGTTATCAGCCAACGTGTCGGGTACTCC
>JBDHVB010000199.1:0-10510 GCA_039809465.1 Myxococcota bacterium
CGCCGAGGGCCTTGGTCCAGTCGCCGAGCTTCGCGTAGTTGTTGCCGCGCTCGAGCGCGGGCAGGTCGCCGTCGTCGGCGAGCTCGACCTCGACGTTCACGGTGTGCGGCGCGATGACGTTGGCGAAGGTGTCGGCGATCTTCTTCACCGCCGCGCTCAGCATCTCACCGTCGGCGCCGATGGTGCCGGGCGCCGTGTCGCGGCCGTTGGCGCTGCGCTCGTCACCCGAGTCGAGCGTCTTGGCGGCGAGGATCTTGCCGGTCTCGGTGTCGAGCACCTTGAGCGAGACGGCGACGTGCGCTGTCGCGGTGCGCGTGTAGTCGGTGCACATCTGCTTCTTCTTGCTGTTCTTCGGGGTGCAGTCGCGCTCCGATGTCGAGAGGTTCTCGTTGTAGCTGTAGTCGATCATGTCGCCGACCAAGAGGGCCGCGGCGCCGATCAGCTGACCGACGGAGACGGCGCTGTCGTCCGAGACACGGCCCGAGATCTGGAGGTCTTGTTCCTTCGTGAGCTGCTTCAAGCTCGCGCGGTCGAGGACCTCGAAGCGGTTGGTCGCGAAGACCGCGCTGGTGAGCGCCGCCGCGACTTGATCGCCGCCGCGGCCCGACACACCGCCAATCGCGAGACGCTTGTGACCGCCGACATCGATCTCGGCCGGCGCCATGCGGGGGACCGTGACCCGCGTCGCGAAGCAACCTGTGGAGAGAAGCAGAAGGGGGAGGAGGGCGCGCTTGAGCATGCGGCCGAGACTTTAGCGCGAAGACCGCCGGGCTCCTAGCGGTGCTTCCAGGGGCTTGCGTGGGCCGCGATGGTCCGCGATGAGGAGGCATGGATCTGGGGCTCGAGGGACGGGTCGTCTTGGTGAGCGGCGGCTCGCGTGGCATTGGCGCGGCGATCGCGACCTCGCTCGCCCGCGAGGGCGCCAAGCTCGCTCTGGTGGCGCGCACCGCCGATACGCTCGAAGCACACGCCAAGACGCTGCACGGGGCCGGCGCCACGGTGCGCACGTATCCCGCCGACTTGCTCGACCGCGCGATGGCCGAGGCCGTGGTCGCGCAAGTGGTCCGCGATTACGGAACCGTCGACGTGCTGGTGCACAACCTGGGCGGCAGCCGCGACGACGCGTCGGATGAAGCTTGGGACTTCACGGTCGATGTGAACCTCGGCGTCGCGGTGCGCCTGTCGCGCGCGGTCACGCCGGTGATGAGCAAGCAGAAGCGTGGTGTCATCCTCTTCGTCACCTCGATCTCGGGGAGCGTCGTCGGTGGCGCGAAGCCCGCTTACAACGCCGCCAAGGCCGCCGAGATCATGTTCGCGCGCTCGCTCGCGAAGGACTTGGCGCCGCACGGCATCCGCGCCAACTCGGTCTCACCGGGCTCCATCATGTTCCCGGGAGGCAGCTGGGACCGCCGCAACAAGGCCGACCCCGAGCGCATCGAGAAGTTCGTGCGAGACGCCATGCCGCGTGGCCGCTTCGGCACGCCCGAAGAAGTCGCGGACGTGGTGACCTTCCTCGCCTCCGACCGCGCGTCGCTGGTATCGGGTGCCGATATCCGCGTCGATGGTTGCCAACTCTTTCCTAGTGTCTGACGGAGAAAATCATGGGTCGTATCGCTGATCGTTTGCTCGAGCTCGGGCTCACCTTGCCCCCATCGCCGCCGCCCGCCGGCGCCTATTTACCGTATGTCCGCCATAACGACCTGGTGCAGCTCGCCGGCGTCGCGCCACGCCGCGGCTCGGAGAAGAACTACGCCTTCCAAGGCAAGATCGGCCGCGAGCGCAGCATCGAGGACGGCGTCGAAGGCGCGCGCCTGTGCGGCTTGCTCCTCATCGCGAACCTGCAGGCTGCCTGCGGTGGCGACCTCGACCGCGTGAAGCGCATCATGATGGTGCGCGGCTACGTGAACGCCATCGAGACCTTCGAAGAGGTCCCCAAGATCGTCAACGGCGCCTCCGAGCTCTTCATCAAGGTCTTCGGCGAGAAGATCGGCGCCCACGCCCGCACCTCGATTGGCTGCGGCACCTTGCCGTCGCAGGTCACCGTCGAGGTCGACGCGCTCGTCGTCATCGACGCCGCGGGGCTCTCGACCTAGGCGCCACGCTCGCGGCGTCAGGCGCTGCGGGTCTCGGCGGGCACGAAGCGTACTGGCATGTCGTGAGTATTCTGAGAAACCGCTCATGATGTTCTCAGGATTCCGACACGTCTCTCGCCGCATGGTGCCCGGCGATGGGGTCTCTTTTGCTCGCGGTGTTGTGCGCGTCGCCAGGGGTGACGTTCGACGAGGCGATTGCCTTGGCGGACGTGATGCCGCGCGTCGAAGCCGCCCGCCGGGCCGATGCGGTGAAGCGCCACGGCGACGCCGATGTGTCGTCGATGACGCTGAACCCTCAGCTCACGGTGCAGCCTGGTCAACGCTTCGACGCCACGGGCACACGCAACCCTGATCTCGTGGTCGAGGTGGCTCAAGGTTGGAACCTCTCCGGTCACTCGGGGGCGCGCCGCGACACCATCGTCATTGAGGAGGAGGTGCTCACCGCAGAAGCACGCGCGGTGGCGCTCTTCGAGCGGCTGCAAGTGGGGCGCGTCTGGATCGATGCGTGGCAGGCCGGGAGGGAGCGCTCGGTCGCCGACGAAGAGCGTGACCTCGCGCGGGTGCTCGAGGGCCTCGTCGTCCGCTTGAGCGAACTGGGAGAGGCGACCGCCGCCGATGTCGAGGAGGCGCGGGCTTACGGCGCTGAAGCACGCCTGGCGTTCATCGAGGCAGATGGGCGTGTCTTCGAGCGGGGCATCGCATTGTCACGCGCTTTGGGGCGCTCGCCGGCCGCCATCACCGATGTCCAAGGCGAGCTGCCGAAGCCACTGCTGCCGGACTTGAGTCGGCCCGAAGTGCTCGTCGCGCGCATCGACGCCCTGCCGGCGGTGAAGCGTGTGGCGCTGGAGGCGCGGGTGGCACGCGCCCGTGAGGTCGAAGAGAAAGCCCTCCGCGGTGTCGTCGCGCAGCTCGGCCTGGTGGGGACCCGTGACTCGTCCACTTCGGGCGTCATCGTGTCGGGCGTCGCACGCGTCTCGGCGCCGCTCTTCGACCGTGGTGAGCGGGAGCGCGCGGCCATGCTCGCGAGCGCGGCGCGAGGTGACGGTGACGTGCTCGACGCCCGGCTCGCCGCGGCCGCGGAGCTGCGCACGGCGATCCACGAGGTCGAGCACACGGACGGAATATTGCTCGAGCTCGAGCAGCGCTTGGTGCCGGCCGCGCTGAATGCCGCGCGCTTGCGTGAGACGTTGATGCGCGCCGGCGAGGCCACGCTCATCGAGACGCTGATCGCGCGGCGCACGGCCATCGTCGCGCAACGCCGGCTCGAAGCCGCGCGCGCGGCACACGCCTGGGCTCGGGTGCGCCTCTGGCTCTTTCTGTCCGCGATGGTGGATGCATGAAGCGGTGGGTCTGGTTGCTCGTGTTGGTGGCCTGCGAAGAGTCGAAGGTGGTCGCGCCGAGCGCGCCGCGGCGGGCGGCGAGCGCGGTGACGCGCTGGGTGGCGGTGCGTGACGCGGCTGGCATCTCGATGCTCGAAGCGGCGGCCGAAGTGCGCGGTGACGTGGTCAGTAATGGCGCGGTCGATGTCCCATTCGCTGGGCGGGTCGTGCGCGTCTTCGTGACGGTCGGCGATCGGATCCCCCAAGGCGCGCCGGTCGTCGCCATCATCGCGCCGCAGGTGTTGTCGGCGGCCGGCGCCTATCTCGCGGCCTCGACGCGGGTCGAAGCCCAGGAGAGCAGGCGCAAGCGTCTGCAAGAGCTGCAAGGCGAGGGGCTCACGCGCGCGGCGGAGATCATCGAGAATGAAGCGCGTATCGCTGACGCCAAAGCGGAGCGTGCGACGGCGCTCGCGACGTTGCGCGCGGCGGGGGTCGACGCCGGCGCCGCGGGCTCGCTCATCGAGCGTGACGGGCAGATCGTCCTGCGCAGCCCAATCGGCGGGGTGGTCACGACCCTCGACGCCGCCGTCGGTGAAACGCGAGAGCCCGGCGGCGCGCCCATCGCGCGCATCGTTGGCGCCGGGGGCCGTAGAGTCGAGGCGCATCTCACTTTCAGCCCGCCGAGTGGCGCGAGCTTCTCGATGGTGTCGCGTGCCGGCGAGCGCGTACCGCTGAGGCTCGTGAACGTGTCGCCTGCGATCGATCCGCTCGACGGCGCGCGCCTCGCATGGTTCGACGCGCCCGAGGGCACCGAGCTCTCAGTGGGCGCGAAGGAGCGCGTACGCGTGAGCCTCGAGAGCGGGATCGTGCTCGTGCCGTCGACCGCGCTGGTCATCGACGCCGGCGGCACGCATGTCCGCCGCCGCGACGGTTGGGTCGACGTGCGCGTGGTCGCGGCCTCGGGCGCCGACGCGCTGGTACGCGGAGCCCTGGCGACGGGAGACATGGTCGCGCTCGATGGCCAGCGCGTGCGCGACGAGGAGCGTGACGCGCCGGAGCCCGCGCCATGATCGAGCGCCTCGTGGCTTGGTCGGTGGCGCGCTGGAGGCTCACGCTCGGCGTGACCGCGCTGCTCACCATCATCGCGGCGGCCGCGGCGACGCGCCTCGAGCTCGACGCCTTACCCGATGTGACGACCAATCAGGTGCTCGTGCTGACGCGTGCTCCAGGGCTCACGCCCGAGGAAGTCGAGGTGCGCGTGACCCGGCCGCTGGAGGTGGCGCTCGGTGGGCTACCCGGCCTCGAGCTGCACCGCAGCCTGTCGCGCTACGGCATCTCTTCGATCACCGCCGTTTTCGCGGACGACGTCGACCCGTATCGCGCCCGGCAGCTCGTGCAGGAGCGCCTCAACACCGCGGTCGGGCAACTACCCGCCGGCGTCGAGAGCCCGGAGCTCGGGCCGGTGACTGGAGGCCTCGGCGAGATCGTGCACTTCACGCTGCGCTCGCCCGAGCGGACGACCGCGGAGCTCTTCGAGCTCGTGACCTTGCGGGTGGCGCCCTTGTTGCGCAGCGTGCCTGGTGTCGTCGAGGTCAACAACTGGGGCGGCGAGCGGCGCACCATCGACGTCGTCGCCGATCCGCTCCGGCTCTCGGAGCGTGGGCTGAGCATTCAGGATCTGCGTCTCGCGGTGGAGAGCGCCGTCGGCACCGCGCCCGCCGCGAGCCTCGATGCCGGTACCGGTCAGGCGCTGCTACGCGTGGTCGCGCAACCCGCGACGGCGTCGGAGCTCGGCCTCGCGGTGGTGACGCGGCCGGACGCGAGGCCCATCCGCTTGGCCGACGTCGCCCTGCTGCGTGACGGCGCGTTGACGCGCATCGGCAGTGCGACGCGCGATGGCACGGGCGAGACGGTCTACGTGATGGTCCAGATGCTGCGTGGCGCCAACGCTCTGCGCGTGGTGCGCGGCATCGATGTCCGCATGCGGGACGTCGCGGCGGCGCTCCCCGCCGACGTCGTGGTCGATACCGTCTACGATCGCAGCGTGCTGGTCGAGCAGACCATGCGCACCGTGGGGCGTAGCCTCCTCGAGGGTGGAGCGCTGGTCATCGCCGTTCTGTTCTTGATGTTGGGCAGCGCGCGGGCTGGATTGCTCGTCGCGTCCGTCATCCCGCTCTCGATGTTGGGCGCGCTCGCCGGCATGGTCGTGCTTGGCATCCCCGGCAATCTCATGTCTCTCGGCGCCATCGACTTCGGCTTGGTCGTCGATGGCGCCGTGGTCATGGTCGAGCACGTCTTCCACTGCGTGCAGGGGAAGGACCGCGAGCGTCCGCGTGAGCGGTTGGGCGGCCGTGCCGCGCCGCTGCTCGTGGGCGTCGCGCGTCCGGTCTTCTTCTCGGTGCTGATCATCGTGCTCGTCTACGTGCCGGTGCTGAGCCTGAGTGGTGTCGACGGCAAGATGTTCAGGCCGATGGCGCTCACCGTCGTCCTGGCGCTCGTCTGCTCGCTGGTGCTCTCATTGACCTTCATCCCCGCGGCGGTCGCTGCATGGATCACGCCGGCGAGCGTACCGAGCCGGACGCCGTGGCTGCCGCGTCTGCTCGACCGTGCCTACGCGTCGTTGCTCGACCGATTGGTGCGGTATCCACGTGCCGTCATGGCCGCGTCGGTGTTGCTGCTCGCGGCGGGCCTGGGGCTCTATGCGCGTGCCGGCAGTGAGTTCGTGCCCCAGCTCGACGAAGGCGACCTCGTCATCCAAACGACGCGCTCGCCCGACATCAGCATCGACGGCGCTGTACGCGATGCCGGACACCTCGAGCGCGTCATCCGCGATAGTGCTCCAGAGGTGCGCAGCGTCGTGTCGCGCATCGGCAGTCCCGCGGTGGCGACCGATATCATGGGCCTCGATCAAGCGGATGTCTTCGTGGGGCTCGCGCCGCGCGAAGAGTGGCGCAAGGGCCTCACGCGTGACGCGCTCATCGCCGAGATCGACGCGGCCGTCGCGAGCCAGGCACCGGGCTCGGGGCCGTCGTACACGCAACCGATTCAGATGCGCTTCAATGAGCTCCTGGGGGGCTCCGTCACGGACGTGTCGGTCGCCATCTACGGCGATGATCTGCTGAAGCTCCGTGAGCTCGCCGAGCAGACGCGTGATGTGCTGAAGGGGGTCAAAGGAGCGGCCGACGTGCGCGTCCTCGCGCCGCCGGACGTGGCATTGGTGGAAGTACGACCCCGGCCGCTCGACGTCGCGGCGTATGGTTATGCGGTGCGCGACGTGCTCGAGGCGGTGCAGGCCTTGAGGCAGGGCGTCGACGTGGGTCACACGTACGTCGGTTTGCTGCGCGTGCCCATCTTGTTGCGGCTCGAGTGGTCACCGACGGTCTTCGACATCGAGCGCTTGCCGCTCGCGCATCAGGGAGGCGGTGTCGTGCCTCTCTCGCGCCTCGCCGACATCGGTCACGAGCGCTCGGCGAGCCTCGTGGCGCATCAGGATGGCGCGCGCCGTCTCCTCGTTGGATTCAACGTGCGTGGCGCGGATCTCGGTGAAGTCGTCGATAGCGGACGAGCTGCCTTCGACGCCGCGGTGCAGCTGCCCGAGGGCTATCGGGCCGTGTGGGGTGGTCAATACGAGCAGCTCGAGGCGGCGGCCGCGCGCTTGCGCGTCGTCATTCCCATCGTGATGCTGCTGATTGTGGTTTTGCTCTACGCGACCTTCCGCGGTGCGCGCCCGACGCTGCTCATCTTCGCCAACGTGCCATTCGCGTGTGTCGGCGGCGTGGTGGCGCTCACGCTGCGCGGTATGCCGATCTCCATCTCCGCGGCGATCGGCTTCATCGCCCTGAGCGGCGTCGCGGTGCTCAACGGGGTGGTGCTGATGTCGCGCATCCTCGAGGACCAACGTGGCGGCGCTTCTCCTCACGACGCCGCGGTGGGAGCGGCGAAGTCACGGGCGCGGCCGGTGCTGATGACGGCCCTCGTGGCGGGCTTGGGCTTCGTCCCCATGATGCTCGCGAGCGGTGTGGGCTCGGAAGTTCAGCGCCCACTCGCGACCGTCGTGGTCGGTGGCTTGGTGACCTCGACCCTGTTGACCTTGGTCATCTTGCCTGCGCTCTATTCGTACTTCGCGGAGAAGCGGCTCGCATGAGGGTGCTCGTCGTCGAGGACGAAGAGAAGATGGTGGTGTTGCTGAGCCGCGGCCTCAAGGAAGAAGGGCACGAGGTCGACGTCTGCTCTTCGGGCGCCGACGCGGTCGAACAGGCGGCCGCCGTGCCCTACGACGTCGTGCTGCTCGACTGGTCGCTGCCGGATCTCGACGGCGTCGCCGTGTTGCGGCGTTGGCGCGATGCCGGTCTGCGCACGCCCGTGTTGATGCTGACCGCCCGTGGCTCGGTGGGTGAGCGGGTCACCGGCCTGCGTGCTGGAGCGGACGACTATCTCACCAAGCCGTTCGATTTCGACGAGCTCTTGGCGAGGCTCGAGGCTTTGCACCGGCGTGGGGGCGGTCACGAGGTCCGCCGCAAGCTCGGACGGGCGCTGCTCGACGCGAATCGCCGGGTCTTGAGCGTTCGTGATGTCGAAGAGGCGCTCACCGCGCGCGAGTACGGGCTGCTCTCGGAGCTAGCCGGCCACGCTGGAGAGACCCTCACCCGATCCGAGCTGCTCACCGCCGTGTGGGGCGCGGGCTTCGATGGTACGCCCAACGTCGTCGACGTCTACGTCGGTTACCTGCGCGCGAAGCTCCGCCGCTTGGGCATCGACGAAGAGGTGAGCGTTCGCGCGGTGCGTGGCACCGGTTATCGCCTCGTCATCCGGGACAAGGCGTGAAGCTGCGGCCGCGCCTCTGGCTGTTCGGCGCGGTGTTGCCGGCGCTCGGGCTCACCGCGACCATCGTCGTCGCGGGTGAGATCTTCAGGTTGTCGCTGGTGGACAATCTCGATGATGCGTTGCGTGCTCAGGCTTCGGTCGAGCGCGTGAGCTTGTTCGACGGCCCGGATGGCGAGCCGCACCTCATCCACCGCGGCGAGGCCATCGAGGAGGTGTCGGAGCACCCCAGCATCGTGGCGGTCTACGACGCCGCGGGGAACGCGCTCATCCAGTTTCCGCACGCCGCGCATTCTCCGCGGCATCTCGATTGGTCGTCGTCCGCTATAGAGGATGGGTTGTCGTTCGCGACCTTGGAGGGCGTGAGGTTTCGCGAGCTGCGGACGGTGGTGCGCTCGCCGAACGGCCGCGCGTATCTCATGCGTCTGGCGTCACCCTTGGAGCCCATCGAACGGACCGTCGCGACCTTCTACAAGACGACCGCGTCGGTTGGCGTCGTGGTCGCGCTGCTGCTGCTCTTGGTGCAGGCCTGGCAGGCACACTCGCTGGTCCGACGCCTGCGCGCGATGACGGACTATTTGCCGAAGCTTCGTGATGGCGTGCTGGCGCTCGAGTCGCTGCCCGAGGACAAGAGCCGCGATGAGATCGCCGAGCAACGTGACGCGCTCGCCGAAGCAGCCGTCCGTGTGCAGCGCGCCCGGGACGCGCAGGAACGCCTGATTGCCAACGCCGCGCATGAGCTTCGCACGCCGCTCACCATCATGCGCACCCGCATGGATCTCGCTTTGCGGCGGGAGCGCTCGGCCCCCGAGCTGCGGGCGGCGCTCGACGAGTCGCGTGACGAGGTCGACCGATTGGCGTTGCTCGCGTCGCGCTTGCTGGACCTCGCGTCCGTCAGCAAGGTCGCGCGGGATCTGCGCTCCGGGGATCTCGTGGAGCTCTTGGGCGAAGCCGTCGCGGCCTATCGTGGCGAAGCCGAGGCGGCGGGGCTGACCATGGAGCTGCGAACGCCGCCACAAGCCACGGCGACCTTCGAGCACGCATCGCTCCGGCAAGCCGTGGACAATCTGCTCTCGAACGCCTGCAAGCACGCGCCTCGAGGGTCGGCCGTGCATGTCTCGCTGCAGCGGATGGGTGCCCACTGGGAGATCGCCATCGCGGACGAAGGTCCAGGCGTCCGTGATGACCAGCGCGACAAGGTCTTCGAGCCGTTCTACCGTGGCACGCAGAAGGCCGGGGCCGGTCTGGGCCTCGCCATCGTTCGCGAAATCGCCCGTGCTCACGGTGGTGACTCCACCGTGGCTCACGCCCGGTTCGGAATCACCATCCGTGCTTAGAGCGCATTGCATCACCCGCCTCGTGATGGGGCGGGCGCGCGCTAGTCTTTGGAGGCGAGCGCCTCGGTCACTTTCGCGGCGATGGCTTCCGCGACGCGCTCGGGCGTGATCTCCATGATGTCGTGGTCGGTGAGCTTCACGTAGTGGGTGTGTCCCGAGAGATACAGCGGGACGCCGGTCCGGCGCGCGAGGTCGGACTGCGTGAGGTAGACCGTCGTGCCGCCCACCGTGAACAGCATGATGCCGAGCGCCTCGTCTAACGGGTCGAGACCGCGCTTGGCGGCCTCGAGCTGCAAGAGCAGGGGAGAGTGGCTCGACGCGACGACGCTTTGGATGGCCTGGCGCCGCGCGTCGATCGTGTTCTTTCTCGCCGCCTCGGCTTTCTGGCGGGTGGCGACTTCTGCCGCGTGGTTGCGCTGCGCGCTCTCGATGAGGAGCTGCAGGCGTGCTTTGACGTCGCTCTCGGGTGGGGTGGCATCGGCGCTCACCTTGCGGCCATGCAATGCCTCCTGGGCCGCGCGGCCGGCGTCGGCGTGACCGGCTGGGATCGCGTCGAAGCCGAGCTTGGCTGCCGCGACCTTTTCACTCTGCGCAGCCGCTGGAGCTGCTGGCTCCATGCGTGCGCCTCCGCCAATGCGTGTCCGCTCAATCACAGAAACACCCTCCATTTAAGGCTTGTTCGCTAGAGGGTCATCGGGCGACGGCGGGGCGCAGTGCGCGAAGCCTGCGTGCCAGGGCGTCATTGGGCGCGGTCGGGATCGAAAAAAGAACATGCCCTTCGCAAAATCGTTGACGTCGTCCGTGGGGATCTCTATATCCGCACCTCCCTCGCAGGACTGCAGCCGCTGGTTGCAGGGCCCCTCGCGACCGGTCTTTGAAAACTGAAGAGCAAGTACGAGCAGATATGGGCTTCCGGTCCACGGTCTCGTTCCTGGTTTCG